>JBFGUI010000100.1:0-12541 GCA_041565695.1 Kiloniellaceae bacterium
GCGGCTCGCCGGCCAGGCGCGACCGGGAGATGCGGTCCTGCACGATGCCGAGGGAGGAGATCATCACCCCGAACATGCTGGGGTGACTCGGTTCGCGCCGGAAGAGGCGCTTGGCCAGGGATCCGATGCGCGACGACTTGGTGGCCGCCTCGCTCTCCTTCAGCTCGTTGAGCAGGTCGAAGCCGGCGACGGTCGGCACCGCGGCGCCGGCGCGCCGCTCCTTGCCGATGATGTCGGCATTGAGGTTTACCGCGATGGTCATCTGCGCGCCCAGCGCGTGGCACACCGAAACTGGCACCGGATTGACCAGGGCGCCGTCGACCAGCCAGCGGCTGCCGTGAAGCATCGGCTCGAACACGCCTGGCAGGGAGAAGGAGGTGCGCAGCGCATCGATTAGGTCGCCTTCGCGCAGCCAGACCTCGTGACCGGTTACCAGGTCTGTGGCGACCGCGGCGAAGGGGATGCCGAGTTCCTCGATGCGAACGTCGCCGAGGTTGAGACGCAGGGCTTCGACCAGGTGACGTCCGCCGATCATGCCGCCGTTGCGCACCCGGAAGTCCAGGTAGGAGATCATGCGCACCTTGGTCAGCGAGCGGGCCCAGGCTTCCAGCGCTTCGGCCTTGCCGGCCAGGTGCACGCCGCCGACCACCGCGCCGATCGACGTGCCGACGATGACGTCGGGCTCGATGCCGTGGCGGGCGAGGGCCCGCAGGACGCCGAGGTGTGCCCAGCCGCGGGCCACCCCGCTGCCAAGGGCGAGGCCGATGCGGGGGCGCGACTGCGCATGCAGGACGTAGGCCATGGTGAATCATAACGCCGGGCGGTTTAACGAATCATAATTTGGGGGGGCTTGGCACCCCCTGCCAGGGGCGCTCGGCAAGTCCCCGAAAAATCACAGATTCTCACCCGCGCCGGCGCGCGCCCCGGCGGGCCGCCGTTGGCCTTTCCCTTGACATAACGATATCTTTATATCCTTATTATAGCATTCTGCTCCGAGGCAGCCGTCCCGGGAGGGAGCCCGATGGAAAGTCTCTTAGCCGCCATGAAAGCCGCCGCCGAGCCGACGCGCCTGCGGCTCCTGGTGCTCTGCGCCCGTGCCGACCTCACGGTCTCCGATCTGGTGCACATCCTCGGGCAGAGTCAGCCGCGGCTGTCGCGCCATCTGAAACTCCTCACCGAGGCGGGGCTGCTGGACCGGAACCGCGAGGGCAGCTGGGTATACTTCCGCCTGGCGCACGCCGGACCCTCGGCGGCGCTGGCGCGCAACCTCGTCGACTCGCTGCCGCACGACGATCCGACCCTGCAGCGCGACTTCGGCCGGCTCGAGGAACTGATGAGCGAGCGCGCCCGACGCGCCGAGGACTACTTCCGCAAGGTGGCCGAGCAGTGGGACGAGCTGCGCGCCTTCTATGTGCACGACGACGAGGTGGAGCAGCAGCTCAGCGCGCTGATCGCCGCCGAGCCGGTCGGCGATCTGCTGGACATCGGCACCGGCACCGGGCGCGTGCTGGAAATCCTCGCCGACAAGGTCGAGCACGCCGTCGGCGTCGACCTCTCGCCGGACATGCTGCTGCTGGCGCGCTCCAAGCTGGAGCGGGCGCGCCGGCGCAACTGCGCGGTGCGCAAGGGCGACATGCACAATCTGCCGCTGGGCGAGGCCAGCTTCGATGCCGTCACCATCCACCAGGTGCTGCACTATGCCGAGCGGCCCGGCAAGGCGATCGCCGAGGCGGCGCGGGTACTGCGCCCCGGCGGACGTCTCTTCATCGTCGACTTCCTGGCGCATGGCCTTGACTTCCTGCGCAGCGAGCACCAGCACCGCTGGCTCGGCTTCGAGGAGCAGGAGATGGCCGACTGGCTGACCGCCGCCGGGCTGAAGCCGGAGGGCTGCCGCCAGCTGAAGGGCGAGCCGCTCACCATCTGTATCTGGACGGCGCGCCTGCCGCAGGCGGGCAGCCGCTCCGAGGCGGCCTGAGAGGAGACCTCGTCGTGGCCGATCGCAATCGCACCACCGCTTCGTGCAAACCCAGTCAGGGAGACACCGCTTTGCCGCGCTTTTCCTTCGAGTTCTTTCCGCCGGCCACGCCGGCCGCCGAGGCGCGGTTCCGCGAGGCGGCGCGCCGCCTGGCCGCCCTCGAACCCGAGTTCGCTTCCGTCACCTACGGGGCCGGCGGCACGACGCAGGAGCGGACCTTCAAGGCCATCGACTGGCTGCACCATGAAACAGAGCTGGAGCCGGCGGCGCACCTCACCTGTGTCGGCGCCACCCGGGCCGAGATCGATGCCATCGCCGAGCGCTACTGGGCGGCCGGCATCCGGCGCATCGTGGCGCTGCGCGGCGATGCGCCGCAGGGCAGCGACGGCTACGTCCCGCACCCGGAGGGCTATGCCTACGCGGCCGACCTCGTGGCCGGGTTGAAGCGGGTCGCTGACTTCGACATCTCCGTGTCGGCCTACCCCGAGGTGCACCCGGAGGCGCGCGACGCCGCGTCCGACCTGGACAACCTGAAGCGCAAGCTCGACGCCGGGGCCAGCCGCGCGATCACCCAGTTCTTCTTCGACCCCGACGACTACCTGCGCTTCGTGGACCGGGCGCGGGCCGCCGGGATCACCGCGCCGATCATTCCCGGCATCCTGCCGATCGTAAACTTCGAGCGCACCCGGCAGATGGCGGAGAGCTGCAAGGCGGCCTTGCCGCAGTGGCTGATCGACCTCTATGGCGACCTGGAGGACGACAACGCCGTGCGCTTCCCCGTGGCGGTCTCGCTCGTCGTCGACCTCTGCCGCTATCTCGTGGCGCGCGGTATCGAGGATTTCCACATCTACACGCTCAACCGGGCCGACCTGACGGCGGCGCTCTGCCGCCTGCTGCGCAACGACGCGCGCTGCGGTCTCGCCCGGGTCGAGCGACCCAAGCTGGTGGCCGGAGGCCTTTCGTGAGTCGTTTCCTAGAGCATCTTTCCGATCGTGTTTTGCTGTGCGACGGCGGCATGGGCAGCCGCGTACAGGCCATGGAGCTCTCCCTCGAGGAGGACTACTGGAACCAGGAGAACTGCACCGAGGTCCTCAACCTCTCGCGTCCGGACATCGTGCGGGAGATCCACCGCGGCTACTTCGAGGCCGGCGCGGACATGGTCGAGACCAACACCTTCGGCGGCTCGCCCATCACCCTCGGCGAGTTCGGGCTCAGCGCGCGTGCCGAGGAGATCAACCGGCGGGCGGCCGAGATCGCCCGCGAGGCGGCCGAGCTCTTTGCCGCCGACGGCCGCGACCGCTTCGTGGTCGGCTCCGTCGGCCCCGGCACCCGGCTGCCCTCGCTCGGCCACATCGACTACGATTCCCTGGAGGCGGCCTTCAGGACCCAGTGCGACGGGCTCATTGCCGGCGGCGTTGACGCCATCCTGATCGAGACCTGCCAGGACACCCTGCAGGTCAAGGCGGCAGTCAACGGCGCCAAGCTGGCCCGCGCGGCCGCGGGCGCGGATCTGCCCCTCATGGTGCAGGTCACGGTGGAGACCACCGGCACCCTGCTGGTCGGCGCCGACGTGGCAGCGGCCGCCACGGTGCTGAAGGCCCTCGACATCCCGGTCGTCGGCCTCAACTGCGCCACCGGCCCGCAGGAAATGGCGCCGCACCTGGAATGGCTGGCGGAGAACTGGCCCGGATTCCTCTCGGTGCAGCCCAACGCCGGCCTGCCGGAGCTGGTCGACGGCCAGACCCGCTACCCGCTGCAGCCCAAGGAGCTGGCCGGCTGGCTGGAGCGCTTCATCGCCGAGGACGGCGTCAACCTGATCGGTGGCTGCTGCGGCACCACCACCGATCACATTGCCGCGCTCGATGCCATGCTGCGCCGGCGCGCCGGGGAGGCGGGGCGGATCCGCCCGGCGCCCAAGCAGCGCCAGTCCTTCTGGCTGCCCTCGGTGGCCTCGCTCTACAGCCAGGTCGGCCTGCGCCAGGAAAACGCCTACCTTTCCATCGGCGAGCGCTGCAACGCCAACGGCAGCAAGAAGTTCCGCGAGCTGCAGGAAAAGGGCGACTGGGACGGCTGCGTCGCCATGGCCGTGGACCAGACCCGCGAGGGCTCCCATGCCATCGACGTCTGCACCGCCTTCGTCGGCCGCGACGAGATCGCCGAGATGAACGAGGTCGTGACCCGCATGCGCGGCTCGGTTTCGGCGCCCCTGGTCTTCGACTCGACCGAGCTGCCGGTGCTCGAGTCCGCCATGAAGCTCTACGGCGGCAAGCCGATCCTCAACTCCATCAACTTCGAGGACGGTGAAGAGGCGGCGGAACAGCGCCTCGAGCTGGCCCGCAAGTTCGGCTCGGCGGTGATCGCGCTGACCATCGACGAGGAGGGCATGGCCAAGAGCGCCGAGCGCAAGGTGGAGGTCGCCCGGCGGCTGCACGACTTCGCCTGCGGCAAGCACGGCCTGCCGGCCAGCGACCTGATCATCGATCCGCTGACCTTCACCATCTGCACCGGCAACGAGGACGACCGCAAGCTGGGGCTCTGGACCCTCGAAGCCATCGAGGAGATCGTCCGGGCGCTGCCGGACTGCCAGATCCTGCTCGGGCTCTCCAACATCTCCTTCGGCCTCAATGCTGCGGCGCGGCATGTGCTGAACTCGGTGTTCCTGGACCACGCCATCCAGCGCGGCCTGACCGCCGCCATCGTGCACGTCAGCAAGATCATGCCGCTGCACAAGATTCCCGAGGAGGAGGTCAAGGTCGCCGAGGACCTGATCTTCGACCGCCGCCGGGAAGGCTACGACCCGCTGCAGGCCTTCATGGCGCTGTTCGAAGGGCGCAGCGCCGCGGCGACGGAAAAGCGCGCCCGCGCCGAGGACGTGGAGACCCGCCTCAAGGACCGCATCGTCGACGGCGACCGCCAGGGCCTGGAGGACGACTTGGCCGAGGCGCTCAGCAAGCACGCGCCGCTGGACATCATCAACGTCCACCTGCTGGACGGCATGAAGGTGGTCGGCGAGCTGTTCGGCGCCGGCAAGATGCAGCTGCCCTTCGTGCTGCAGTCGGCGGAGACCATGAAGGCGGCGGTGCGCTACCTGGAGCCTCACATGGAAAAGGTCGAAGGCCAGGAGAAGGGCACCATCGTGCTGGCCACGGTAAAGGGCGACGTGCACGACATCGGCAAGAACCTGGTCGACATCATCCTCACCAACAACGGCTACAAGGTTGTCAACCTGGGCATCAAGCAGCCCATTGACAACATCCTGGGCGCCGTGGTGGAGCACGGCGCCGATGCGGTCGGCATGTCCGGCCTGCTGGTCAAGTCGACCGTGGTGATGCGCGAGAACCTGGAGCGCATGAGCCGCGACAACGTCAAGGTGCCGGTCATGCTGGGCGGCGCAGCGCTGACCCGCAACTACGTGGAGACCGACTGCGCGGCGGCCTATGGCTCCGGCCAGGTGGCCTACGCCCGCGACGCCTTCGACGGGCTGTCGCTGATGGACAAGGTGGTCAACGGCAGCTTCGCCGACCACGTCGGCCAGCAGCAGGAAAAGCGCCGGGCGCGCCCGGCCAATACCAAGCGCGTGCTGGGCGAGGCGACGCGGGCCGACCAGCGCCCGGTGGACCTGGCGGAAACCCGCCTGCGCCGCGATGAGCTGGCCGCCGGTGTGGCGATCCCGGAGCCGCCCTTCTGGGGTCCGCGGGTGCTGGCGCGGGTGCCGCTCGACGCCCTGGTGCCCTTCCTCAACCACCGCATGCTCTACCAGTTCCAGTGGGGTTTCCGGAAGGCGGGGCGCAGCCTTGAGGACTACATGAAGTGGGCGCGCAAGGAGCTGCGCCCTACGCTCAAGCGCATGCTGGACGTCTGCAAGCAGCAGGACATCCTGCTGCCGCAGGCGGTCTACGGCTACTGGCCGGCCAATGCCGAGGGCAACGACGTCATCGTCTTCGACCCGCTGCAGCAGGACCGGGAGATCGCGCGCTTCACCCTGCCGCGCCAGGCCCGTGCCGGCGGGCTCTGCATCGCCGATTTCCTGCGCGACGTCACCTCCGGCGAGCGCGACGTGCTGGGCCTGCAGATCGTCACCATGGGCCAGCGCGCCTCCGACGTGGCGCGCGAGTGGTTCCAGGACGACCGCTACCAGGACTACCTCTACCTGCACGGGCTGGGCGTCGAGATGGCCGAGGCCCTGGCCGAGTACGTGCACAAGCGCATCCGCGCCGAGCTCGGCTTCGGCCACGAGGATGCCCGCGACCTGGAGGCCATGCTGAACCAGGGCTACCGCGGCTCGCGCTATTCCTTCGGTTACCCGGCCTGCCCGAACCTGGAGGACCAGGAGCAGCTGCTGCGGCTGCTCAACGCCGGCGAGATCGGCGTGGTGATGTCGGACGAGCACCAGCTGCACCCCGAGCAGTCGACCTCGGCCATCGTGCTGCACCACCCGCAGGCCAAGTATTTTTCGGTATAGAATGCGTCATGCTTCGGTGAAGGGAGCATTCCATGGTGTCAGACAAGCAGATCGTCGATCTCGAGGCCTACCGCCGGGAAGAGGACGAGGCCGTGCGCGAGGCGGCCCGCGCCTCGGACTGGTGGAACTCCGAATGGCTGAGGTTCCCGACCGTCAGCCGCGACGCGGAAGGGGGCTGGCACTACTGGAACGTGCCGGCGGATACCGGCGTCTACCAGGATGACTGGCCGCTGGGCGAGCGCCTGGCGCGCGAGACCATCGCCCAGATGCGCCGCTTCCCCGAGGGCAGCACCGTGCTGCGCCGCATCATCCGCGAGATGGACCCGGAGTCGACCGTGGGGCAGGGCTTCCTGACCGCGATCGAGGACACGCTGTGCCGCGCCGAGATCGTGGTGCCGCGCATCGAAGGATAGCGCAGAACCGGACGGTTCAGGCGTCGATCGCCTTTTCCATGTCGGCGGCGGGAATCATCAGGCCGCCGTGGGTGCGCCAGTGGCGATGGCGGACAACGCTGTAGCCGTGAATCTCATAGAACGGCAGGCCGACCAGGCTGGCCCCGACGACGACCTTGCGGTGGCCGGCGGCGGCGATGATCTCCTCGGCGCGTTGCAGCAGCGCGGTGCCGAGGCCGAGGCGGGACCACTCCGGGTCGACGTAGAGGCCGCGCACCTCCTGTTCCTTGTAGGAGCAGAAGCCGACGATGCCGTGCCCCCGGGCCACGGCCACGAGAAAGCGCTCGCCTTCCTTGCGCATGGCCTCGACGTAGCGCTCCGGGCAGTTGCCCTGGGCCCAGCTCTCGACCTGGCTGTCGCTGTAGGGGCCGCGGCCGAGCACGCGGATCGCCCGGTCGTGCACCGCGAAGATGCCTGCGGCGTCCGCCGGCTTGCCGGCGCGCAGGCGGTAGCGGGGGATGAGCTTGGTCAGCGGCATGGCGCAAGGCTAGGAAATGGCTCCGCTCCGGGCAAGGGCGAGAAAGGGGCAGGCCCGCGGGCCCTGCAGGATCAGCCGCCACGCAGTGCCGGATCGGCCAGCGTCGTATCCTGGCCCGGCGGGGCGTGCTCGATGGCGGCCTCGAGGGAATGCTCCTCGGCCCATTCCTCCGGCGGCCGCGCCTTGCCGTCCCAGGCCACCTGGTCGAGACCCCAGAAGATCTCCAGACGATGGTTGTCGGGATCGCGGAACTCCACGGCGATCTGGCAGCCGGCCCGCCGGCGGCCTTCGAAGTCGATCGGCACGTCGTGCTGCTTCAGATGCGCGCTGGCGCGCAGCACCTCGTCGAGGCTCGCTACCTCGAAGGCCATGTGGTGCAGCTCGCGGTGTTCGGAGCCGGCCGCGCCCTGGCCGACCAGGGCGATGCCGTGGTGGTCGTCGTTGAAGCGCAGGAAGACCATGCCGCCCTTCATCATGGTCTCGGGGTAGACGTCGGAGACCTTGAAGCCGAGCACCTGGGTGTAGAAGAGCAGCGAGCGCTCGAGGTCGCGGACCACCAGCACCACGTGGCCCAGCTTGGTGATCCGGAAGGGCAGGTCGGCCGGGGGCTGCATGTTCCGCAGCGCCTGCGCCCGCGGGCTGTTGAGGCCTTCCAGGTCGACGATACCGCGCGGCATGGCGGCTTTCCTTTGCTGCAGGAGCGGAAGAACGTTATATAAATAACTAAATGTCCCTGTCAAGCGGACCCGCAAGACGAGGAAGCATGCCGGAATCGCGGAGCGATGGGTTCAGGCTCGACGACCAGATCGGGCACCTGCTGCGCCGGGCCTACCAGTCGGCCAGCGCCCACCTGACCCGCCGCCTGAAGCCCTACGACCTGAAGCCGCAGCAGTGCGCCACCTTGCTGCGCCTGAAGGAGCTCGGGCCGACGTCGCAGAACCGCCTCGGCGAGGCGGTCGGCATGCCGCGCGCGAACATCCACAAGATGGTGGAGCGGCTGGCCGCCCGGGGCCTGGTGAAGACCGCGGCCGATCCGGGAGATGCCCGGCGTCGGGTCGTAGCGTTGACCGCCGAGGGCGGCTCGCTGGTGGCCGAACTGGTCCCCCTCGACGAGGCCAGCACTGCCGACGCGCTGGCGCCCTTCACTCCGGCCGAGCGCAGGACCCTCTACCGCCTGCTGCGGCGGATGCTGTAGCAGGCGCCGTCGCCGAGGCAGACCATCGCACCATCGGGGCAGCATCGTGACGCCACGGTCGCGCGACACGCTTCAGCCAGCCGCCTCGATCAATACTTTCAGGTCGCAAGAACAAATTAGAATTTGCTTTTAGGTAGAAAACAGCCAGGAGATGAGCACAAAGTCGGTCAGTTTCCTGGGACGCGCGCCGCTGTTCTGGCTTGCAGGCCATGTATCGGTTCCAGACTAAAGCTCTTATTAACCTGCCTTTAGTTTCCATGCATCAGTATGCGGGTCGCTGAATTGCCTACAGCCGTTTCAGAGAGCATAGAACTAACCTACAATTTAAGAGGTAACTCCATGGCGCGCCTTCAACTCGCACTGTTCTCTCTTGTCGTCTTCATTTCGTCATCGGCCATGGCTGCGGATATCTGTGTCGGCGGACCGAAGGAGAATTGGCTGAAACCCGAAGACTTCAAGCGGATCGTCACAGAGCTGGGGCACAAGGATTTCGTCCTTGCTTTTGAAGACAATTGCTTCGAGGCCAAGATTGTTGATGCCGAAGGCAACCACATCGAAATCTACATGGACCCGGTGACCGGCGAAGTCGTGAAGATGAAGAATGACGGCAAGTCGTAAGCGATCATGCTGAGCGAAGAGTGATTCGGCATGAGCATCGCCCTGGACTCTGAGATGACGTTGCCGGAAATCCGGCCGCGATTCTCGTTTCATTCGATTCAGGCAAAGCTGCTCGCGATTGTCGGGCTGGGTATTTTCATCGGCTATGGAGCGATGATTGTCGCCAGCCATACGGCGCAGGAGCATCATTTCCGCGCCATGGCCTTCGAGGTGAATCGCACGCTGACCGACTTGATGGCGGATCAAGCTTCAGCCGGCATTATCGAAAGAGATGAGGATCAGATAGAGCGCATATACTTCGACATCGTCTTCGGAGACCGTTCAGACCACGATCATTCCGACATCTCCGCGCTTGGTGTGTTCGGCTCTGACGGGCGCAGGGTGAAGAGCTATCTTTCGCTCGATGATCTACATTTTCCCGAGCAGGCATTGGCCAGGCTCAGCGAAAAAGCCTCAAGCACGGGAATCCGTCAGGAGACTTGGATCGAAGACTGGCACGTGGTGGTTTCTCCGATCGCCCGCTCGAAATACAACAAGGAAAGCATCGGTGCGTTTGCCATTGCGTGGTCGACCCATCGCATCGACGAGCAGCTCGCGGGGGATGCTCGTCTCAAGGCCACAATTGCCGCTGTATTCGGCGTTCTTACGTTTCTTTTGCTGGGTCTGGTACTCCACCGCTATGTCGTGGCGCCAATTCGTCAGCTGACGGATGATACTGTAACAATCGGCCAGACGGGTTCCCTGCGCAAAAGCTCCTGGCCGAGTTTGACGCGGCGGTCGGATGAACTCGGCATCCTCTCCCGTCAATTCGATCTGATGGTTGAGAAACTTGCGGACGCTCAGAGCAAGCTGCTCGACCAGTCTTACTATGGCGGCATGGCAGAAATGGCCGCTGGAGTTCTGCACAACGTCCGAAATGCGCTAAGCCCGATTTCCATCGGCCTCTGGAAAGTAACCGCGGCAATCGAGACCCCGGTTTCTGAAAACCTCAAGCGCGCTCTTGATGAACTGGCAAACGAGCAGGTGGCGCCGGAACGGCGTCTGAAGCTCGCTGAGTTCGTTAGGCAGTGCTTTGTTCTGCAATTGGATCAGCGGCAGGCGGCTGTGGCGGATTTGCACGCCCTCGTTGATCAGACCCGACATATCGAACAGATCCTCCAGGATCACAGCCTCTTCGCCAAGGAGCGACGGCAACTGGAGCCCGTCTCCCTCTCGGAAGTGCTGAAAGAAGCGGCGCAGATCGTCGGCAAGTCTTCGTCGGCGCTGCAGATTGCGATCGATCCGGGAATCGAAGAATTGCCGGCCATTCACGGTCATCGCATCATTCTCACGCAGGTCATCGGCAATTTGATCGTGAACGCAGCGCAAAGCATCAAGGCGGCCGAAATCCCTGATGGAAAGATCGAGATCAGCGCGGACTTGGACCGGATGGCACAGAAGGACGCCCTTCACATTGTTGTCAGCGATAATGGGATGGGAATAGACGACGCGATCCTCGGGCGGCTTTTCGAGCGCGGCTTCAGCACAAAGAACCCAGGCGGCGGTGGTCTTGGCCTCCATTGGTCCGCAAATTGCCTCTCTTCCATGGGAGGGCGGATCTATACGGAGAGTGATGGGCCAGGTCGAGGTGCGCGCTTTCATATAGTCATTCCGACCTGGGAGTCGGATGGAGATCAGAACTGATGTCAAACGGGCCTCAAACACCGCGGATCCTGGTGGCCGATGACGAACCGCGCGTGCTGGAATCATATCGAACGGTCTTGAAGAGCGTCCAGGAGGAGTCGGAGCAAGTACTCGCCATCGGCGCTCTTGAGCAGGAGCTGTTTGACTCATCTACAGCAGTTGAAGAGCAACAGATCTATGAAATGACCCTGTGTCGCCAGGGCGAAGAGGCTGTCGATGCTGTCAAGCTTGCCCTGGCCGAAGGCCGACCTTTCTCGATGGCTTTTGTCGACGTGCGCATGCCGCCGGGCATTGATGGAATCGAGGCGGCCGCTCGCATCCGGGAATTGGACCCGGACATCAATATTGTGATCGTGACGGGCTATTCCGACCGCCATCCGCGCGACATCGCAGAGATGGTACCAACGCTCGACAAGTTGTTCTATATCGGCAAGCCTTTCCAGGCGATGGAACTCCAGCAGTTTGCTGCAGCGCTTTCTGCGAAGTGGCGGGCTGAGCAGAGTCTGCGCCATACACACACTGTACTGGCGGACCGCTGCAATGAACTGGAGATCGCCCAGGCGGAGCTTGTTGCGGCGAAGGAGCAGGCCGAGCAGGCCAGCCAGGCAAAGAGTCATTTTGTTGCAACGATGAGCCATGAGCTGCGGACTCCGCTCAATGCCATCATCGGGTTCTCAGAATTCATCCGGGATGAAACGTTGGGGCCCGTTGGCAATGCGAAGTATCAGGAGTATGCAGACGACATCTTCCACAGTGGCCGGCATCTTCTGCGCGTGATCAATGATCTGCTGGACTTCTCAAAGATCGAAGCCGACAAGTTGACGATCGAGGAGGAAGTGGTCGATCTCACGCAACTGATCGAGTCGGTGGTCCGTATCGTTTATGAGCAGGCGGTGCGGGGCAATATTACGCTCGAGTGCTCGGGTATCCCGATAGGGTGTTGTGTTCGCGCGGATGAACTGCGGATGCGTCAGATCCTGATCAATCTGTTGTCAAACGCCATAAAATTCACCAAGTCCGGTGGCCGGGTGACCCTGGGAGTAGAGCTGCGCGCAGACGGCGCGTTGCATATCACGGTTGCGGATACCGGGATTGGCATCGCTCCTGAAGATCAGCAGCTCGTCATGGAGCCGTTTCATCAGCTGCATATCGGAAAGAACCGGATGTTCCAAGGCACTGGCTTAGGACTTCCCCTGGCGAAGCGCCTGACGCAGTTGCACGGTGGTCGCCTGGAGTTGAGCAGTCAGCCTGAGAAAGGCACGAAGGTTGTGATTGCGCTGCCGCCGGAACGGTTGGTAGCTCCGGCTTTTTCCTCGTCAGTGGCGTGAGAAACGGCCCGTTTGGGTCGCGGAACGGCCGGTTCTGAACGCTAGCCAGGGACGATGGCTGTCGCCTCTCCTCAGCTCTTCTTCATTTCCGCTTCGTAGCGGTCCCGGTTTTCGTCTTTGATCGGTCAGAGGACGGGCAGCTTGGCGCCCTGCCGGACCTCGCGCATGAACAAGCCTTCCAGGCGCCGTTGCTCCAGGCCCCGTTCCGCGACTTCCGCGACCAGGTTCTGGGCAGCGGCGAGGCGGGCCAAGCGCTGTGCGCTGATTGGGGCCACGATTTGGGCCGCGCAGGTCAACGCTGCGCAGACGCGTCCTGGGTCAAGACCGATGCGTGTGAGAACGGGCCAAGC
>JBFGUI010000101.1:0-12506 GCA_041565695.1 Kiloniellaceae bacterium
ACCACGTGGCCGCCAAGCGCTATCTCTGCGCCACCGATCCCGGCTACTTCGGCCGGCTCTCCGAGGCCTCGGTGCTGACCTTGAAGCTGCAGGGCGGCCCGATGAATGCGGCGGAGATCGAAGCGTTCCGCAAGCTGCCGCACCTGGACGACATCCTGCAGGTGCGCCTCTGGGACGACCAGGCCAAGGTCGCGGACGTTGCAACGCCGTCCTTCGACCACTACGCCCCATTGCTGCAGCGGCTGGTCGAGCTTCACCAGACACAACCGGGTCGAAGCGGCGCCTGATGCATAGCCGTAGCGTTTGATCCTCTCCCTCCGCTGCGGCAGGCACGTCATCAGCGCATCGCCCGCCGGTTAAACGTCTTATGCATGTGAATCTGCGACGGATTGGCGTAGGATGCTTTTCGGCAACTCCGATCGAAAGAAGTTGCTGGTAGCAGAGCGTGTCCCTGGAGATGGCTCAGCGACTGCCTTCCGAGGCACGCCGGATATCAAGAAAAAAGCGAATCCGGAATAACAGGGGGCGGATCATGAAAACCTTGCTCGCAGTTTGCGCGGCTGCAGTGTTCGGCCTTGTCGGCGCCGCAGCGGCGGATACCACCGATTCGAAGTGGCAGACCCGGGTGGTCCTGGCCAAGCAGGGCGCGCACTGTGTCGACGATGCGAACTGCTTCAACCGCTATCACCCGGATATTCCTGCTGTTGCCCGTGCCAAGCCCGGCGACATGATCGTGTTCCACACGCGCGATGCTCTGGACTCTGATCTGACGCTGGATTCGAACGCCGACGACCTGGCGGCGGTCGATCTCAACCTGGTGCATCCGATGACGGGGCCGGTCCACATCGAAGGCTCCGAGCGGGGCGACGTGATCGCGGTCACTCTGGTCGATATCGCGCCGGACGAGTACGGCTACACCGTTATCGTGCCCGGCTTCGGCTTCCTGCGCGACATCTATACCGAGCCCTATCTGGTGAACTGGAAGCTGACCCGCACCCATGCGGTGTCCGATCAGATGCCCGGCGTCAAGGTGCCCTACGAGGCCTTCATGGGCTCGGTCGGCGTGCTGCCCGGTGAGCCGGAGGTCGCCAGCTGGCTGGAGCGTGAAAAACTACTCGCCGAGGCCGGCGGCGTCGCCTTGCCGCCGCAGCCGATCGGCGCCCTGCCGTCTGCGGTCTGCGGGCCGGAAGGCTCTCACAAGGACGCCTGCCTGCGCACCATTCCGCCGCGCGAGAACGGCGGCAACATGGACGTGCAGCAGATGCAGGTCGGCACCACCTTGCTGCTGCCCTGCTTCATCGATGGCTGCGGCCTCTTCGTCGGCGACGTGCACTTCGCGCAGGGGGACGGCGAGGTCTCGGGTACGGCGATCGAGACGGGAGCGGTTGTCACCCTCACCGTCGCAATCCGCAAGGGGCAGGGTGCCGTCATCAAGGGCCCGGAGGTCGAAGGCGGCCGTCAGATCAAGAACATGGAACCTTCGAAGTTCTACCAGACCATCGGCCTGCCCCTGAAGGCGGCCGGCGAGGTTCCGGCGCCGCATACCTACCTGGAAAGCCAGAAGATCCAGGACTTGGCCAACCTGTCTGAGGATCTGACCCTCGCCGCCCGCGACGCTCTGATCAAGATGATCGACTACATCAAGCGCAAGCACGGGCTGAGCGCGGAGCAGGCCTATATCCTGGCCAGTGTCGCCGTCGACCTGCGGGTCGGCCAGGTGGTCGACGTGCCGAACTACGTCGTCACCGCGGTGCTGAACGAGGACGTCTTCGAGGAGTGAACAGAAGGCGCGCGCTCCATCTCGCGCTGCGGCTGACCGGCGGTGCCGCGGCAGCCTTGCTTCTCGGCGGCCACACGCCGTACGGACAGTGGGTCGTGTACCGCAAGAAGCATCTGCTGATCGGCTGCCACAGGGAGGATCCGGAGACCTACGCCCTGGCAAAGCAAGCGGTCGAGCTGCTCGAGGCGCATCTGCCGGCAGCCAAATCAAGGGTCGCCCGCGCACCGGACGCCGGAAGGCTGGCCAGCCTGCTCGGCACCGCGCAGTTGGATGTCGCGATCCTGCGCCGCGTGGACGCCGCCGCCATGCGCGAGGGAAGCGGGCGTTTTGCGCCCTATGGCGCCATCGCGCTGCGTGCCCTGACGCCGCTCGGCGGACGGCTGCTGGTCGCGCGGGCGGATTTTCCCGAGCGCCACGCCTGGCTCGTCACCGCTGCACTCGCCGGCAGCGACTTGACTCCGGCAGCCACGCCATCGGGCGATCCCGGACTGCCCTGGCACCCGGGCAGTCGCGCCTTCCTGGAGGGCCGGCCGGAGCCGGGCGACGGCTAGCCGGGCTCACCGATACGCCAATGTCTGCGGAGCGAGCGTCGCTTGGCGGCGAATCCGGTGGCCCTGCCAAGCCAAAGCCAATAGCCTCGCCGCCATGAGCTTTCTCGACCGGATCCGCGCCTGCCACGCCTGGCAGCCGGCGAACTATCGCCCTTTCGTCCTGGAAGGGCACCCGCAGCCGCTCGGCTGGGTGACTCATGACTTCGCAAGGCGCCTCGAGGACTTTCCCCAGGTCTTCGAGATCAGCGACCGGGCCGTGGGGCTGCCGGCGCGCTACGACGACTTCGAGGTCCGCTCGACCGTGCTGGAGGGCGCGCTGCGCGAGCTGCACGCCGCCGGGGAGATTCCGCGCTGGCGCGACGAGGACTACGGCGTCGCGCGGCGCTGGGGCGAAGCGCCGCTGTTCAAGATGGAGCGCGGCGCGGTACCGCTGTTCGGCCTGCCGGCCTACGGCGTGCATGTGAACGGCTTTGTGCGCGGCGCGGCGGGTCTCGGGCTCTGGGTCGGCAAGCGCACGGCGCACAAGCCCGTGGCGCCCGGCAAGTTCGACCACCTGGTGGCCGGCGGCCAGCCCTTCGGTCTGAGCCTGATGGAGAACGTCATCAAGGAAGCGGGCGAGGAGGCCTCGGTCCCCGCCGGGCTCGCGGCCCTTGCGCGGCCGGTGGGCGCCCTGCGCTACATCTGCGCGCGCGCCGAGGGCCTCCGCAACGACGTCGCCTTCTGCTACGACCTGGAACTGCCGGCGGAGTTCCAGCCGGTCGCCGACGGCGACGAGGTCGAGAGCTTTTCCCTCTGGCCCGTCGCCGAGGTGCTCGCGCGCATCCGCGAGACCGACGACTTCAAGTTCAACGTCGCGCTGGTCAACCTGCACTTCGCGCTGCGCCACGGCCTGCTGTCGCCGGACGACGAGCCGGAATACCAGGCCGTCGTCGAGGGCCTCTGCGGGCGCTTTGAGGAATAGAACTCAGCCGCCGGGCATCAGCGGCTTGCGCTCGCCGTGCAAATTGTCGATCAGGCGCTGGGGGATGGTGAACTCCAGGGCCAGGCGGCGCAGGTCATCCTCGGCCCCGTCCAGCGAGCGGTGCAGGCTGCCGACTTCGAAGAGGTCGCGGCGCTGCGGCAGGGCGATGAGGAAGCGTCCCTCGATGAAGGCGCAGTTGACCGCCCGCTCGCCGAGTTCCTCGGCGATGGCGATGAGGGAATCGAGCAGGCCCGGCTGCAGCAGCCGCGCCGCCTCGTCCGGCCGGTCGCCGTAGACCTGGAAACGCTCCTCGAAGCGGCCATGGTCGAGCTGGATCCGCTCCACGCCTTCGAACTTGCTGCGCAGCCAGTCGACGATCCAGTTGCCCAGCGCGCCTTTGTCGCCGACCAGCAGCACCACACCCGCGAAGGGGACGGGCACGCTGATCTCGCAGAGCAGCCCGGCGAAGACGGTGCGCGAGCGCCGGCGGCGCCCGCCGCTGCGCTTTTTCAGGCGCGCCTCGACCATGCTGAAGTCGGTGCCGCGGTGACGGCCGAGGAAGAGGTCTTCCAGCTTCGCCCGGTTGAAGTCGCCGGTGATGCCGCTGCGCTCGACACGGGCGAGGTCGAAGCGTCCTTCGGGTTCGCGGTGGTGCTCGATGGAACCGAGGAAGCGCAGCAGCGGCGGGATGAAGACGGCCCGCGCCGCCTCCTTGTGCCGCCGGGCGGGCCCCAGCACCCAGTAACCGCCGGCGGCCGCGCCGAGGAACAGCAGTGCCACGGCGACGGCGCGATAGTCGAGTAGCCAGGCGATGAGCGCGGCCAGCACCACCACGAAGCCGGCGGCGGCGGCGCGGAAATAGGTCTCGCGCAGGCGGTCCTTGCGGGCGGCTTCCAGCGCCGGCAGGGCGGGCGCGATCTCCTCGGCGAAGACCGTCGCCAGGCTCGGCTGTGCGGGGGTTGCGGGCTCGATCATGCGTGTACCTCGGCTGGCTCGAAGCCGGTCATGGCGATGACGTCCTGCGGGCTCAAGCCCTCTTGGCGCAAGTGGCGGATGGCGAGCGCGTCGCTGCGCTTGGCCAGGCGCGCGCCGCTGTCGTCGGTGATCAGGCGATGGTGGTGATACTCGGGAACGGGCAGGTCCAGCAGGGCCTGCAGCAGACGGTGCACGTGGCTGGCCTCGAAGAGATCCGCGCCGCGGGTCACCAGGGTAATGCCCTGGGCCGCATCGTCCACCACCACGGCCAGGTGATAGCTGGTGGCGATGTCCTTGCGGGCCAGCACCACGTCGCCCTGGGGGCGGGGATCGCAGGGCTGGTCGCCGCGCGCCCGGTCGTGCCAGGTCATCGTTCCGCCGTGCTGTGACTCCGCCGCGCTCAGGGCCTGCTCCAGGTCGAGGCGCAGGGCATAGGGCACGCCGGCGGCCAGCCGCTCGGCGCGCTCGGTCGCGCTCAGATCGCGGCAGATGCCGGGGTAGGCGGCCTCGGCCGGGCCGTGCGGCGCGGCGCCGGCGCGCGCGATCTCGGCGGCAATCTCCTTGCGGGTGCAAAAGCAGGGATAGAGCAGGCCGCGGGCTTTGAGCTGCTCGAGGGCTGTGGCATAGGCGGCAAGCCGTTCCGACTGGCGCCACACCGGCGTTTCCCAGGCGAGCCCCAGCCAGGCCAGGTCCTCGAAGATCGCCGCCTCGAACGCCGGGCGCGCGCGGCTGCCGTCGATGTCTTCGAGGCGCAGCAGGAAGCGCCCGCCACGGCCCGCCGCGCGGGCGGCGAACAGCGCGGCGAAGGCGTGGCCCAGGTGCAGGTAGCCGCTGGGCGAAGGGGCGAAGCGGGTGGACTCGGGCTGCGACATGCGATTGGCCGTAAGCTACTCGCGGGCTATTGTCCAGCGATGATCCCGAAGCAAGCATTGGATCCGCTGCCCGACGAGCGCCTGCGCCCGGCCCTGGAGGACCTGGCCGACCGTGACGCCGACATCGCCGCGGCTTATGCCCACTGCGGCCTGCCGCCCGAGCGCGGCAGCGCGCCGGGCTTTGCCGGCCTGATCCGCATGATCGCCGGACAGCAGGTGTCGGTGCCGTCGGCCCGGGCCATCATCTCCCGCCTGGAGGCCTGCGTCGATCCGCTGACCGCCGAGGAGTTCCTCAAGGTCGGCGACGACGACCTCAGGGCCGCGGGCCTCAGCCGGCCCAAGCTGCGCTATGGCCGCATCCTCGCCGCGGAGATCGCCGAGGGCCGGCTCGACATCGACGGCCTGGCGGCGCTCGACGACGCGGCTGCGATTGCGGCGCTGACCCGGGTCAAAGGCATCGGCCGCTGGACGGCGGAGATCTACCTGCTCTTCGCGCTGAAGCGGACGGATGTCTGGCCGGTCGGCGACCTTGCGCTCTGCATCGCCGCGCAGCATCTGAAGAAGCTGAGCGCCCGGCCCGACGCCAAGGCCATGGCGGCGCTGGGCGAGCCGTGGCGCCCCCACCGGAGCGCCGCAGCGCGCTTTCTCTGGCACCTCTACCGTCATCCCGGCGTGGCGCTGGGACGCGGCGTGAAGCGGACGGCCTGAAACTCTGGCTCAATCTCAAGGGAAGGATAGGTAGGCAGTGAATGCAGTCACGCAACTGGACGGTCCGCGCCACGGCGCGGCGCCCGGCGACAAGCCGCGCGCCCTGGTGGTCTTTCTGCACGGCCTGGGGGCCGACGGCAACGACCTGATCTCGCTCGCGCCGCTCCTGGAGCCGCTGCTGCCGGATACCGCCTTCGTCTCGCCGCACGCGCCGCAGCCCTGCGACATGGCGCCCATGGGCCGGCAGTGGTTCAGCCTGCAGGAGCGCGATCCCGACGTGCTGCTGGCGGGCGTGCGCGCGGCCGAACCGATCCTCAATGCCTTCCTCGATGCCGAACTGGAAAAGCACGGCCTCGACGACAGCCGCCTGGCGCTGGTCGGCTTCTCCCAGGGCACCATGACCGCCCTGCACACCATGCTGCGCCGGCCGAAGGCCTGTGCCGTGTTGGTCGGCTTTTCCGGCATGCTGCTGAAGCCGGAAATCCTCGGCGAGGAGATCGCCAGCCGCCCGCCGGTGCTGCTGGTGCACGGTGATGCGGACCCGGTGGTGCCCTTCGAAGCCATGCCGGCGGCGCGTCAGGCGCTCGACCTCAGCGGCGTGCCGGTGGCTGCCTACGAGCGCCCGGGGCTTGGTCACGGGATCGACCAGGAGGGCCTGCAACTCTGTGCCATGGCCCTGGTTCAGAACCTCTTTCCGGAAACCCTGCCGGATCGGGCTGCAGGACCCCAGGGGTGACACTTACACCAGGAATTCATTAGGAATTTCGGCCCCAGACGCCAATATCTTGTGTGCTATACTTGTATTTAGTATTGATAGCGGGTCGCTTGGGCTTGGCATCCCAGACCTGAAAAGACGCCGCGCGCCGCGGGCAGAGGAAGGATGGACCGGACATGACCGGTGCCGCGCAAACCTATCCGGCTCTGGTGCTCAACGCCGACTTCCGTCCGTTGAGCTACTTCCCGCTGTCGCTGTGGTCCTGGCAGGACGCCATCAAGGCCGTCTTCCTCGAGCGGGTGAACATCGTCTCGGAATACGAGGAGGTGGTGCGCTCGCCGAGCTTCGAGATGAAGCTGCCCAGCGTCATTTCGCTGAAGCAGTATGTCAGCCTGGATCGCCGGCCCGCCTTCACGCGGTTCAACGTCTTCTTGCGTGATCGCTTCGAATGCCAGTACTGCGGCGACGACTTCGCCGCGGAGGACCTGACCTTCGACCACATCGTGCCGCGCTCGCGCGGCGGGCGGACGTCGTGGGACAACGTGGTGACCGCCTGTCAGCAGTGCAACTTGGCGAAGGGGAACCGAATGCTGGGCGAGTCCGGCATGAGCCTCTTGAGGCCCGTGGAGGAGCCTACGACCTACCAGCTGCAAGAGAACGGCAGAGGGTTCCCGCCAAATTTCCTCCACGAAAGCTGGCGGGATTTTCTTTACTGGGACAGCGAACTGGAGTCCTGAGGGACCGCTCTCCTGCGTCTCAGAAGCGTTCCGACAGCCAGATGGCCAGCCGCGAGCCGGCCTTCACCGCGCCGCTCAGCAGCTCGTATCCCGGCGTCTCCTCGGCGCCGTGCTGCAGGCCGATGTCGCGGTGTTCCAGCTCTTCCTTGCGGAAGGTCTCGATGGTGTCCCTGAGCGCGGCCTGATCCTCGCCCAGCTGCTCGGCCTGGCCGGCGTAGTGCTCGTCGATGACCTCTTCCACCGCGACGGTGCAGGCCATGGCGGCCTTTTCCCCCATCAGCGCCGTGGCGGCGCCGAGGGCGAAGCCGGCGACGTGCCAGACCGGCTGCAGCAGGGTCGGGCGCACCCGGTTGCGCACCATGAGGTCCTCGAAGGTCCGCAGATGGACCAGTTCCTGCTCGTGCATGTGCTTCAGGGTCGGCGCGCAGGCGCTCCGGCCGAGCACCGCCAGCTGCCCCTCGTAGATGCGCCGGGCGCCGTACTCGCCGGCATGGTCGACCCGGATCATGCGGGCCAGACGTTCCTCGGGTTCGAGGTCGCCGGGCAGGTAGCCGCGCGGCGGCCGGCCGCTGCCGGCTTCTCCGGTGTCGCGCTGGCGATCGGTCATGGCGTGACCCTTCCCAGTCCAGTGTCCTGCGTCTAGTGTCCGGCGCCGGGCTGTTCGGCGGTCCGGAAGGCCGCCCAGAAGGCTAGCGCGGCCAGCCCGGCCATGACCAGTACGTTGTAGCCGGCCATGGAGATGCCGAAGAGCTCCCAGGGAACCTTGTCGCAGGGCGCGAAGGGCTGGTTCAGCAGGATATCCCGCAACTGCTCGACCGTGGCGTTCTCGGGCAGGGCCGGCGCCTGGCACTCGGCGGTGCCCTGCCACCATTTCTGCTCGACCCCGACATGGAACACGGCGATGCCGCTGCCGGTCAGGAAGGCCAGGCCGCTGCCGACCAGCGCGAGGCGCCGCCCGGCCGGGTGGGCGGCCAGGAGGAAGGCCAGGGCCGCCAGGGCCATGGCGGCGCCGTAGGCATAGCGCTGATAGATGCACAGCACGCAGGGATAGAGGCCGCCCCAGTACTGCGAGGCCAGGGCACTGCCCAGGGCACCGAGGCAGGCGGCGACCAGCAGGGCCGGCATGAGGCGGGGATTGCGGAGCGAGAGATCCATTGGGCGGAGCCGTTGCGGTTCAGAACAGATAGCGCAGCGCGATGAAGCCGCCGAACAGCAGCACGAAGAACAGGAACGTCAGCTGCGGCAGGTAGCGTTCGATGAAGCCGCGGATCGGCGGCCCGAAATGCCACAGCAGGGCCGCCAGCAGGAAGAAGCGTGCGCCGCGCGAGACGATCGAGGCGATCATGAAGACGGCGAAGTTGAGGTCCATGACGCCGGAGGTGATGGTAATCACCTTGTAGGGGAAGGGCGTGAAGCCGGCCCCGGCGACGATCCAGGCGCCCCATGCCTCGTAGCCGGCCTGGAACTCGTGATAGCGCTCCATGTAGCCGTAGAACTCGACGATCGGCTGGCCCAGGGTGTCGAACAGCAGCGCGCCGATGGCATAGCCGGCCACGCCGCCGGCGACCGAGGCCAGGGTGCAGACCCCGGCGATCAGCCAGGCGCGCTCGCGCGCCGCCAGGATCATGGGGATTAGCAGCACGTCGGGTGGGATCGGGAAGACGGAGGACTCGACGAAGGAGATCAGCGCCAGCGCCCAGAGCGCATAGGGCCGCGCCGCCAGATCCATGGTCCAATCATAGAGTCGCCGCAGCACGTCCGATCAGACCTTTCTCTTGTGGATCTTTTCTTGCGCAGAGCGCGGGCGGCACCGAAGCGGGGCGCCCGGGAGCCCGTTTAGCAGGGCGGCTTGGGAGGGGCAACCGGGCAGAGAAGATGCTAGGCTTGGGCATCGGGCGCAATGCGTGCCGCCAAGGGACTCCTCGAAGCCGACCATGCAGGAACATGCCGACATCGTCTTCGCCAACGAGGCCTTCTACCATGCTTTCCAGCTGAAGGACCTGGAGGCCATGGACGGCATCTGGGCCCGCCGCGTCCCGGTGGCCTGCACCCACCCGGGCTGGCCCGCCTTGAGCGGAAGGGACCAGATCATGCAGAGCTGGTCGGCGATCTTCGCCAATCCCGATGCGCCGAGCGTGGTCTGTCGCGGGGCCAGGGCGCGGCGCTATGGCGAAACCGCCTTCGTCACCTGCTACGAGGAGATCGGCGACAGCCTGCTGGCGGCCACCAACATCTTCGTGCGCGAGGACGGCACCTGGAAGCTGGTGCATCACCAGGCCGGGCCCTGCCATGCAGAGCCCCGCGAGCTGGCGGAAGAGGAGGAAGACCCCCGCCTGCAGTAGGGCGGCGGGTGCCTCAGATGAGTTCGACGTGCTCGGCCATGGGCCCCTTCTGGCCCATGCGCGTCTGCAGGCGCACCCGCTGATTGGGCTGCAGCGCCGGCAGGCCGAAGCGCTCCAGCGTGCGCCCGGACACGAAGACATCCTTGCCGCCGTTGTCCGGGATGACGAACCCGAAGCCCTTTTCGACGTTGAAGAACTTCACCGTGCCTTCGACCGTCTCGGTCTCGCCGCCCTGGTTGCTCGGCGCGGCGCCCGCCGGCGGTGCGGCGCCGGCCTCGACGGTGTGGATCTCCGCCACCTGCAGGCCTTTGCGGCCCTGCATCAGGTCGCAGACGATGGCGGTGCCTTCAAAGAGATCCCGGTGGCCGGAGCGTTCCACCACGGAGATGTGCAGGAAGGCGTCCGGTGCGCCCTCGCTCAACTGTACGAAACCGAAGCCCTTGGTCGCATTGAACCACTTCACAACGGCCTTGACGTTACGGTGGGTAATCTCTTCCCGATCAAAATCATGATCATTCGACATAACAACGGCACTCCACAAGACTGGCAGGGGAGACCCTTTCCTACGTCCTGCAGCCATCGCTATGCAGAGAAGCTCGGCGGCGGTGCTCCACCCTGTCCGCGATCTCCGAACCGAGTTCCTTGAGAGACGCCTCTCGTGCCCGGTGAAGGCAAACCGGCGGGACCTGCCGTGCGTCCCGCAGTCGCGATGCCAGGTTCTTCCCTCTACGGCGCGCCGGCCGAGGGCCCTTGCGCCTGATCCAACATTTACGCGTTCGACTCCATGCTCTACCTAGCCACTTGCGCGCCGGAAGCAGAAACCCACCTCATCGCGCCCGCCCCTGTTCAGGCGATCCTAGTCAAGACGGACAGGCGACCCCGCAACAACGCGTCTATAACACAGCTTTTCTACATTGCATTTAAGCGTGTCTGCTGAAGCAGTGCCATAGAAAAGCGTGTGAAGGGCGGGGCGCTGCAACCGCCGGGGCCGCCCTTGCGGGCTCGGCGGCGGCACCGGGATCTGCGGTTTTCCGGGCTTTCGGGCGAAGTCGCCCGTTGCCTTGCGCGTGGTCCCGGCTAAGATGCGCGCGCGGCCGCGCGGGGCGAGCGGCTCCGCCTGGCCCCGCCCGCGCCGGCTTGTCCCGGTCCACTTGCGGACCCCGGGGCCCCTGTGGCGGAATTGGTAGACGCGACAGACTCAAAATCTGTTTCCCGCAAGGGAGTGCCTGTTCGAGTCAGGCCAGGGGCACCAATGAAAACAGGCGCTTAGCTCGGAGCTCTCAAAGAACAAATCGGGCACGAGTTGAACAGTTGACGCGCGGATCGGCGATTTCGTTCAGCTTTTGGCGAGATATGGGCGCGAAACGTTCCCTGCAAGACCTGGCGATGCAATCGGATGCTCCGAAGTGAAATCGGGAATGAGCGACGATAGGTCTTTTCGGGTGATTGCCCGTGCACCGGCTAGCACATTGATTCGTCCCGACCACCAAATCGGGGTGTCCGTTGGCCTGGATGGACAGCCACTATCGGTGGCGTTTCGGACACGGTACCTGGAACGTGGCTACTCATCCCCCGCTCCGGGGGACCTTCTGTTGGATGCAGAAGGAATTGCCTCCGATCTGCAGGCGGCTGCCCGTGCGTTCAGTAACCTAGGCAGAGAGATCGCGGCGGTGATCTCATTGAGCGCTAATGCTTGGATCGCACCGCTGGAGCCTGAGGTGGTGTACGAAACAACCCCTGGCTTGGCGCGCCGCGAGTATTTCCAGCGCTATCTTCCTCCCGATGAGGTCGCTCAAACCTCTCGCTTCGTCGACACCGCAGCAACTGCAGAGATAGTCTCCGCCCTTGATCGAAACGCCGAGCGCGATCGCTTGATCAGGTCGATCGCACAGTATTCTGAAGCCCTCAGGAACTGGCGCACTGGGTCTGAGCTGCTTGCCCTCGCTCATATTTACATGGGGATCGAAGCAATCACGGTGGCACGCCTACGTCACGAGCTGGCGAAGGCAGAAAAGGATAGGCAACAACTCGCTATGGAATGGTGCTTCCGCGACGACGGCCACCAAAAAATCGACGCGTTCCTTAATTCGCAGACGCGCGAGCGTCTAGTCTTTAAAGGAGATAGCGAATCCTACCAAGTCGCAAAAGAAGTAAGTGATCATCTCGAGCATGGGCTCAGTAACGCAGGGAGGTTGGTTGAAAAAGCGGGTAACGCTGTTATTCCGACCGCAGGGTATTTACGACAGGCCATCCTCTCGGTACTCGATCTATCGGAAAAGACGCTCCAGGTTACATTGAGTGCGAATATTTCACACCGCGAGGCCCCTACGGCACGCACAAATACATCTGGAGCTACCTGGTCGGCGAAGGTGACCCTGCTGCTCCTGGAACCGATTATCCCTGCTATCGCTGGGAGTCGAAAATCGCTGACGTCGCCTTTGATGAGGGTATAGATAAGTATCGAATTGGACCTACGGAAACACTGACCGCAAGTCTAGGAGAAGGAATTACCTTGGAGAACTTGCGAGCGGAGATCTGGGATGACTCCATGATCTTGCCGCCGAGCAAGCCTTCGAAAGCTCCTGGCGAAACCTAGTATCTAACGACTTGTCGGGAATTCTCGAGCCGGGACCGTACTGGCGGTTTCATTCTTGTCGCTCGCTTTTCTCTGCCTCCAGGCGCTGCTGGAAGGCGGAGATCGCCATCTTGCGCGTGCGCACGTTGTAGCGCTCCAGGATCGTGTGGCAGGTCGCCAGGGTGTGGCCGGTGATCGACGCGATCTGCGTTATTTTCTTTTCCGGCTCGGCAAGCCAAATGCTAGCTGCGTGATGGTAGACCACTGCCCTGAGTGCCATTTCTGCATGA
>JBFGUI010000102.1:0-12489 GCA_041565695.1 Kiloniellaceae bacterium
AACTCCTCGCCCAGGGTCCACTTGTTGAAGGCGAACTTGACGTCGAAGGCGCTGGCGAGGCCCGCTTCCAGAGCCTGCAGGGCGGCTTCGGTGAAGCCCTTGGCCTTGAGGCGCTCGGGGGTGATGCCCGGCGCGTCTTCCAGGGTGCCGTGGCCGACCGCGTGGCGGATGATGGTCTCGATCTGGCCCTCGGCGTAGCCCAGGGTGCGCAGCGCCTCGGGCACGGTGCGGTTGATGATCTTGAAGTAGCCGCCGCCGGCCAGCTTCTTGAACTTCACAATGGCGAAGTCGGGCTCGATGCCGGTGGTGTCGCAGTCCATCACCAGGCCGATGGTGCCCGTCGGCGCGATCACCGTGGCCTGCGCGTTGCGGTAGCCGTGCTTCTCGCCCAGCTTCAGCGCCCGGTCCCAGGCGTTCTTGGCCGCCTTGATCAGCGACTTGTCGGGGCAGTGGCGCGTTTCCAGGGGCACCGGCGCGATGGAGAGACCTTCGTAGTTGGCGCGATGGCCATAGGCTGCATGGCGGTGGTTGCGGATCACGCGCAGCATGTGCTCGGCGTTCTCCTGGTAGCGCGGGAAGGCGCCCAACTCTTCGGCCATCTCCGCCGAGGTGGCGTAGGCCACGCCGGTCATGATCGCCGTCAGCGCGGCTGCCAAGGAGCGGCCCTCGTCGGAGTCATAGGGCACGCCGGCGGCCATCAGCAGGCCGCCCAGGTTGGCGTAGCCGAGGCCGAGGGTGCGGAAGTCGTAGGAGCGCTGGGCGATTTCCGCCGAGGGGAACTGCGCCATCAGCACGGCGATTTCCAGGGTCAGTGTCCACAGCCGCACGGCGTGCTCGTAGGCCTCGGTGTCGAAGTCAGCGCCGCGGCGGAAGGCCATGAGGTTCAGCGAGGCCAGATTGCAGGCCGTGTCGTCGAGGAACATGTACTCCGAGCAGGGGTTGGAGCCGTTGATGCGGCCCGAGCCCGGGCAGGTGTGCCATTCGTTGATCGTGGTGTCGTACTGCATGCCCGGGTCGGCGCAGGACCAGGCGGCGTAGGAGATCTGGTCCCAGAGATCGCGCGCCTTGACCTTCTTGTGGACGAGGCCGTCGGTGCGCCGGATCAGGCTCCAGTCGGCGTCGTTCAGAACCGCCTCGATGAAGGAGTTGGGTACCCGTACCGAGTTGTTGGAGTTCTGCCCGGAGACCGTCAGGTAGGCGTCCGAATCCCAGTCGGTGTCATAGGTCTTGAAGTCGATGGAGGTGTAGCCCTGCTTGGCGAACTGCACCACGCGCGCGATGTAGTTCTCCGGCACCAGGGCGGCGCGTGCCGCCTTCATGGCGGCCCTCAGGGCGAAATTCTTCTTCGGGTCGAAGGCGTCGGTCTGCTCCGACTCCTCGGCCGCCTTGAAGTCGTGGCAGGCGCGCATGATGAGGTTCAGGTGCCGGTCGCAGATCTTCGAGCCGGTGACCAGCGCGGCGACCTTCTGCTCCTCGTCGACCTTCCAGTTGATGTAGGCCTCGATGTCCGGGTGGTCGAGGTCGACGGTGACCATCTTGGCGGCGCGCCGGGTCGTGCCGCCCGACTTGATGGCGCCGGCCGCGCGGTCGCCGATCTTGAGGAAGGACATCAGACCGGACGACCGGCCGCCGCCCGAAAGCGACTCGCCCTCGCCGCGCAGGGCGGAGAAATTGGTGCCGGTGCCGGAGCCGTATTTGAACAGCCGTGCCTCGCGCACCCAGAGGTCCATGATGCCGTTCTCGTTCACCAGGTCGTCCCCGACCGACTGGATGAAGCAGGCATGGGGCTGCGGGTGTTCGTAGGCGCTGGCGGAGCGGGTCAGTTCGCCGGTCGAGAAATCGACGTAGTAGTGGCCCTGGCCCGGGCCGTCGATGCCGTAGGCCCAGTGCAGGCCGGTGTTGAACCACTGCGGCGAGTTGGGCGCGGCCATCTGCCTGGCCAGCATGTAACGCATCTCGTCGTAATAGGCGCGGGCGTCCTCCTCGGCGTCGAAATAGCCGCCCTTCCAGCCCCAGTAGGTCCAGGTGCCGGCCAGACGGTGGAACACCTGCTTGGCGGAGGTTTCGCCGATGAAGCGCTCCTCCTCGGCGATGTCGGCCATGGCCTCGTGGTCGGGCGCCGAACGCCACAGCCAGGCCGGAACGTTGTCCTCCGGCACCCGCTTCGACTTCAGCGGCAGGCCGCGCTTGCGGAAATACTTCTGGGCCAGGATGTCGCAGGCCACCTGCGACCAGGAATTGGGCACCTCGATGTCCTCTGCCCGGAACACCAGAGAACCATCCGGATTGCGGATCTCGCTCGACGTGCGGCGAAATTCAATCTTGGCGTAGACGTCGGTGCCAGATTCCGTGAAACGACGCGCAACCCGCATTACGGTATTCTCCAATCTTTCTAACTGTCTGTTATCCCTGCAGCGCGTCACAGATGGGAAGGCCGGGCCCGTCGTCGTCCTGCCTGGACTCTGGCCTCAGTCCTGTCCGTGCCCCCGGAAACCCCCGCAAATCCTCATGATTTGCTGCATCTTGTGACGCGACGCAATTAAACCACAACATATGGCCGAGGTCACCACATTTTGAGTTAACAACCCGTTAATGCGCCAGGTTTGGGTGTGGGTAACTGGCGTCTGACGGGGGCCGCGCGCGGCAGGGCGGGCTTTTGAACCGGCGGGCGAGGAGAAGGGAAAATACTCCGCGGCAGATCCAGCGCGGGCGCCGGCCCGGGACCGCGAACGACTCTGGCGGCAGGGTCCCGCGGGGCGCTGGGTGGGGCGCCGGCCCGCGGGGCCAGGATCAGGCCCGCTCGGCCAGCGGCAGGTTGACCAGCAGGTTCTGCGGCTTGAGGCGCAGCTGGCTCGCCTCGGTCATAGCCATGGCGAGGTAGACCGGGCGTCCCGCGACGCTGGGCAGCACCACGGAGCCGTCCTGGAACTCGAGCCGGAAGAGCGAGAGCAGGCGGGCGAGGCGCCCTTCGCCGACCTCCACGCCGTTGTAGAGGTCGTTCAGCATGGCGCTGCCCTCGGCGTCCAGGCCGATGTGCCAGACCCAGCGCTCGTCGCTGATCTTCTGCACCGGCTGGATCGACACCGCGATGTCGTAGAAGTGCCGCACCCAGCCCTCGAGGACGCGGCACAGGGCGTCGAGCCCGGCGCCGGCGAAGTTCAGGTTCAGCACCGTGTCGTAGCGGCTGTCGCGCTGCCAGTAGAGCGCGGCGTTGTCCTCGGTAAGGACGTCGAGCTCGACGGTGCGCAGCGGCGTCTGCGCCTCGGCGACCAGGCGGCCCAGGCTGCCGAAGCCGCCGGAGGCCGCGTACATCTCCACCGTCTCGGCGTCGGCGGCCATGATGGCGCCGTCGTTGATGGTCACCTGCTGGGCGCGGAACAGCAGCTCGCCGGCGCGCACCTTCAGGGGATCCGTCTCGCCCTCCAGGGTGGCGCGGGTGATGACGTGGACCAGCTGGTCGATGAACAGCGGCGGCACAGTGATTCCCTCGGGCTCGAGGAAGAGTTTCAGGTAGGCGTCCTCCAGGCTGTCGGCGGCCAGCAGGCGCTCGCGGAAGCCGAGCACGATCTGGTAGTTCTCCACGGCGTCGGCATCGCCGATGGCGGCCAGGCGCTCGCCGCTCACCGCCTCGCGCGGGTTGCGCAGCAGGGCGGCGTGCAGCGCCCGCTCGGCGTCGTTGGACTCCTCGACCGGCCGCACCTCGGGCCGGTTCAGATAGGCGCGCAGGAAGTCGTCGGTCACCGTCAGGTGGCCGTCGTCGCGCCGCTCGAGGAGGTGATAGCCGGAGTCCCGCCAGAAATCGTGCATGGCCGCTTCTATAGGGGCCGGGGCGGCGGCTGTCCAGGCGGCTTTCGCGACAGCCGGCCAGTTCCGGCCCCGGCAATAATCCATTTCGTCGCTGGGGTCGTAATTAAAAGGCAGAACCACTTCTCAGGAGTTTTCCAAGTGATAAGCGGTCTTTACTCCATGGTCATGGATCCAGAGCAGAATCCGCTCAGTGCTCTGCCCAAAATGGTCAGGTTCCAGTATATGCTGATCTTGTCGTATATCTGGTCTGCGGTCTTCACGATCTGGGTCGGCGCGCCCATCGTCCTTGGCCCTTCGGTCGTCGGCCATGTCGCGGTGCTCGTTGCGGTCTTTTTTACTGCCGATCTCTTCCGACGCGCGCGTTCCCGGGCGGCGAGCCACCGCGACGAGATGCGCAACCGGCGGGACGGAACGGTGCTCTATGACGATCTCTGGGGCGCCCCGTACGAGCCGGCGGTCCGTCCGGCGATGTCCACGGGACAGCGCGCCCGGAACTGATTGGGGAGCAGTGATGTCCAGAGTTCTCGTCATCGGGGCCAGCCGCGGCATCGGCCTCGAAACCGTGCGCCAGTCTTTGTCCAGGGGCTATGCGGTGCGCGCCCTGGCGCGCAGCGCGGACAGCATTGCCGTCTCCGATGCCGCACTGGAGACGTGTCCGGGCAACGCGCTTGATCCGGATGATGTCGCAGAGGCGCTCGACGGCGTGGATACGGTCGTCCAGGCGCTCGGAGTCGCGCCGGGCCCCGCCATGATGTTGAAGCCGGTAACGCTGTTCTCCTCGGCGACGCGGATCCTGATCCCGGCGATGCAGACGGCCGGCGTCCGGCGGCTGATCAGCGTGACCGGCTTTGGGGCCGGCGACAGCCGCGCCCGGATCAGCTGTCTTCAGCGCATTCCTTTCCGCCTGGTGCTCGGGCACGCCTACGATGACAAGAGCATCCAGGAGCAACTCATTCGTGAGAGCGACCTGGACTGGACCATCGTGCGGCCCGGTATCCTGACGAGAGGTGCGCGCACGGGGCGGTATCAGGTCCTCGAAAAGCCAGGGCAGTGGCGCAACGGGCTGATCTCCCGCGCCGATGTCGCTGATTTCATCGTCCGGCAGATCGACGATGCCACCTATCTGCGCAAGACGCCGGTTCTCATCAGCCTTCCACTCTAAGGTTGGTTTGCCGCTGCTGTAGATCTGGCCTCGGTTCGCGCCGCTACGGCTGGAATTCAGGAAACTTCCTGCAGGGACTTGTCGGGTGGCGGCGCCTCTTTATCCGCCGCCGCTTCCGGACCTAGCTGTTTGACGTAGACATCCTGCTGCGGGAAGGGCACCTCGATCCCTTTATCCCGGAAGGCATCATCGATGGCGAAGCAGAGGTCGCTGGTGACGCCGATGGTCTTCTCCACGTCTTCCAGGAAGCACCTGAGTTCGAAATTGAGCGCGCTGTCGCCGAAACCGCGGAACACCGCGGCCGGCGCCGGATCCTTCAGAACCACGGGATGTTGCCTGCCGACCTCCAGCAGAGTGTCGCGCACCTGCTTTGTGTCGGAGCCGTAGGCGACGCCCACGGGGATGATCACCCGGCCCAGCCGGTCGGCATAGGTCCAGTTGGTAACCGCCTCCGAGATCAGCTGCGAGTTGGGAACGAAGACGCTGGCCCGGTCGAAGGTCTGGATTTCGGTGGCGCGCACCTTGATGCGTTTCACGTAGCCCTGCTTGTCGCCGACGACCACCCAGTCGCCGACCTTGACCGGCCGCTCGATCAGCAGGATGAGGCCGGAGACGAAGTTGTTGACGACGTTCTGCAGGCCGAAGCCGATGCCCACGGACAGCGCGCCGGCGACGATGGCGAGGTTGGACAGATCCAGGCCGAGAGCCGAGATGCCGACGGCGGCCGCGATGATGATGCCGAGGTAGCCGAAGGCGGTGGTGACCGACTGACGGATCCCCGAGTCGAGCTGGGTCTGCGGCAGCACCCGCTCGGTCAGCACGCGCTTGAAAAAGCGGGTCGCGGCCAGCAGGCCCGCAAAGAGAACGATGGCGACCAAGAGATCGACGAGGGAAAAGGTAACCTGGCCGACCCTGAAGCCGAACAGCGCCTGATGCACCCACTCCGCGATGTCCTGGCGGTCGGCGCCCCAGATGAACAAGCCGACGACAAGGCCTAAGAGGATGATCACGGCGTCGAAGGCCAGGCCGGTCCAGAAGGTGAAGCGGCCGGCGCTCTGCTCGTCCAAGCGGAGCGATTCCCGCAGTTGCTCGCCGAGCCAGCTCTCGAGGGAAAAGGCATGGACGATGAACTCGCGACCGAGGCGGTGGAGGATCAGCACCAGGAGAATGAGGCCGCCGGTCAGCACCAACTGGATTGCGGCCAGACGCGCCAGGGCGACGTAGCCGAAGGCGCCGAGAATCAGCAGCGCCATGAGGGCAAGGGCGATGATCAGGCGCAGCGCCCGCCAGCGCGGTTTGCCCTGGAGGTCGCCTTCCGGCGTCCACATCTGCTGGCGCAACAGCAACACGAGGAGCAATGCGCTGACCAGCACGGCGAGCGCATAGTCGCGCAAGGCCGTTACCGCCAGACGCGCGCTGTAAGTGACGATGATCTCCGACAGGACGACATCGATTGCGAAGACCAGCGCCAGCCCGATCACGATGCTGCGGATGCCGAGCGCGAAGTGCGACGGCACCGGAACGATACGCCAGTTGGGCTGCATCGGCGACAGGGAGGCGCGGAAGAAGGCGATCGTCCAGGTGAAGAGTACGATGCCGAGGAGAATCGCCTGTCCGATCTCTTTACCGGTATCGCTCAGCAGATTCTGGCTCACCACGGCGAAATAGATCAGCGCCGCTGCCAGTGTCGGCAGCAGGGCGCGCGTCGCCCCGACCACGAGGGTGGCCCTGACAGCCTGCATGAAGCTCGGACGGGAGATTGTGGGGTCGCGGCCATAGCGGGCAAGGACCCAGCGGTGCACGGGCCATACCAGGATGAGCGCCAGGGCAACGGCCGCGATCAGGAGAAAGAACGATCCTTCAAGCTGCTGCCGGAACAGCGGTGCCGCAAGCCATCTTTCCGCCGATGTGACGATCGATCTGGCGATGAACTTCATTTCCGGGAGCGCGCGCTGCCAGATCTCCGGAGACAGCGGGGAGGGCCCGCGGGTCATTATCCGTTCGGCGAAGCGGCGGCGCCTGATCTCACCGATTTCGCCGATCAGCCGGTTGGCCCGCCCGAGTACCAGTTCCGCTTCCTTGACCGGACCGGCGATCTGCGCAAGGCGGGTCTTCAGATCCTGCCGCTGGGCGGCGACGCCGGCGGCTTCGGGCTCCTCGCCCTCGGCGGGCGCGGGTCCCAGCGCATTCAGTTCCTGCTCTATGCGCTGGACAGCGGGTGCCTGCTCGCCGATCCAGGCACGGCTTTGATCGCGTATGAATTCAAGCCTGTCCCTGATTTCGGATAGCGCCGAGTCCGGCGGGTCGGGAACTCCGATCGCTTCCGCGGCGCGGTCGAGTTCTGCAGCCCAGCCGGCAATTGGTGACTCGGCTGCTTCGCCGGTACCCTCCTGGGCCTGCGCAAGATCGCCCGTAACCGCGCCGATGGCGAAGAAAAGGACCAGGAGAAGGCGGTGAATGAGCTTTGTCATAGGGTAGGTCCTGGGAGCCGTTTGCTTGGCCGCGGTGCTTTCCTGCCACCATGACGTGAAACACCCTGATCAGCCCATTCGTCCCGCCGTTCAAGCGGGAGACCGGCCTGAAGGCCGGTCGGCCGCTGCTGCGGGAAATTCGTTGTATTTCACAGATTGCGCGGCCGGATATTCGGAATGATCGCCCGCTGGACCCGCTCGGGCGTTGATTCAGGTCAAGGGGTTCTGTGTCGGCCGCAGCGGCGAGCGGCGGCAGCTTATCCGCTGTGCGTGCCGGGTCGGTTCAGGCCGCCGGATGGATTACAGGTCGGCGAGGTGCGCGGCGACCGCGTCCTCGTTCCAGTCCAGGCCGGTGCCGGGCCGGTCGGCGGGGATATGCAGCTGGCCGTCCCTGATGTCGTAGGGCCGCTGCAGCAGCGGGTCGGCCCAGTCCTGCCATTCCAGCCAGTGCGCCGTCTCGGTCACCCGCATGACCTGGCAGGCGACCTCCGGATAGAGGTGCGTCGACACCGGGATGCCGGCGGCCCCGGCGATGGCCGCGGCGCGCAGCCAGCCGGTGACCCCACCGATGCGCATGAAATCGGGCATCACCAGGTCGCAGGCCTTCAGCTGCAGGGCGCGGTGCAGGTCGCGCGGGCCGTAGAAGTTTTCGCCGATCTGGATCGGCGTCTTGAGGTCGGCGGCCAGCCGCGCGAAGCCGTCGAAGTCGTCGTAGACGATGGGTTCCTCGATCCACGCCAGGCCCAGGTCGTCGAGCTGGTGGCAGCGGGCCAGCGCCTCGGCCAGGTCGAGGCCCTGATTGAAGTCGACCATGAGCCGCACATCGGAACCGACCGCCCGGCGCACTGCCTCGATGGTGGCCAGGTCGTCGGCGGGCCTGTCCCGCCCGAGGCGCAGCTTCAGGGCGCTGAAGCCGCCCTCGGCGCAGAGCTCCACCGCCTCGGCGGCGACCGCCTCGGGCGCGCGCAGCCAGAGGCCGTTGCTGTTGTAGGCGGGCACGGGGCCCGGCGTGCCGCCGAGCAGTACGCAGAGCGGCAGCCCCGCCGCCCGGGCGAGGGCATCCCAGGCGGCCATGTCGAGGCCGGACACGGCGATCATCGAGAGGCCTTCGTAGCCGACGAAGTTCAGCGATTTCCGAGCCTTCTCGTAGAGCTCGGCCGGCGCCACGGGCTGCCCGCGCAGCGCCTCGCCCAGGTCGTTCAGCGCCGGGACGAGGTAGCGCATGGCCTTGACCAGGTAGGGCTCGAGATAGCTGCGCCCGACCACGCCCTCCTCGGTGTAGAGGTCGATCAGGATCAGCGGCCAGTCGGTGATGGTGGCAATGCGCGCCACGATCGGGCGCTGCAGCTTCAGCACCACCGGGCGGGCCCGCAGGTCCCGCAGGGTCAGGCTTTCGGTATCGATGCTCACCTCCCCGCCGCTTCGGCCCCTGGCGCCGCCGCAGCGGCCGGATCATCCCAGGCAATCGAGGATGGTGACCGGCCTTTGCGGCAGCGGTTTGAGTCCTGTCCGGTAGCGAATACTTGCCGTGGAATTAACCCTTTTCAAATCTCGGACTGCTAGAGCCCTGGGCAATGGAAGAGGCCAAGCGACCGTCACCGTCATCCGCGCCCGTCCCGCACGTCGATCCCCTGGAGGTCGACGCGGCCATGATTCGCGGCCTGTATCAGCGTGTTCGTCCGCTGATCGTAGCAAATTTCGGGGCGCTGATCCTGCTTACATTCGCGCTCTGGGATGACACGGAAAGATTGCCTCTTGTCCTTTGGGCGCTGACGCTGGCTTCCTGGACGATGCTGCGCTTCGTACTGGCGCGCGTTTACATGCGCTGCGCGCGCCCGCTGGAGGAAACCTGGCGCTGGACGCTCACCTTCGCCTGCGGCTCGACCGTGGCGGGCTGCCTCTGGGGATCTTCGGTTCTCTTCGTCGGTGACCTCGACAGCGACAACGCAAAGCTGGTCACTGCCTTTCTCATGGCGGCCCTGAGTGCTGCGGCCATCGCCGGGTACACCAACAGCCCGCTCGCCTTTGTCGGCTTTGTCGGCCCGGCGCTGCTGCCCTACGGCTGGCGTCTGATCAATCTGGGCAGCACACCAAACTTCGTCGTTGTCGCTTTTGTGATCTTCTGGGGCGTCCTGCTGTGGATTATGGCGCGGCACCTCAATGAAGGTTTCCGCGAAAGCATTGCCTTGTCTTTTCGGAACCGCAACCTCGCCGAGCAATGGCGCATGGAGCGCGACAGGGCGGAGGCGGCGAGCCAGGCCAAGTCACGCTTTCTCGGCCATATGAGCCATGAGCTGCGCACGCCGCTTAATGCCGTTATCGGATATGCCGACATGATTGCGCAGAAGATGCTGGGGCCGCTCGGTAACGACGCCTATGAAGGCTATGCCAGGGATATCGCAGACAGCGGCCGTCACATGCTGTCAATGGTCGATGGTATTCTCGATCTCAGCGCCGCCGAGAGCGACGGCCTCGATCTTGCCGCAGGGCCGACCGAACTTGATGTCATTCTGGCCTCCACCGTCGCCTCGCTGAAGGAGCGCGCGGCGGAAAAGGAAATCTCGTTGAGCATGGCCACAGCGAAGGACCTGCCTGCTGTGAGCGGAGATGCCGAGCGATTGCTCCAGCTCTTGTTCATCCTTCTCGATAACGCAATCAAGTTCACGCCGCGCGCGGGAGACGTTCGGGTGGATCTGAGGCTTGCCGGGGATGAGTGGATCGAGTTGGAGATAAGCGACACCGGGATCGGAATGGATCCCGAACTGATCGAAGCGGTCGGGCAGCCCTTCAAGCTCATCGAAGAGGAAGATCACCTGCGTCGCTCGTCGGGCGACGTGGCGGCTCGCCACACCAGCCCGCGTCTCAATCTGCCTCTGGCCAGGCTGCTTGCCGAGGCCCACGGCGGCAGCCTCGCCATCGCCAGCGAGCCCGGCTCCGGCACGACCGTGACCTTGCGATTTCCGGTCGCATCGCAGGCTGCTGATCTTCCCGGCAAGGAAAGGGGCGCCTCGTCGCAGGCTGCGCCCGCAAAAGCAGGGGACTCCCGAAGCACGGCGGCACAGTCGGCGGCCCGCCCCGCCCTGGCCGGCGGCGACTAAGGGGCGCCCTCTGAATTACGCCGATGTGGCCGATCTCGCTGATTTGGCGCCGATTCGCGCACTCCTGCACGGCTTTCCCAAGGCTGGACCTTTGGCGGCCGGAGTGCCATAGTCTGGCCGCCGTCGGCCCCGCTTCGGGGCCAGCGAGCGACAGGTTTTGCAAGTTCTGCAAGGGATAAGCTTCGGCTATGGGGACCACCATCGGGACAAGGCTCTTCACGTGGCTGCGCGGCGAGCTGGTCGGCCGCGACCAGCAGGGCAACCGCTACTACCGTGCCAAGGATGGTGGAAAGACCCACAAGGATTCCCTGCGCAAGGAGCAGCGCTGGGTGATCTACGAGGGCGAGGTGGAGGCCAGCCGCGTGCCGCCGGAGTGGCATGCCTGGCTGCATCACACCACCGACCAGGTGCCGCCGGAGGGCGGCCCGGAGCGCCGGCCCTGGCAGAAGGAGCACCAGGCGAATCTGACCGGCACGGAGCAGGCCTACCGGCCGCCGGGCCATACGCTGAAGGGCGGGCGGCGCGCCCGCGCCACCGGCGACTACGAACCCTGGACGCCCAACTGAGCCGGGCCAGCCGCCGCCGGCGCCGCACGACGGGCGGCCGTCGCCGGTTTGCCTGACAACCGCGCTATCAGCCTAGGACGCGACAGATGCGCAGAAACATGATCGAGACGGTGATGGGCGGGGTGGTTCTGCTGGTCGCCGTGTTCTTTGTGGTCTTCGTCTTTCGCAGCACCAGCATCGGTGCCGGGTCCGGCGACGGTTATCAGGTTCTGGTGGCGTTCGACGATGCCTCGGGGCTGACCATCGGCACCGACGTGCGCATGGCCGGCGTCAAGATCGGCACTGTCGTGGAGCAGCGGCTCAATCCGGAAACCTATTACGCCGAGATCACGCTGGGCATCCACAGGTCGGTGCGCCTGCCGAGCGATACCTCGGCGCGGATCATCCCGGACGGGCTGCTCGGCGGCAACTACGTGGCGCTGGAGCCGGGCGGCGCGGAAGACTTCATCGAGAACGGCGGCCGGGTTGCCTATGCGCAGGGCGCCATCAACGTGGTCGACCTGCTCGGCCGCTTCATCTTCAGCGCCGCCGATGCCGCGAGTGACAGAAAGGACGCCGGCACCGCGGCGCCGCAGTAGCTTCCGGACATGAACCGAGATGCCGGAGGCTGCCAGCCGGCCTGCGCCCGGGACCGCCGGCGCGCGGTTGCGCGGGGCCGGGCGAGCCCTTAAGTCTTTCGCAGTGAATTTCTGCTGAGGTCTTTCGCGTGTCCGCACCCACCGCCAAGAAGTTCGAGATTCCGGTCTGGCTGCAGCCCGACGGGGCGCCACTTTCCTGCCGCGAAAAGATCAAGGTTCTGAACGAGAATCTCGAGGAGATCCGCGAGATGGCGCAGGACGCGCTGGAGGACGGGATTCTGATGGGCTGCGACGAGAACCAGCTGCGCGAGGTGCTGACCGCTTTGATCGACTCACTCGAGAACCCCTACCGGGACCGCAAGGGAACAGCGGCCGCGGCAAAGGATGACGGGTCGTGACCGTTCATCGGCGCATCCTCTGCCTGCTGCCGGTGGTCGCCGCCGGTCTGGCGGCGCTGCCTGCCGGCGCCGTTCCCGGCGACGTCGCCGTGCTGCAGGGCCTCGACAAGATCACCGCCCGGATCTCGACCTTCGAGGCACCGCTCAACGAGCCGGTCCGCTTCGGCTCGCTGGAGATCATCGCGCGGGCCTGCGACAAGAAGCCGCCGGAAGAGACACCGGAGAGCACCGCCTTCCTGGAGATTACCGACGTGCGGCCGGACTCGCCCGCCGTCGCGCTCTTCAAGGGCTGGATGTTCGCCTCGAGCCCTGCCGTCTCGGCGGTGGAGCACCCGGTCTACGACGTCTGGGTGGTGGACTGCAGGAAGGCTTCCAGCTCGGAAGCCGAGACCGATCCGGAATAGAACTC
>JBFGUI010000103.1:0-12422 GCA_041565695.1 Kiloniellaceae bacterium
GAAGGCCTGCAGGGACTGGACGATTCCGGCGCCTTCCGCCGCCCCGCGCGGCGCGTCGCGCCGGCCGCCCCGCCGCTGCCCGAGCCGGGCGATGCGGAGCGCGCGGGCATTGAAGAACTGCTGGGGGCGGACCCCGTTCCGGTTGATGACTTGGTGCGCCTCAGCCGCCTCCCCATCGCCGTCGTGCAGGGCGTTCTGCTGGAGCTGGAACTGGCCGGAAGGGTTGAGCGCCACCCGGGCAACCGCTTTGCGCGGCTTTACAAAGCCCCTGCCGACCCTTTATAGGCTCTGGCCCTATTGGCGGACGCAAAGCCGGCGCAAGGACGCGCGGCGCCCGTTAGGAAGTTCGTAACAAACAAGGTAAATCATCCACCCCCTCATGAACGTCGTCGTCGTCGAATCGCCCGCCAAGGCGAAAACCATCAACAAGTACCTGGGCCAGGACTACCACGTGCTCGCCAGCTACGGGCACGTGCGCGACCTGCCGCCCAAGGACGGCTCGGTGCGCCCCGACGAAGACTTCTCCATGTCCTGGCAGGTCGACGAGCGCGGCGAGAAGCGCCTCAAGGAGATCGCCGCGGCGGTGAAAAACGCCAAGCACCTCTTCCTCGCCACCGACCCGGACCGCGAGGGCGAGGCGATCTCCTGGCACATCGTCGACGAGCTGAAGCGCCGCAAGGTGCTGGACGGCGTCGATGTCGAGCGCGTGGTGTTCAACGAGATCACCAAGCGCGCCATCGTCGAGGCCTTCGACCACCCGCGCCCGCTGAACCAGGAACTGATCGACGCCTACATGGCGCGCCGCGCGCTCGACTACCTGGTCGGCTTCACCCTCTCGCCGGTGCTGTGGCGCAAGCTGCCGGGCAGCCGCTCGGCGGGACGCGTGCAGTCGGTGGCGCTGCGCCTGATCTGCGAGCGCGAGGCCGAGATCGAGGTTTTCAAGCCGCGCGAATACTGGTCGATCGACGTCAACATGCTGAACGTCGACAACGCGCCCTTCACCGCGCGCCTCAGCCAGCTCGGCGGCGAGAAACTCGACAAGTTCGGCCTGCCGGATGAAGCAACCGCGATGTCCGCGGTCCGCAAGCTTGAGAGCGCGACCGCCTTCGCCGTCGCCCGGGTCGAGCGCAAGCAGACCAAGCGCAACCCCTATCCGCCCTTCACCACCTCGACGCTGCAGCAGGAGGCCTCGCGCAAGCTCGGCTTCGGCGCCACCCGCACCATGCGCGTGGCCCAGGCGCTCTACGAGGGCGTCGACATCGGCGGCGAGACCGTCGGCCTCATCACCTACATGCGTACCGACGGCGTCACCATGGCGCAGGAGGCCCTCGACGGCGCCCGCGCGCTGATCGGCAACGACTTCGGCGACGCCTACCTGCCGGCCGCGCCGCGCCAGTACAAGTCGAAGCAGAAGAACGCGCAGGAGGCCCACGAGGCGATCCGCCCGACCGACATGTTCCGCCGGCCGAAGGACATGGCCGGCTACCTCGACCGCGACGGCCTCAGGCTCTACGAGCTGATCTGGAACCGCACCGTGGCCTGCCAGATGGCCAGCGCCGAGCTCGACCAGGTGGCCGTCGACATCGACGTCGCCAATGACCAGGGGGACGGAAAAATCGCACAGCTGCGCGCCACCGGCTCCATCGTTACCTTCGACGGCTTCCTGAAGCTCTACCAGGAAGACAGGGACGACCGGGCCAACGGCGACAGCGAGGCCGAGGGCCGGCGCCTGCCCAAGCTGACCGAGGGCGACCGCGTGACCCGCCGGGAGATCCTGCCTGAGCAGCACTTCACCCAGCCGCCGCCGCGCTATACCGAGGCCAGCCTGGTGAAGAAGATGGAGGAGCTCGGCATCGGCCGCCCCTCGACCTATGCCTCCATCCTGCAGGTGCTGCAGGACCGCGACTACGTGCGCCTCGACCGCCGGCGCTTCGTGCCGGAGGACCGCGGCCGCCTGGTCGTCGCCTTCCTCTCCTCCTTCTTCGAGCGCTACGTGCAGTACAACTTCACCGCCGAGATGGAGGAGAAGCTCGACGACATCTCCGGCGGGCGCATCGACTGGCGCCGGGTGCTGCGCGATTTCTGGCAGGCCTTCCACAGCGCCGTGGAGGGCGCCAGCGACCTCTCCATCACCCAGGTGATCGACGCGCTGGACGAGGACCTCGGTCCCCACTTCTTCCCGGTCGACCCGGAGAACCCGGGCAAGGATCCGCGCGCCTGCCCCGCCTGCCAGGCGGGCCGTCTCGGCCTGCGGCTCGGCCGCAACGGCGGCTTCATCGGCTGCTCGAACTATCCGGACTGCCGCTACACCCGCCCGCTGGCGGTGCCGGGCGAGGAAGAAGACCACGGCATCGACCTCACTAACCCCGTGGTGCTGGGCGACGACCCGGAGACCGGCAAGCCGGTGACGCTGCGCAAGGGCCCCTTCGGCGTCTATCTGCAGCTCGGCGAGGCAGAGGGCGACGAGAAGCCGAAGCGCGCCTCCCTGCCCAAGAACCTGGCGCCGGCCGACATCGACCTCGAGACCGGCCTCGCCCTGCTCGCCCTGCCGCGCGACGTCGGCAAGCACCCGGAAGACGGCAAGGTCATTACCGCCGGCATCGGCCGCTTCGGTCCCTACGTCAAGCACGGCAGCACCTATCGCTCGCTGAGCGAGGGCGACGACGTGCTGACCATCGGCCTCAACCGCGCGGTCACCCTGATCGCCGAGGCGCCGGCGCGACGCGGCGCCGGGCGCCAGCTCGGCGAGCACCCCGAGGACGGCAAGGTGGTCAGCCAGGGCAAGGGCCGCTTCGGCCCCTACGTGAAGCACGGCAAGCTCTATGCCACCATCCCGGCGGAATTCGACCCGGAGAGCGTCACCCTGGCGCAGGCCGTCGAGCTTTTGAAGGCGCAGGCCGAGAAGAAGGCCGCCAAGGCCGCGACCAAGAAGAAGGCCCCGGCCAAGAAAGCCGCGAAGAAGGTGGCGAAGAAAAAGGCCCCTAAGAAAAAGGCCCCGGCGAAAAAGAAGGCCGCCAAGAAAGCCGCGGCCAAGAAGAAGGCCGGCAAGAAGAAAGCAGCCGAGAAATCGGCGGCCGACTGACCTTGGCCGGGAAAAAGCCCTCGGACGGCAAGGCTGCCGCTGCGCCCTTCCCGACAAAGGAACAGGTTCTCGCCTTCATCAACGAAAGCAGCGAGCCCGTCGGCAAGCGCGAGATCGCCCGCGCCTTTCGCATCAAGGGCGGCAACGACCGCATCCGCCTCAAGGCGCTCTTGAAGGAGCTGCGCCAGGACGGCCTGCTGGAAAAGCAGCCGGCGCGCCGCCTGGCCGCCCCCGGGCGCCTGCCGAACGTCATGGTGGTCGAGGTCGCCGGGCTCGACGAGGACGGCGAGCTGCTGGCCCGGCCCACGGTGTGGGACGACGACAAGGCGCCGCCGCCGCGCATCTATCTCGCCCCGGAAAACCGCAGCCGCGCCGCCCTGGCGCTGGGCGAGCGCGCGCTGGTGCGCCTCAAGCGCGCCGAGGACGGCACCTACGAGGCCCAGGTCATCCGCAAGCTCGATCGCCCGCCGCAGCGCGTGCTCGGCGTCTACGAGATGGGCAGCGAAGGCGGGCGCCTGCGGCCGACCGACCGGCGCGCCAAGAAGGACTTCCTCCTGCGCGGCGCCGATACCCAGGGCGCCCAGCCCGGCGAGCTGGTGCTGGCCGAGATCCTGCCGGCGCGCCAGCAGCGCGGCGCGCTGGGCCTGCGCGCCGTGCGCGTCACCCAGCGGCTCGGCCGCGGCGACGACCCGCGCTCCCTCAGCCTCATCACCCTGCACGAGCACGGCCTGATCGCCGACTTCCCGGAAAACGCGGTGAAGGAGGCCGAAGCCGCCGTCGCGGCGCCGCTCGGCCAGCGCCAGGACCTGCGCGACGTCCCGCTGGTCACCATCGACGGCGCCGATGCCCGCGACTTCGACGACGCCGTCTTCGCCGAGCCGGACGACGACCCGCAGAACCCGGGCGGCTGGCACCTGCTGGTCGCCATTGCCGACGTCGCCCACTACGTGCGCCCTGGCAGCGCGCTCGACAAATCGGCTTACGCGCGCGGCAACTCCACCTACTTCCCCGACCGCGTGCTGCCCATGCTGCCGGAGGCGCTGTCCAACGGCTGGTGCTCGCTCATCCCGAAGGAAGACCGCCCCTGCATGGCGGTGCACCTGTGGATCGACGCCGAGGGCAAGCTGCGGCGCCACCGCTTCGTGCGCGCCCTGATGCGCTCGGCCGCGCGGCTCACCTACGAGGAGGTGCAGGCCGCGCGCGACGGGCAGCAGGGCGGCGACCACGACGCGGTGCTGGCGGCGATCCTGCCGGCGCTCTACGGCGCCTTCGAGGCGCTGCTCGCCGCGCGCCACGATCGCGGCACCCTGGAGCTCGACCTGCCGGAGCGCAAGATCCGCCTTGCCGAGGACGGCCGGGTGGCGGCCATCGAGACGCGCACGCGCCTCGACAGCCACCGGCTGATCGAGGAGTTCATGATCACCGCCAACGTCGCCGCGGCGAAGGAGCTGGAGCGCCTGCGCCAGCCCTGCATGTACCGGGTCCACGACAAGCCCGATCCGCTGCGCCTCGCCGCCCTCGCCGAGGTGCTGCGCGACCTCGGCCTGCGCTTCAACCCGGGCCAGGTGGTGCGCCCGCGCAACCTGACCCAGCTGCTCGTCAAGGTCGAGGGCAGGCCCGAGGCGCCGCTGGTCAACGACCTCATCCTGCGCGCCCAGAGCCAGGCGATGTACAACCCGGACAACATCGGCCACTTCGGCCTGGCGCTGACCCACTACGCCCACTTCACCTCGCCGATCCGCCGCTACGCCGACCTGCTGGTGCACCGGGCGCTGGTTGCCGGGCTCAAGCTCGGCGACGACGGCCTGCCGCCCGGCGCCGAGCACGACTTCGAGGAGGCCGGCGGCCACATCAGCGCGACCGAGCGCGCCTCGGCCGCCGCCGAGCGCGATGCCGTCGACCGCTTCACCGCCGCCTTCCTGCAGGACCGGATCGGCGCCCGCTTCGCCGGCCGGGTCAACGGGGTCACCCGATTCGGCCTCTTCGTCACCCTGGACGAGACCGGCGCCGACGGCCTCATCCCGATCTCCACCCTGCCGACCGACTTCTACCGCCACAACGAAGCGCGCCACTGCCTGGAGGGCGAGCGCTGGGGCCGGGTCTACCGCCTCGGCGACCGCCTGCGGGTGCGCCTGCTGGAGGCCGAGCCGATGACCGGGGGGCTCATCCTGGCGCTCGACGAGGAAGCCGGGGCGGAGGCTGGCAACTGGCCCGCCGGGGAACCCGGAAAGCCGCGGAAATCCGCCAAAAAACCGAAGGGCGCCGGGCCCGGGAAAGCGCCGGCCCGCAAGGGCACCCGAAAATTGCCACAAAGCCCGGCTAGAGAACGCCGGTCCGACAAGGCAAAAGCCGGAGGGCGCAAGAGCAAGCCGCGGGGGCGGCGATAATTGCGGAAAAAGTTACTGGCTTGTTAACGAATCCTTGACCCCGAGTGAGGCTAAATAGGGCGGAAACTCAAGCTAAACGGCGCAGGACAAACGAATTTGCGCTTTGCGCAGCGTTAACAAACTCGTTTATTGTCTTGGGCGTAGGGAGCGTAAAGGGTTGCAGTCTTTGGGGACGTTATTCGGGTTGCTCAGCCACCGGCGGTTGCGGGTAGTTGATCTCAAAGGCCTCGTCCGACGGGCCGGCCCGCTCTGTCTTGCTTTCCTCATGGTGGCCTGCGCTTCGCAGGACTCCACGCCCCCAGCCGGCTACGACCAGGCGCGGGCCGAATACCTCTTCCGGGCCGGCTACCAGGACGTCAGCGACATCTACATCGAAGAGGTCGCGATCGCGGATCTTGCCATCGCCGGCATGAGCAGCCTGGCGAGCATCGATCCGGCCATCGGCGTGGCCCGCGAGGGCGAGCGCCTGCAGATCAGCATCGACGGCCGCTCCATGGCCAGCTACCCCATGCCGGCGGCCTCCGACGCCCAGGGCTGGGGCGCGCTGACCGCCGCGGTGATCTCCGCCTCCCGCTACCACTCCGCCGACCTCGACGCCGCCGATCCGGAGCGCGTCTACGAGGCGGTGTTCGACGGCATGCTGACCCAGCTCGACCACTTCTCGCGCTACGCCGGCCGCGACGCCGCCCGCGAGCACCGCGCCAGCCGCGAGGGCTTCGGCGGCATCGGCGTGCGCATCCGCCTCATCGAGGACGGCGTGCTGGTGCTGTCGGTCATGGAAGAGACCCCGGCCCTCTCCGCCGGGCTGAAGCAGGACGACGTCATCGTCGCCATCGACGGCGAAAGCGTCGAGGGCCTGTCCCAGCGCGAGGTGGTCAACCGGCTGCGCGGGCGCATCGGCTCCCAGGTCTCGCTGCTGATCGAGCGCGAGAACGCGGCGCCGCTCACCCTTGCGGTGGAGCGCGCCCACATCGTGCCGCAGACCGTCAGCTACCGCCGCGAAGGCAACCTGGCCTACATCAAGCTGAGCGGCTTCAACAACGGCACCACCGAGGCCCTGCGCCAGAAGATCCGCCAGGCCCAGAACGAGATCGGCGGTGAGCTGCGCGGCTACATCCTGGACCTGCGGGGCAATCCCGGCGGCCTGCTGGAGCAGGCGGTCTCCGTCTCCGACGTCTTCGTCACCGACGGCCGCATCGTCTCGACCCACGGCCGCCACAGCAACAGCCACCAGTACTTCCGTTCCGAGCGGACCGAGCGCGGCGACCTCACCAACGATGCGCCGCTGGTGGTGCTGATCGACGGCGATTCCGCCTCCGCTTCGGAGATCGTCGCCGCCGCCCTGCAGGACTCCGGCCGCGCCGTGCTGGTCGGCTCCGCCTCCTTCGGCAAGGGCACCGTGCAGACCGTGCTGGAACTGCCCAACACCGGCGAGTTCATCCTCACCTGGGCCCGCTTCCACGCGCCTTCCGGCTATGCCCTGCACCGCCGCGGCGTGCTGCCCGACATCTGCACCACCGGCGAGGTGTCCGGGCCCGACGACGTGATGACCATGATCAACAGCGGCACCCTGCCGATCGCCGCCGAGCTGCGCCGCCAGGACGTCGACACCAACGACGAGACGGCCGTCGAGGCGCTCAGGGCCCACTGCCCGTCGCGCGAGGGCGACGCCGAGATCGACCTGGAGGTCGCCCGCCGGCTGCTCCAGGAGCCGGGGCTCTACGCCCGGGCCCTGCACGGCCCGCCGGACACCGCGGCCAACAGCCACGCCACCTCGGCCCCCTCGGGCTCCTGACTGAAGGTCTAAATTCCTAAATAGGGGCCGCGACGGTCCCGGCCCTGCGCCCGTGCTTGACAGCGGCCCTGGGCGCAGTATTTTCCCGGCAACCTCGATTGCGTTCAGGTAAAGGACAGCGGACATGGCCAAGCCAGCCACGCAACTGATCAAGATGGTGAGCACCGCGGACACCGGCTACTTCTACGTGGCCAAGAAGAACCCGCGCACCATGACCGAGAAGCTTCAGATGAAGAAGTACGACCCGGTCGCGCGCAAGCACGTCGTCTTCAAGGAATCGAAGATGAAGTAAGCGGGCCCGCCCTGCTTCTCATGGAAGACGGCCGCCCGAGGGCGGCCGTTTTGCTGTCTGCCTGCTGAAAAATGACTCAGCCGCCGGCCGCCGGCATCCTGCCGGGGCGCTGCAGCAGCGCGTCGAGCTCGGCCGAGTTCACGCAATTGCGGCCCCGCCCCTTGGCGCGGTAGAGCGCCTCGTCGGCGCGCCCGATCAGCGATTCAGTGGTCTCCGTCGGATCGCTCGTGGTGGCCACGCCGATCGAAACGCTGACGTTCAGCGGTGCCGAAGCGCCGCTCACCGCGAAAGGTTTCGAGCCGACCAGGTCGCGCACCCGCTCGGCCACGTTGACCGCCACCGCGACATCCGCATCGGGCATCACGATGACGAACTCCTCGCCGCCGTAGCGCGAGACCAGGTCGATGTCGCGCACGCCGCGCGAGACGCGCCGGGCCAGCTCGCAGAGCACCTCGTCGCCGGCCTTGTGGCCATGGCTGTCGTTGATCGACTTGAAGTGGTCGATGTCGAACATCATCACCGAGACCGGCTTCACCGACTCCGCAATCTCCATGATCTTGCGGTCCAGGTGGGCATTCATGTAGCGCCGGTTGTAGACGCCGGTCAGCGTGTCGGTATAGGCCAGCGCAACCGAGCGCTGCAGCATCTCGCGCAGCTGGTCGTGGTAGCGGCGACGGCGGATCTGCGTCTTGGTGCGGGCGCGCAGCTCGTTGCGGTCGATCGGCTTGATGAGATAGTCGGTAACGCCGATCTCCAGCCCCTTGGGCAGGCGCGGCAGGTCTTCCTCGTCGAGCAGCAGCAGGATCGGCATGTGGCGCGTGTCGTCCTGCGAGCGGAACTGGGAGCACAGCCGCAGGCCGTCCTCCTGGCCCAGGTGCAGGCTGACGATCAGCAGGTCGAAGCTCTCGGCCTGGGCCATCACCAGGGCCTCCCGGCCGCTCTTGACGTGATGGGTCTGATAGCCGTCCTCGGCCAGATAGGCCGTCACCTTGCCCGCCAGGGTGTCGCTCGAATCAGCCAGCAGCACGCGGGCGTCCTTGAGCAGCCCGGCGCTTTCCAGGTCGGCCTCGGTCAGCACCTCGCTGTTGCCGCTGGCGGCCTGGCGCACGCGCAGCTCGTCCATCATCTGCTTCAGGCGGGCGAGCGAGCGGACGCGCGCGAAGAGCGCGATGTCGTTGACCGGCTTGGTCAGGAAGTCGTCGGCGCCGGCCTCCAGGCCGCGCACCCGGTCGGAGACGTCGCTCAGCGCCGTCACCATCACCAGCGGGATATGGTTCGTCTCGGGGTCCGCCTTCAGCTGACGGCACAGCTCGAAGCCGTCGATGCCCGGCATCATGACGTCGCTGAGAATCAGATCCGGCGCTTCGCTGCGCGCCAATTCCATGGCGCTCTGCGCGTTGGCGGCGGTGACCACGTCGAAGTACTCGGCGGTCAGCTTGACCTCGAGCAGTTTGACATTCGCAGGAATGTCGTCGACGACGAGAATCCGGGCAGTCATAAGGAAAAGACCTCGGGGGCGGTTAGTTGAGGAACCGCTCGACGGTCTCCAGGAAGTTCGTGACGGAAATCGGCTTGGCGATGTAGGCCTCGCAGCCACCTTCGCGGATCTTCTCCTCATCGCCCTTCATGGCGAAGGCCGTCACCGCGACGACGGGGATCGTCTTCAGGTTATCGTCTTCCTTGATCCACTTGGTCACCTCGAGGCCGGAGACCTCGGGCAGCTGGATGTCCATCAGGATGAGGTCGGGGTGGTGCTCGCGGGCCAGGCGCAGCGCTTCCATGCCGTCCTTGGTCTGCAGGATGTTGTAGCCGTGCGCCTCGAGCAGGTCGTGGAAGAGCTTCATGTTCAGCTCGTTGTCTTCCACGATCAGAACGGTCTTCGCCGCCCCCGCCTCTTTGACGATATTCGTTCCATTCATCATGTTTTCTTGTCCTGCCCGGTGGGAAACTGATCTCGGCGACACCGCTACCCCCGGCGGCGGCATCGATGCTTCCTGAACCACCGCCACGGACCCGGAATCGCTTCGCTCGACCGGGACCGCTGGTGATAGCCATTCCTTGATAGAGGGATAAAGTTAATTTTTCTTAAACTTTGGTATCCTTCGCACGCATGTCACAACCGGCTGAAAAATCGAAAAGATAGGATACTCATGCAGATCGGGGTCGATCTCGGCGGCACGAAAACCGAGGTTGCCGCCTTAAACGAAGACGGCGGGGTGCTGTTCCGCGAACGTGTCCCCACCATCCGTCATGACTACGCCGCCACCATAACCACGATTGTGAAGCTGGTTCAACGGGTTGAGCAGCAGATGGGGCAGCGCGGCAGCGTCGGTGTCGGGATTCCCGGCGCGCTGTCTACCACCACCGGTTTAATCAAGAATGCCAACTCTACCTGGCTGCTCGACCGGCCGCTGAACCGCGACCTCGCCGCCGCCCTCGGCCGCCCGGTACGGCTGATGAACGACGCCAACTGCCTGGCCCTGTCCGAGGCCGCCGACGGCGCCGCCGCGGGTCTCCACACGGTCTTCGCGACGATCCTCGGCACCGGCGTGGGCGGCGGCCTGGTTGTCGGTGGGCGCCCCCTGGTCGGCCGCAACGCCATCGCCGGCGAGTGGGGCCACAACCCCCTGCCCTGGCCGCGGCCCGAGGAGCTGCCGGGGCCGGCCTGCTACTGCGGCAAGCAGGGCTGCATCGAGACCTTCCTCGCCGGCCCGTCCCTCGTCGTCGACTACCGCGCGGCCGGCGGCGCCGAGATCACCGCGCAGCAGCTCGTCGACCGCGCCGAGCAGGGCGAGGCGCTGGCCGAGGCGGCGCTGCAGCGCTACGAGGACCGCCTGGCCCGCGCGCTCGCCACGGTCATCAACATCGTCGACCCGGACGCCGTGGTGCTCGGCGGCGGCCTCTCCAACGTGGCACGCCTCTACGAGCGCCTGCCGCTGCTGCTGCCGCAGCATGTCTTCTCCGATGACTTCGCCACCCCGATCCTCAAGGCGCGGCACGGCGATTCCAGCGGCGTGTTCGGCGCCGCCCGCCTCTGGGCCCCGGAGGAGCTGCCGGCGGCGCTGGCGGAGACCGCCTGAGCCGTGCCGGGCCTCTGCCGCGACTGCCTGGAGACCTTCGCCGAGCCGCCGCCCGGCGCCGAGCCGCCGCGCCGCTGCCCACACTGCGAAAGCCCGCGCCTCCGGTGGCACGCGGACCTGCACCGCCTCTCGCTGGCCCACATCGACTGCGACGCCTTCTACGCCAGCGTGGAAAAGCGCGACCGGCCGGAGCTGCGCGACAGGCCGGTCATCGTCGGCGGCGGCCAGCGCGGCGTGGTCTCGGCGGCCTGCTACGTGGCGCGGATGCACGGCGTGCATTCGGCCATGCCGATGTTCAAGGCGCTGAAGGCCTGCCCCGACGCCGTCGTCATCCACCCCGACATGGCCAAGTATGCCGAGGTCGGCCGTGCCATCCGCCAGCGCATGCTGGAGCTGACACCCCTGGTCGAGCCGCTGTCGATCGACGAGGCGTTCCTCGACCTCTCCGGCACCGAGGCGCTGCACCACGGCTGGCCGGCGCGCAGCCTGGCCCGCCTGGTCAGGGGCATCGAGGCGGACCTCGGCCTGACCGCCTCCGTCGGCCTCAGCTACAACAAGTTCTTCGCCAAGATCGCCTCCGACCTCGACAAGCCGCGCGGCTTCGCCGTGCTCGGCTTCGATGCCGCCGAGTCCTTCCTCGCCGCCCGGCCGGTCGGCATCATCTGGGGCGTCGGCAAGGCGCTGCGCGCCACCCTGGCGAAGGACGGCATCACCCTGGTGCGCCACCTGCTGCCCTACGCCGAGGCCGAGTTGACCGCGCGCTACGGCAGCATCGGCCGACGCCTCTATTACTTCGCCCGCGGCGAGGACGACCGCGGCGTGACGCCGGACAGTCCCGCCAAGAGCCTCTCGGCGGAGACCACCTTCGAGCGCGACATCGCCGCCGCCGGCCAGCTGCTGGAGCAGCTCTGGCCGCTCTGCGAGAAGGTCGCCCGCCGGCTCAAGCGGGCCGGGCTCGCCGGCGCCTCGGTGCAGTTGAAGCTGAAGACCGCCGACTTCCGCCTGATCTCCCGCTCGCGGCGCCTCTCCGCGGCGACGCAGATGGCCGAGGAGCTCTACCGCACGGCCGCGCCCCTGGTGGCGCAGGCGGCCGACGGCCGCGCCTTCCGCCTGATCGGCATCGGCGCGGCCGAACTGGTCTCCGCCGCAGACGCCGACCCGCCGGACCTCCTGGACCCCGGCCGCACGCGGCGCGCCGAGGTCGAGCGGGTGATGGACCGGGTGCGCGCCAAGCTGGGCGAGCAGGCGATCCTTAAAGGCCGCGCGCTGGTCGCACGCGCGGGCCCGGAGAAGAAGAAGCCGTGAGGCGGCCTGGCCGATAAGGAGCAGCCGCGCCGCGTTCAGACCGCATTGGCGCAACGGCGCCATTCTGCCGAGCAGCGGACGTTTCTACTGTCAGGCGTCAGGTCACAGATTGCCCCCTTCCGGACCTCCTGATCGATCAGGAAGAATTCCCCTGCTGACATTTGAGCGGAAGGACTCGACGTCGCTGGATCGCGCTTACCTCGATGGTTCCCCCGATTGCAGCACCTGTAATCGTAAGCGAAACCATCGCAGCAGCCAGGGCTACAGCGAGGAGAGCGCCGTCTTCTTCCAGCAGTGAGAAGGCGAGGAGCAAATCTAGGCCCGCCAGTCTTGCAGGTGAAGGGCGGCTTCCCCTCGCCTGCACCACGGCCCGGAGCGTGCACCTCAACCAGTCTGTGCATTGTTTGGGGTCCGAGCCCGATGGAAGGCATCCTGCGGCATCTCCGATCGCAGGTTTCCGAACAGTTACAACCGTCCGTGA
>JBFGUI010000104.1:0-12369 GCA_041565695.1 Kiloniellaceae bacterium
CCCCGCCCGCCCCCCTCCCGACTTACGCCAGCCAACCGTTATTGAACTGGTGATAGCGCGTCGGATGCGATTGATAGCCCTTCACGTTGTCCTTGGTGGCAGTAAAGACCGAACGGAAGAAAGGCTGCACCATGATGGCGTCGTCCTGCAGGATCTTCTCGACCACCGCCATCTGCTCACGCCGCTTGGCGACGTCGAGGATGGACTCGGCCTTGTCGAGCGCCGCATCGAACTCCGGATTGTTGTAGCCGGACTCGTTCCACGGCACGCCGCTGCGGTAGGCAAGGCTCAGGACCATGGTGCCCAGGGGGCGGTGGGTCCAGGACGTCAGGCTGAAGGGCGCCTTGTCCCAGACTTCCCAGTACTGGGCGGAGGGCATCACGTTGATGGTGATGTCGATGCCCGCCTCCGCGGCGTTCTCCTTGAGCACCTGCACGGAGTCCTGCTCCCAGGTGCCGTCGGTGTTGCCGACGTTGCAGGTCACCTTGATGCCGTTGGGGAAGCCGGCCTCGGCGAGCAGCGCCTTGGCTTTGGCGACGTCGCGCTTCAGCGGCGGCAGCTTGGCGTATTCCGGATGGATCTCCGCCACATGGTGGTTCTCACCCACCGAGCCCATGCCGCGATGCGCAAGCTTCAGGTTCTGGGCGTTGTCGGAAGCCAGCACCATGGCCTGACGCACCTTCCTGTTGTCGAAGGGCGCGTTGTTGACGTTCATGCGGATGACGCCGGTCTGCGCGGTGACCGCCTGGGACACGACGACGCCGGGAATGCGCTCGGCGATCTCCAGGGTCGGAATGCCGAGGCGGTAGATCGCGTCGACCTGGCCTGAGGCCAAGGCCGCGATGGCCGCCGAGTCATCTTCGCCGGTGTCGATGTAGCGGATCTCGTCGAGATAGACCTCGCCGCCCCAGTAGGGCGCGCTGCGGCGGCGCAGAATGCACTCCGAGCCGACTGCAAACTTGACCAGCTCGTACGGGCCGGTGCCGACCGGGTTCTTGGAGAAGTCGCCGCCGTCCTTCTCGAAGTTCCGGTTCACGATGGCCGTCGGGTAGTTGTAGAGGTTTTCCGGCATCGACAGCACGGCCGAATTGAGTTGCAGGCGCACCGTGTGGTCGTCGACCTTCTCGACGGCCCCTGCGGACATGCGCTTGCCCATCTTGGCGGTGCCGTCTTCGTTCTTCTCGCCGGTGTCATACTCCTCCACCATGGCCGAGAACAGGCCGAGGTTCGACGAGCCGGTCGCCGGGTCGAGCCAGCGGGTGAAGTTGAACACCACGTCGTCGGCGTTGAAGTCGTCGCCGTTGGACCACTTGATCCCCTGGCGCAGCTTGAAGGTCCAGGTCTTGAGGTCGTCGGAGGCTTCCCAGCTCTCCGCCAGGTAGGGGCGCGTGATGTTGTCCGGCCCGGTGATGGTCAGATACTCGATGATATGGCGCGACTGGTTGGACTTCTGGGTCCAGTCGAAAGTCGCCGGATCGACCATCTCCTGCACCTGCATGGCAACGCGCAGGGTACCGCCCTTCTTGGGCGTCTGCGCCGCGGCTTCCTGCACCAGGCCGCCGCCGGTCGGATCGCCGGCGAAGGCGTAGGCCGAGGCCGCCGAGACACCGAGGAAGGCCGCCAGGCGCACGAACTCGCGCCGGTCCATCTTGCCGTCTTCGTACTGCTCGCAGAGCTCCGTCACGCCGGGATGCAGCGGCTTGCCGTTGATGGTCTCCAGTTGCTTATCTTTTTTCATGACTGTCGGTCTCCCTGTGCGATTACTTCGGCCGGACGGCAGCGCTGCGCTGCACAAATCGCGGCCCGTTCCGTTATGTCTTTACTACGCCTCCGCCGCATCCCGCCCCGTCCTCGGGTGCCGGAAAAGAGCCTGCGCCGCGCAAAAACGCGCGGTCTTCCGCCTGAACTTGGTGATTTCCGAGGCGCCTGGCCGGATCGCTCCGCACCGCCCCGTGAGGGAGGCTGAACCGCAAGACCGGGGCCCTGCGAGGGGCACCGCGGCAGCCGTTTCAGCCCTGCCTGCGGTCACCGGCAATCCACTGGCGTCCCCAAACTTTCAAACGCCTCTCCGCCCTGTCGCCGCCAAAAACCCTGACGGCACGATGACTTATTATGTTTATTTTCAGCGACAAGCCTAACAAACTCTACCGCCGCCCGAAACCCGCGAGTTGCAGCGTTGCGACAGCCAGTGCCATAGAAACGACGCCCGGCCGGTCAGCCGGCCATGCGCGTCTCGATCAGGATCTCGCTTTCCAGGGTGCGGTGCACCGGGCACTTGTCGGCGATTTCCAGCAGGCGCTGCCGCTCGGCATCACTGAGGCTGCCCTCAAGCTCGATCACCCGCTCGATGCGGTCGATCCGGCCCTCCTTGGTCTCGCAGCTGGCGCAGTCCTCGGCGTGGATCTTCTCGTGCTGCAGCGTGACCCGCGTGCGTGCCAGGGCCAGCCCCTTGCGCTCGGCGTAGAGCCGCAGCGTCATCGAGGTGCAGGCGCCGAGCCCGGCAAGCAACAGGTCGTAGGGTGACGGCCCGCTGTCCAGGCCGCCGTAGCTCTCCGGCTCGTCGGCGGCGAGGCGGTGCGGCCCCGTGGCGATGCGCTGGGTGAACTTGCCCTCGCCGCTCTCCTCGACGATCACCTCGCCCGCCGCCGCGCGCAGGTCCTCCGCCGCCGCGCTCGCCCCCAGGTAGCGTCCGGCCCAGGCCGCCAGCACCTCGGCCACGTAGACCGCGTCGGCCCGCCGGCTCAGCAGGTGGTCGGCGTCGTCGAGGGAGACGAAGCTCTTGGGGTGCTTGGCGGCGCCGAAGATGCGCCCGGCGTTGTCGATGCCCACGACAGCGTCGCGTGGTGCGTGGAATACCAGCAGCGCCTTGCGCAGGCCGGCGATGGCCGGCTCCAGCTTCTGTGCCTCGATGTCCTCGAGGAACTGTTTCTTGATGCGGAAAGGGCGCCCGACCAGCAGCACTTCGGCCTCCCCCGCCGCTTCGATCTCCGGGCGGGACTCGGTAAAGTGCTCGGCGACGTGTGCCGGGTCGGCCGGCGCACCGATGGTGGCCACGGCCACCGCCTCCGGCACCTTGCCCGCGGCCGCCAGCACCGCCGCGCCGCCGAGGCTGTGGCCGATCAGGATCTTCGGCGCTTCGTGCGTCTCGCGCAGGAAGTCCGCCGCCTTGACGAGATCGGCCACGTTGGAGGAGAAGTTGGTGTTGGCGAAGTCGCCCTCGCTGGCGCCGAGGCCGGTGAAGTCGAAGCGCAGCACGGCGATGCCCTGGGCCGCCAGCGCCCCGGCGATGCGCGCCGCGGCGAAGATGTCCTTGTTGCAGGTGAAGCAGTGGGCGAAGAGCGCGTAGGCCCGAGGCCGCCCGGCCGGCCGGTCCAGCCGCGCCGCCAGGCTCTCGCCCCCGGCGCCGGTGAAAGTGACCTTCTCGCTCTTGACCGCCATGGCTGGTTTCTCCCTTATCAGGCCTCCGGGCGCCGGGCCGCAGCCTGCGCGCTCCCCGCATCCTCGCCCCGAGAGTACAACAGTCAGACGACAGGTCCCCAAGCAATGGATGAGCCCGCCCGCGACGATCGCATCGAAGTGATCGAGAAGACCACGCCCTTCCAGGGCTATTTCCGCATCGACCGCTACCGCCTGCGCCACCGCAAGTTCGACGGCGGCTGGACCGACGTCATGAGCCGGGAGATCTTCGAGCGCGGCCACGCCGCCGCGGTGCTGCTCTACGACCCGGCGCGCGACCGGGTGGTGCTGATCGAGCAGTTCCGGCCCGGCGCCTACGCGGCGGGCATGGCGCCCTGGCTGATCGAGGTGGTCGCCGGCATCATCGAGCCCGGCGAGACGCCGGAGGACGTGGTGCGCCGCGAGGCCGTCGAGGAGGCCGGCTGCACGGTCAGCGACCTGCACCTCATCGGCCGCTACCTGGCCAGCCCGGGCGGCTCCTCGGAAAGCCTCACCCTCTACTGCGGGCGGATCGACAGCGCCGGGGCGGGCGGCATCCACGGCCTGGACCACGAGCACGAGGACATCCGCGTGCTGCCGCTGGACCGGCAGGCGGCGCTCGAGCGGCTCGCCGCGGGGGAGATCTCCAACCTCTTCACGGTGGCCGCGCTGCAGTGGCTGGCCTTGAACCACACTGAAATAATGAGTATTTGGAAGTAATCTACGCGCGTCAGTGTTAAATTGAGCGGCGAACCTTGAATCCCCTTGGCCGGGGCAGCTACTCTCGCCGGCCGGACGCCCCTGCTCTTCCGCCGGGGCGTTTCACTAAGGAAGACCAAATGGACGTCTGTGACGGCTTCGTTGGGGCCATCGGCAACACCCCCCTGATCCGCCTGCGCAAGCTCTCCGAGGAGACCGGCTGCGAGATCCTCGGCAAGGCGGAGTTCCTCAACCCCGGTGGCTCGGTGAAGGACCGCGCCGCCTGGGCCATCATCAAGGACGCCGAGGAGCGTGGTACCCTGAGGCCCGGCGGCATCATCGTCGAGGGCACCGCCGGCAACACCGGCATCGGCCTGGCGCTGGTGGCGCGCGCCCGCGGCTATCGCACGGTGATCGTCATTCCCGACACCCAGAGCCAGGAGAAGAAGGACATCCTGCGCATCTCCGGGGCGGAGCTGAAGCAGGTCCCGGCCGTCCCCTACCGCGATCCGGACAACTACGTGCACGTCTCCGAGCGCCTCGCCAAGGAGCTCAACGAGAGCCACCCCGAGGGCGCGATCTGGGCGCGACAGTTCGACAACGTGGCTAACCGGCGCGGCCACTACGAGACCACCGGCCCGGAGATCTGGGCGCAGACCGACGGCAAGATCGACGCCTTCGTCTGCGCCGTGGGCACCGGCGGCACCCTGGCCGGCGTCGCCATGGCCCTCAAGGAGCGCCGCAAGGAGGTCGTCATCGGCCTCGCCGACCCCCTGGGCGCGGCGCTCTACCACTACTACGCCCACGGCGAGCTGAAGGCCGAGGGCAGCTCGATCAGCGAGGGCATCGGCCAGGGCCGCATCACCGCCAACCTGGAAGGCATCGCGATCGACGAGCCCATGCAGATCACCGACGGCGAGGCCATCCCCTACGTCTTCGACATGCTGGAGAAGGAAGGCCTCTGCCTCGGCGCCTCGAGCGGCATCAACGTGGCCGGCGCGGTGCGCCTGGCCAAGAAGCTGGGACCCGGCCATACCATCGTGACAATTCTCTGCGACGGCGGCATGCGCTATCAAAGCAAGCTGTTCAACCCCGCCTTCCTGCGCGAGAAAGGCCTGCCGGTGCCCGACTGGCTGGCCTGGCGCGGCTAGGCGCAACGAAGAAAGGCAAGGCATGGAACTGCTCTTCAGGGAGGATCCCTACCTCAAGAGCTGCGAGGCCACGGTGGTCGCCAGCGGGCCGGAGGGCCTGCGCCTCGACCGCACCGTCTTCTACCCCATGGGCGGCGGGCAGCCGGGCGACTGCGGCAGCCTGATCCTGGAGGACGGCAGCCGCCTGGCCGTGGTCGACGCGGTCAAGGGCGCCGACCACGAGGACGTGGTCCACGTGCTGGCCGAAGGCAGCGCGGCGCCGGCGCCCGGCACCAAGGTGACGGCGGAGATCGACTGGCAGCGCCGCCACAAGCACATGCGCATGCACACCTGCCTGCACCTGCTCTGCGCCGTGGTCACCGGTGACGTCACCGGCGGGCAGATCGGCGCCGAGAAGGGCCGCCTCGATTTCAACCTGCCGGACACCCAGCTCGACAAGGCGCAGATCACCGCCGAGCTGAACCGCCTGGTCGCCGAGGACCACCCGGTCGAGCCGCGCTGGATCAGCGCGGCGGAACTGGCGGCCCAGCCGGAGCTGGTGCGCACCATGTCGGTCCAGCCGCCGATGGGCGGCGGGCGCGTGCGCCTGCTCGATATCGCCGGCGTCGACCTGCAGCCCTGCGGCGGCACCCACGTGCGCCGCACCGGCGAGATCGGCCGGGTGCGCGTCGGCAAGATCGAGAACAAGGGCCGCCAGAACCGCCGTATCAACATCCTGTTCGACGAATAGCACCGTAAGCAGCAAGCAGCCGGGGCCCGTCAGCGGCCCCGGGGAAGGAAAAGCAGACAATCATGGTCGATTTCGATAGCGACGCCCTGGTCTCGACCCAGTGGCTGGCCGACAACCTGGGCGCCCCCGACCTGCGCGTGGTCGACGCCAGCTACTATCTGCCGGGCGAAGGCCTCGACCCGCGCCGCGAGTTCGAGGCCCAGCACATCCCCGGCGCCGTGTTCTTCGACATCGACGACATCAAGGATCCGGCGAGCGATCTGCCCCACATGGTGCCGCCGCCGCACATCTTCTCCTCCAAGGTGCGCAAGCTGGGGCTCGGCGACGGCCTGCGCCTGGTGATCTACGACCAGCGCGGCATCTGGTCCGCGCCGCGGGTTTGGTGGACCTTCCGCTACTTCGGGCACAAGGAGGTGGCGGTGCTCGACGGCGGCCTGCCCAAGTGGCTCGACGAAGGCCGCCCCGTCGAGGACGGCCCGGCGCATCCCGAGGAGCGCCACTTCACGCCGCGGGTCAACTCCTTCCTGCTGCGCGACCGTAGCCAGGTGCTCGACAACATCGCCGCCCGGCGCGAGCAGGTGGTCGACGCCCGCGCCCGCGGCCGCTTCGAGGGCCGCGATCCCGAGCCCCGCGAGGGCATGCGCGCCGGCCACATCCCCGGCAGCCGCAACCTGCCCTTCGTCGAGCTGGTCGAGCAGGCGAGCCAGACCCTGCGCGACAAGGACAGCCTGCGCGCCGTCTTCACCCAGGCCGGCATCGACCTCAAGCGCCCGGTGGTGACCAGCTGCGGCTCCGGCGTTACCGCCGCCGTGCTGTTCCTGGCGCTGCACCGCCTGGGTCACCGCGACGTGGCGCTCTACGACGGCTCCTGGTCGGAATGGGGCCGGCCCGGCGACACGCCGATCGAAACCGGTCCGGCGGCCGGCGCGCAGGCGTGACCTTGATCCGCATCCGACCCTACGGCGATGACGACTTCGCCGGCTGCACCGCCCTGTGGGAGCGCTGCCGGCTGACCACCTGGTACAACGAGGCCAGCCGCGACATCCCGCTGTGGCAGCGCAGCGACTGCGCCGAGATCTTCGTCGCCGAGCGCGACGGCGCGGTGGTCGGCACCGTCTGCTGCGGCCACGACGGGCACCGCGGCTGGCTCTACTACGTGGCGGTCGACCCGGCCCTGCAGCGCAGCGGCCTGGGCCGGCGCCTAGTGCGCCATGCCGAGGACTGGCTCGCCGGCCAGGGCATCCTCAAGGTCCAGCTCATGGTGCGCGAGATCAACCAGGCGGTGATCGGCTTCTATGCCGCCCTCGGCTATGCGGTCACGCCGCGCGCGGTCATGGCGCGCTGGCTCGAGCCGCCGGGCACGCCGCCGGAGGGCGAAGATCTGCCGCCCGAGCTGGCGCTCGCCAACGGGCAGGATGCGCGGCTGCGCTTCACCATCACCTACCTGGAGATGACCGGGCGGCCGGCCCTGACGCCGGTCCATCCGCCGGCCCGCACCAAGTACGCGCTGATGCTGGCCGAGCGGCCGACCGTCGGCTTCTACCGCTACCTCTACAACGCCGTCGGCGGCGACTGGCGCTGGTGGTACCGCCGGCAGATGTCGGATGCGGAGCTGGCCGGCATCCTGGCCGACGCGCGGGTCGAGGTCTTCGTGCTCTACGTCGACGGCGCGCCGGCCGGCTACTTCGAACTCGACCGCCGCGAGGAGCCGACCATCGACCTCGCCTACTTCGGCCTCATGCCGCACTGCGTCGGGCGTGGCCTCGGGCGCTATCTGCTCTACGCGGCGATCGAGCAGGCCTGGAGCTACGAGCCCGAGCGCCTCACGGTCAACACCAACACCATGGACCACCCGCGGGCCCTGCCGCTCTATCAGAAAATGGGGTTCGTGCCCTATCGGCAGGAGGAGCAGGAGATCATCGACCCCGTGGTGACCGGGATCATTCCCTAGCACTGGCCGCCGCCATGCGCCGCCGCTCCTCCGCGCGCCGGTTCAGCGCCGCCTGGCGCTCCGGCGTCCGGTAGTAGGCGCAGCCGACGCACTGTTCCGGCAGGTCGCCGGTCGTCAGGCCCCGGTCGACCTCCTGGCGCTTGGCGACGATCACCTCCAGCGGGGTCAGGCCCAGCTTGCCGAGGCCGTGCGCCGCCGGATCCTTGACCATGCAGCAGGTGGTGATGCCGCCGTGACGGTCGACGTAGACGCCGCCCTTGACCCAGGGACAGCCGTGCAGCGGTCGGAAGCGGCGCGACATCTCCGGATAGAAGTGCCGACTCTGCTGCGCCGCCCGGATCATCGCCTGCAGCTTCGGCGTGCCGCTGATCAGCGCGCTGAGCCGCCTGCCGTCCTCCGGCTCCAGCAGCTGAGCCATGACATCCCGGTCGTAGACGCCGGTGTAGCTGTCCATGCGGTTGAGCGGCTGAATGGTGGCGCCGCCGTCCATGCCCAGCTCGTAGTAGAGGTCGGCGACCGCCGGCAGGGTGTCGATGGTGTGCTTCAGCACGGTGATGGAGAAGCCGACCTGCGGCGTCTCCAGGCCGCGCGCGTTGCGCGCCGCCAGCAGCCGGGCGATCCCCGCCTTCACCTTCTTCAGGCTGCCGCCGCGGATCTTCTTGAAGCCGGCCTCCTCGGGCGATTCGATGGAGACGTTGATCGCCGCCATCCCGACGTCGAGCAGCGCCGCGACCCGCGCCTTGGACAGCAGGCTGCCGTTGGTGATCATCGACAGGTTGATGCCGCGCGCCCGCGCCTGCCGGGCCATGTCGAAGAAGCCCTTGTGCAGCAGCGGCTCGCCCTCGCCCTGCAGCTCGATGTGCTCGAGATCGGGGAAGGTGTCGAGCAGGCGGTCGAAGTCCTCGACGGCGAAGTCGCTCTGGTCCATCTGCCGGCCGCTGCAGAAGCCGCAGATGAAGTTGCAGCGCGTGGTCGGCTCGATCTGCGCGAAGACCACCCCGCCGGCCCGCGGCGCGGCCGGCCCGGCGGTCGGCGCGCCTGTCTGTTTCTGGTCGCTCACCCCGGCATTCCCTGCTGCGGCCATCCCAACTGCCTGGAGCGGCGCAGTCTAGCAGAAAGGCCGCCCCAAACCGTTAACGAAGAATTGCCCGTATAAAAGGGCGCCGGAAGCGGCTGAGCCGGGTCCGACGCCCTCCTCCCCCCGATACGCCGAACGGGGTATCAGTGATGCAGGATCTGGCTGAGGAAGAGCTTGGTGCGTGCCGACTGCGGGTTGTTGAAAAACTCCTCCGGCTCGTTCTCCTCGATGATCTCGCCACCGTCCATGAAGATGACCCGGTTGGCCACCTTGCGCGCGAAGCCCATCTCGTGGGTCACGCAGAGCATGGTCATGCCGCTCTCGGCGAGGCTGACCATCACGTCGAGCACTTCCGAGATCATTTCCGGGTCGAGCGCCGAAGTCGGCTCGTCGAACAGCATGATGCGCGGGTTCATGCAGAGCGAGCGGGCGATGGCCACGCGCTGCTGCTGGCCGCCGGAGAGCTGGCCCGGATACTTGTTGGCCTGCTCTGGAATCTTGACCCGCTCCAGATACTGCAGCGCGACGTCCTCGGCTTCCTTCTTCGGCATCTTGCGCACCCAGATCGGCGCCAGGGTGCAGTTCTCCAGAACCGTCAGATGCGGGAAGAGATTGAAGTGCTGGAACACCATGCCGACCTCGCGGCGGATCTCCGCGATGTTCTTCACGTCGTGGGTCAGCTCGATGTTGTCGACGATGATCTTGCCCTTCTGGTGTTCTTCCAGACGGTTGATGCAGCGGATCATGGTCGACTTGCCCGAACCCGAAGGCCCGCAGATGACAATTCGCTCGCCCCGGTTGACCGTCAGGTTGAGATCCTTGAGGACGTGAAAATCGCCATACCATTTATGCATGCCGATGATCTGGATTGCGACCTCGTCGGAAATCGTAAGGTTGGCAGCTGCGACTTCTGACATCCCGTTAGCCTCCTAATTCGACCTGCGCCTTGGTTGGTGTTGCCGACAACACCTTCTAGCGCTTGTGGCCCCTATGCAGTTTCTTTTCCAGGTAAGTCGAATAGCGCGCCATGCTGAAGCAGCAGATGAAGAACAGGATGGCGATGAAAACGTAGACCTCCCAGGCCAGCCCCTGCCACTTGGCGTCCGACAACGATGCGCGGCCGACACCCAGCACGTCGATCAGCCCGATGATCACCACCAGGGTGGTGTCCTTGAACAGGCCGACGAAGGTGTTGACGATGCCCGGGATGGAGATCTTCAGCGCCTGCGGCAGCACCACCAGCCGCATGGACTGCCAGTAGCGCAGGCCCATGGCATCGGCCGCTTCGATCTGTCCCTTGGGAATCGCCTGCAGGCCGCCGCGCACCACCTCGGCGATGTAGGCCGCCGAGAAGATGGTCACCATGATCAGCACCCTGAGGATGAGATCGAAGGTGGTTCCCGGCGGCAGGAAGTAGTTCAACATGGTCGAGGCGATGAAAAGCAGGGTGATCAAGGGCACGCCGCGGATGAACTCGATGAACATCACGCAGAGAGTCCGCACGATCGGCATGTCCGAGCGCCGGCCCAGGGCGAGCAGAATGCCCAGCGGCAGCGAGGCGACGATACCGGTCACGCCGACCACCACGTTCAGCGAGAAACCGCCGAGCTTGGTCGATTCAACCTCCTCCAGGCCCATGCCGCCCATGATCAGGAAGTAGGCGATGACCGGATAGATCAGGGAATAGATGAACCACTGCTTGCGGTAGGGCGTCTTGTCCCAGAGCACCGGCAGCAGAGCCGCCAGGAACATGACGAAAGCCAAGTCCACCCGCCAGCGCAGGTGTTCCGGATAGAAACCGTAGATGAACTGGTCGAAGCGCACAACGGGTAGTGCCCAACAGGCACCTGAGCCGAGCGCCCGACACTCCTCGCGCGACCCGGCATTGAAGACCGCGTCGAAGATTGCCCAGTTCAGCACCCCGGGAACGATGAGGTAGAGCAGGTAGAGCGAAACCAGAGTCAGGATGATGTTGGTCGGCGAGCCGAAGAGGTGCTCCTTCATCCACAGGACCGGTCCGCTCACCGCCATGGGCGGCGGCAGATCCGGGTGGGTGCCGGGCTCGTACTGGCGGGACTGGCTTTGAGTCGTGTCTGTCATGTCGCGGCCCTCCCCTCAGCGCTCCACCAGCGCGATGCGCCGGTTGTACCAGTTCATGAAGGCCGAGATCAGCAGCGAGATCGTAAGATAGATCAGCAGCACGATCATCATGCACTCCATCTCCTTGCCGGTCTGATTCAGTGTGATGCCGCCAAGGGTCGCGACGATATCCATGTAGCCGATGGCGATGGCCAGAGAAGAGTTCTTCGTCAGGTTCAAATACTGGCTGGTCAGCGGCGGCACGATGACGCGCAGCGCCTGGGGAATGATCACCAGCCGCATGGTCCAGGTCGGCTTAATGCCAAGCGCGAAGGCCGCCTCGGTCTGGCCGTGGCTCACTGCCTGAATGCCAGAGCGAACGATCTCGGCGATGAAGGCGGAGGTGTAGACCGACAGCGCGAACCACAGCGCCGTGAACTCCGGCTTCACTTCCACGCCGCCCCTAATGTTGAAACGGCCGAGCTCCGGGTATTGAAGCGATAGGGGCATGCCGGCAACAAAAAAGGCGATCAGGGGAAGCCCCAGGATCGCCGCAATACTGATGGAGAGGACCGGATAGATGTTACCCGTCGCCTCCTGATTTTTCTTCGCCCAGCGCGCGAAGACGATGCTGCCGACGATGGCCGCCACAAAGGCAAAAACGACAAAAGAGATGCCACTCTCGAAAATCGGCGTCGGTACTTGGAATCCGCGATTGGAAAGGTAAACGCCTTCTATCGGGGACAACGCTTCACGTGGACCCGGCAGCGTCGAGACGATAACGCCATGCCACAGCAGGATCTGCACCAGCACCGGCACGTTGCGCGTGAACTCGACGTAGCAATAGACGATCTTGCTGATTAGGAAATTGCTCGACAGCCGCAGCACGCCGAAGATGAAACCGAGGATGGTCGCGAAGATGCAGCCGGCGATCGCCACCACGCCGGTGTTGATCAGCCCGACGACCCCGGCGCGGAAATGCGTGCTCTGTGAGTCATAGGGAATGAACGACTGGTTGATGTCGTAATTAGACGGGGCTTGGAGGAACTCGAAGCCGAAGGTCTTGCCCAGGGCCTCCAGGTTCTGAACCGCATTTACGGCCAGCCAAGCCACGAAGAGAAAGACGCCGGCGATCACCAAGATCTGCGTCAGGACAGCGCGATAACGCTTGTCCGACCAAAGCATGCCTAGTCGGAAAGCTTCAGAATCTTGTTCGATTGCGGCCATAAGCGCACCCCGTTGCGAC
>JBFGUI010000105.1:0-12367 GCA_041565695.1 Kiloniellaceae bacterium
CGCCGTCGCGCTCTTCAAGGGCTGGATGTTCGCCTCGAGCCCTGCCGTCTCGGCGGTGGAGCACCCGGTCTACGACGTCTGGGTGGTGGACTGCAGGAAGGCTTCCAGCTCGGAAGCCGAGACCGATCCGGAATAGAACTCCGCCCGGCTCGAAACCGCCTTGGTGAGCAGCCGGCGGTAGTCCTCGCGCGGGATCTCCTCCGCGCCGAAGCGGGTGAGGTGCGGCGTCGTGAACTGGGTATCCAGCAGTAGAAAGCCGCCCTTGCGCAGGCGCAGCACCAGCTGCACCAGGGCCACCTTGCTGGCGTCGGTGGCGCGGCTGAACATCGACTCCCCGAAGAAGGCGGCACCCAGCGAGACGCCGTAGAGGCCGCCGACCAGCCGGCCGTTCTGCCAGCACTCGACGCTGTGGGCGAAGCCCATCTCGTAGAGCTCGTTGTAGAGCTGCTCGATGACCGGGTTGATCCAGGTGTCGGGGCGGTTCTCTGCCGGCTCGGCGCAGCCGCGGATCACCTCCTGAAAGGCGGTATTGCAGCGCACCTCGAAGACGCCGCGGCGGATCTTGGCGCGCAGCTTGCGCGGCACGTGCAGCCTGTCGAGGGGCAGGACGCCGCGCAAGTCCGGGTCGATCCAGTGCAACTCCGGGTCGACTCGGCTCTCGGCCATGGGGAAGATCCCGATGGCATAGGCGCGAAGCAGAAGGTCGGGCGTCAACTGCATGACGCTGTCCAATATAGACGAAGGCCTCTCGGCGAAAAACCTGCTACGCCTTGCCGGCGACGAACTTTTCGAGCCAGTGGATGTCGTAGTCGCCGTTGATGAAGTCCTGCGCGCCGATCAGCCGCTGGTGCAGCGGGATCGAGGTGTCGACGCCGACGATCACGAACTCCTCCAGGGCGCGGCGCAGGCGCATCAGGCACTCGTTGCGCGTCTGGCCGTGCACGATCAGCTTGGCAATGAGGCTGTCGTAGGCGGAGGGAATGCGGTAGCCGGCATAGAGACCGGAATCGACCCGTACGCCGAGCCCGCCGGGCGCGTGGTAGTCGGTGACCAGGCCCGGCGAGGGCATGAAGGTTTCCGGGTTCTCGGCGTTGATGCGGCACTCGATGGCGTGACCCGAGAAACTGATGTCGCTCTGCTTGAGGTCGAGCGGCATGCCCGCGGCGATGCGGATCTGCTCGCGCACCAGGTCGACGCCGGTGATGGCCTCGGAGATCGGGTGCTCGACCTGCAGGCGGGTGTTCATCTCGATGAAGAAGAACTCGCCGTCTTCGTAGAGAAACTCGATGGTGCCGGCGCTGCGATAACCGAGTTCCTTCATCGCGTCGGTGACGCGCGTGCCGATCGACTCGCGCTCGGCCGCATTGAGGGCGGGCGAGAGCGCTTCCTCCAGCACCTTCTGGTGGCGCCGCTGCAGCGAGCAGTCGCGTTCGCCCAGGTGGATGGCGCCGCCCTTGCCGTCGGCCAGCAGCTGCACCTCGATGTGCCGCGGCTTGCCGAGGTAGCGCTCCATATAGACCTCGTCGTTGCCGAAGGCGGCCTTGGCCTCGGAACGGGCGAGGCGGTAGGCGCTCTCCACCTCGTCGGCGGTCCTGGCGACCTTCATGCCGCGTCCGCCGCCGCCGGCCGCCGCCTTGATCAGCACCGGGTAGCCGATCTCGTCGGCGGTGGCCCGGGCTTCCTCGGCGCTCTCGACCGCACCGGGAGACCCGGGGACCACAGGAATGCCGAGGCTTTCGGCCGTCTTCTTGGCCACCACCTTGTCGCCCATCATCGAGATGTGCTCCGGCGAGGGGCCGATGAAGACCAGCCCGTGCTCCTCGACCATCGAGGCGAAGTCGGCGTTCTCCGAAAGAAAGCCGACGCCGGGGTGGATCGCCTCGGCGCCGGTGATGGTGGCGGCGGACAGAATGGCCGGAATGTTGAGGTAGCTGTCCTTGCTGCGCGGCGGCCCGATGCAGACCGATTCGTCGGCCAGGCGCACGTGCATGGCATCGGCATCGGCGGTCGAATGCACCGCCACCGTCTGGATGCCCATCTCCCGGCAGGCGCGGTGGATCCGCAGGGCGATCTCGCCGCGATTGGCGATGAGAATCTTGTCGAACATCGCGGGGCGGCGGGCTTACTCGATCACCAGCAGCGGCTCACCGTACTCCACCGGCTGGCCATCGGTGATCAGGATCTGCTTGACCGTGCCGGCGCGCGGCGAGGCCAGCGGGTTCATGACCTTCATGGCCTCGATGATCAGCAGGACCTGGCCTTCGCTGACCTGATCGTCGACCTTCACGAAAGGCGGCGCACCCGGCTCGCCGGCCACGTAGACGGTCCCTACCATGGGCGCGGTAATGGCGCCGGCCGGAACCGCCTCCGGCGCGCCGCCGCCGGCCGGCGCGGCCGGCGCTTTCGGCAGGCAGGGGGCGGCGAGCGACGGCGCGGCCAGCGTTGTCACACCGGCGTTCTTCGCCACCCGGATGCGGTGATCGTTGACCTCGTACTCAATCTCGTTGAGTCCGGTTTCCTGCAGCAGGTCCGCCAGCTTGCGCACCAACTCTTCATTGACTTCGAACTTGGCCATCACGTCTCTTGCTGCGCCTTCAGGCACCGCGCCATCGTGTCCGAGGCCGGCAGGTCGCCGGGCGTACCCGGGCCGCAAAGCACGGTTGCCGCCACCTTCGACTGAACGGACAGTGTTGAAAGACTTCGCGCCGGTGGACCACTTGCGCGTTCCCATTGATCAAGACGAACAAGCGTTAGCATAGCCGGGTCCGCTGGCGCAACGCACCTGTTTCCGGGCTCTCCGTGGCGCTCGAGCCGGCGATTGCGCTCAGCTCTGCTGGGCGCGGGCCTCGGCCACCAGGGCGCGCAGCTGCTCCAGCCCCACCGCGCCGGGCACCAGGGTGTCGCCGATGACAAAGGCCGGCGTGCCGGAGATGCCGAGCTTTCCGGCCAGCCGGTGGACGCGGCGCAGCGTCGATTCGATGGCCGGGTCCTGCATGTCGGCACGCAGCCGCTCCACGTCGAGGCCGACCGACTGGGCGACGGCGAAGATTTCCTGATCCGAGAAGGAACCACCCTTGTCCATCAGCGCGAAGTGGAAACTGTGGTACTTGCCCTGACGGGCGGCGGCCAGCCCTGCCCGGGCGGCCTGCACCGATTCCTGGCTGAGGATGGGGAACTCCTTCATCACCACGCGCAGCTTGGGGTCTTCTTCCATCAGCTGGACGAGGGTGCCGCTCACGCGCTTGCAGTAGGGGCAGCGGTAGTCGAAGAACTCGACCAGGGTGACGTCGCCGTCGGGGTTGCCGATCACCGGGTCGTCAGGGTCCCGGCTGAGGGCCTCGACCTCGGCAAGGATGGCCTGGCGCTGACGCTCGGCCTCGGCGGCCTGCTGGCGCTGCTCATAGGACTGCAGCGCCTGGATGAGGACCTCGGGATGCTCCAGGAGGTAATTGCGCACCAGGTCCTCGATCGCCTTGCTCTCTTCGGCGTTGAACACCGGCTTGGCCTCCTGGGCATGACCCGGAGCGGGTACCGAAAGAACCGCGACGGCGCCGAGAACGGCTCCGCAGAAAAGAGCATAGACATTTGATTTCATTGCTAGAAAACCTGGCATCCTTGGTTCCTTCCTGGCCCCCCTTGGCGGCCACCGCTGTGGCCGGGTCTGAGGCTGATTGCTGTCATAGCGGAAAATGCGGCCGGCGGGCAAATCACAGGATGGTCAAGGCATCCTCCCGCGGCCGGCCCACCGCAGGTCAGTTCTCTTGCTTCAGGCGTCGCTTCGCCTCGTTGTGGACGTCCTGGGCGCGCAGCCAGGAGGCGGAGTTCTCCGGCAGCAGCCCGATGGCATGCTCGGCGCGATCGCGCGCCTCGGTGTACTTGCCGCGCGCCAGGGCGGCCTCGGCCAGGGAGAGCGCCGTCATGGCCTGGTTGCCGAGCCGGCCGTGCGCGACGGCGGCGAGCCGCCAGGCGGTCGGGTTGTTCGGCTCCTCGGCCAAAGTGATGGCCAGGTTGCCGAGGGCCGCCTGGTCCATTTCCCGGGTGTCCAGGGCGATCTGCGCCTTGGCCAGGGCCTGGCGGATCTGCGCGGACTCCGGCAGGAACTGGGCGGCGACCTCGTATTCCGGCACGGCTTGCGTGATGCGCCCGTGCTCCAGCAGCATCTGGCCCTTGAGTTCGCGGAAGTAGGGATCGTTCGGGCGTTCCAGCAGCAGCTCGTCGATCTCGCCCAGGGCCCGCTTGAGGTCGGGCACCCGGTAGTAGGCGATGGCCCGGGCGTAGCGGGCCGGCAGGCTGCGGTCCTTCTCCGGATAGCGGCGCAGCACCTGGTTGAGCGGCTGCAGGAAGCCGATCAGCTTGGCGCGCATGCGGTTGTGCAGCACGATCAGCTCCGAATCCGCCGGCTTGTTGGCATAGGGCGATTCGCGCAGCGCCTGCTGCAGGAAGTCGATGCGGTCCTGGGTCAGCGGGTGGGTGCGCAGGTAGGGATCCTGGCTGGCGGAGAGCAGCACCTCCTGGCCGCTCAACTGCTCCATGAACTTCATCAGGCCGCGTGGCGACTGCTTGGTGGCGCGCAGCAGGTTGACCGCGGCCTGGTCGGCGGCGCTTTCCTGACTGCGGGTGTACTGCAGCAGGCCGCGCAGCGCGATGTCCTGGCCGCCGCTGACCACGGCCGCGCCGAGGCCCGGCTCGCCGGTCGCCAGGGCTGCGCCGAGGCCCAGCAGGTAGGTGGCGATGAGGGCCGCCCGGGTCTGCTCGAGCGCGGTGCCCCGGGTCGCCAGGTGTCCGCCCGAGATGTGGCCGGTTTCGTGGGCGATCACGCCGATCACCTCGCCGGGCTCCTCGGTCTCGATGAGCAGGCCGGTGTTGATGAACATATTGAGGCCGCCCGCGACAAAGGCGTTGAGCGCGCGGTCGTTTACGAGGTAGAGCCTGATGCCCTGGGGGCTGAGGCCGGCCGCCTGGAACAGTGGCGTGGCATAGATGCGGATGGTATTTTCAATCTCCGCATCGCGAATCAGCTGCAGTTGATTGGCCGCCGCCCGCTGCGGCAGCAGGGCGCCGAGCAGGAGCAGCAGTACGCAAAACAAAGGAACGGGCCGTTTGCGCAAGGGACTTTTCTCGCTTTTCATCACCTTAACTAGTCACCCCACAAGCGCTTTTCAACGCAAGGTACCCCCGGCAGGGCTCAGGATAGCAGGTCTGCTGGGCATCGCCATGACAGTCTTGAGCGCCTGTGACGCCGCCCGCGAGCCGGGCGTTCTGGCCGAGGTCGAGGGCTTCGCCGGCCTTGTGGCGGGTGACGAGCCGCGTGCCGTCACCATCGGGCGGGATGTGTTGGGCAACGGCGGCACCGCCGCCGACGCGGCCGTGGCCATGTACTTCGCCATGACGGTGACCATGCCCTCGCGGGCCGGCATCGCCGGGGGCGGTGTCTGCGTCGCCTACAACAGCGGGCTCGGCTACCAGGTCAGCCAGCCTTTCGCGGAGGTCTTCCAGTTCCTGCCGGACCCGGCCGATCCGGCGCGCCCGCCGCTCGCCGGGCCGCGCGCCATGGCGGTTATGCATGCCCGCCACGGCGCCCAGCGCTGGGGCATCCTGCTGGGCGAGGCTGAGCGCCTCGCCCGCATCGGCAACGGCGTCAGCCGCGCCTTCGCCTCGGACCTCGCCGTGGCTTCCGACTTCGTTCTGGCCAATCCCGCCCTGCGCGGCGCCTTTTCCAACCGCGCCGGCACCCTGGCCCGCGAAGGTGACGTGCTCGTCATGGACGAGCTGGCCGGCGTGATCTCCGGCCTGCGCCGTCAGGGGGCCGGGTACCTGCACAGCGGTGCCTTCGCCGACCGCTTCATCGAAGGGGCCAAGGAGATCGGCCTGCCGATCGACATCGCCCAACTGCGCGATGCCCTGCCGCGGGTGGCCAAGCCGCTGACCGTGCCCTACGGCGACAATCTCGCCTACTTCGCGCCGCCACCCGGCGCCGGCGGGCTGCTCACCGCGCAGCTCTGGGGCATGCTGACCGAGGTCGAGAACTACGGCAGCGCCTCGGCGGCCGATCGCGTCCATCTGCTGGCCGAGGCCGGCCAGCGTGCCTTCGCCGCCCGTGGCGGCTGGCTGCGCGGCGGCGACGGCGGCGAAGGGCTGGTTTCCGAATCTCACTTCGAAGGGCTCATGGCCGGCTACACGGTGCGCCAGCACAACCCGGCGGGGGAGAGTGCCGCGACGGCCGTGCCGGCGATCTCCAATCCCTATACCGCCGGCTTCGTGGTGGCCGATCAGTGGAGCTCGGCGGTGGGCTGCAGCTTCACCATGGGTGGGCTCTTCGGCGACGGTCGCGTGGTGCCCGGCACCGGCATCCTGCTGCCCAAGGCGGCGAGCCTGGGGGCGGACAACCTGAGCACCGCGATCATCGCCAGCCCCTTCAACGGCACGCTCTACTTCGCGGGCACGGCGAGCGGCGGCCTGGCGGCGCCGGCGGCGCTGGCACGGGTCATGCTGGAAAGCCAGCGGACCTCCGCCGGGCTGGAGGCGGCGGTGGCCGCCGCCCGGGTCGTCAACGTCGGCGTGCCGGATGTGACCTACTACGAGCCCAGCCTCGACCCGGCCAGCGTCGCCTCCCTGCGCCAGCGCGGCCACGTGCTGCAGGCCGAGTCCGGAGTCGGCCGTGCCAATGCGCTGCTGTGTCCGAAGGGGCTGCGCTTCGAGCCCGCCGGCTGCGCGGCGGCGACGGACAAGCGCGGCTTTGGCCTCGCCATCCGGGTGCAGTAGGCCCGGCCATGGCCCTGAAGGTCGCACAGCGCGGGCGGGTGCCGCCGTTCATCGTCATGGACGTCATGCGCGCGGCCAACGAGCGCGAGGCGGCCGGCGGCGACGTGCTTCACCTGGAGGTCGGCCAGCCGGGCACGCCGGCGCCCGACGGGGTTCTGGCGGCGGCCCGTCATGCGCTGGACGGGCACCTCATCGGCTATACCGATGCCATGGGGCTGCCCAGCCTGCGCCGGCGCATCGTGCGCCACTATCAGGAATGGTACGGCTGCGAGCCTGAGGTCGACCGCGTCATGGTGACGACCGGCTCCTCGGCCGGCTTTCTGCTTACCTTCCTCAGCGCCTTCGATCCCGGCGACCGGGTCGCCTTGGCGGCACCCGGCTATCCGGCCTACCGCAACATCCTCTCCGCCCTGGGGGTCGAGCCGGTGCTGCTGCCGGCCGAGGCCGAGCACCGCTTTCAGCCGACGCCGGAACTGCTCGACCGCCTGCCGGCGCCGCCCGACGGGCTCATCGTCGCCTCACCCTCCAACCCGGCAGGGACCATGGTCGGGCGTGCCGAGATGCAGGCCCTGGTCGACTACTGCCGGGCGGCCGGCATCCGCCTGGTCTCGGACGAGATCTACCACGGCATCTGCTTTGCCCAGCCCGGCGTCAGCGCGCTGGAGTTCAGCGACGAGGCGATCGTCATCAATTCGTTTTCCAAGTACTTTTCGATGACCGGCTGGCGCCTCGGCTGGATGGTGCTGCCGCCGGACCTGCTGCGCCCGGCGGAATGCCTCGGCCAGAACCTCTTCATCTCCGCGCCCTGCCTGTCGCAGATCGCCGGCGAGGCCGCCTTCGACTGCGGTCCGCAGCTCGACAGCTACGTGGCGGCCTACGCCCGCAACCGCTCTCTGCTGCTCGAGGAACTGCCCAAGGCAGGGCTCGACCGCCTGGCGCCGGCCGACGGCGCCTTCTACATCTACGCGGATGTCTCGGCGCTGACCAACGACAGCGAGGCCTTTTGCCGGCGCATGCTGGCGGAGATCGGCGTTGCGGCGACCCCAGGGATCGATTTCGACCCGGAACGCGGCCGGCATTTCGTGCGCTTTTCCTTCGCCGGCCGGGAAGCCGTGATGGCCGAGGCGGCGCGCAGGCTGCACGACTGGATCAAGGGTTAGGCCTCCGCGCTGTTCCCCGACGCCGGGCTCGAAACGCAACCGGCCCCGACCTGTTCGGGCGGGGCCGGTCGTGGTTTCGGCGTATCCGATGCCGCAGAACGCGACCTAGACGAAGCGGTTCCACCAGCCGCGGCGCTTCGGCTGCTTGCTCTCGTCTGTCTCGGCAGGCGGCGGCTCGAGGGTGGAGACCTCGGCCTCACCGCCGCTCTGGTCGGCGGCACCCGACTCGTCGGCGATCTGGGCGGCCGGCTTGGCCGACTCGATCACCACCTTCGGGTCGGTCGTCGAGATGTCGGGCCGGGCAGGGCCGTTGCCGGCTTCCGCCGCAGCCTTAGCCTCGCCCTCCGCGGCCGCGGCCGCGACGTCGCCGGTGTCTTCTGCCGGCGCGGCGGCCTCGACGTCGGCCGCGACAGCCGCTTCCGGCGCCTCCGCGTCGGCCGTCTCGGCCTTGGCGGCCCTGCCGCCCCGGCCGCGGCTACGCCCGCCGCGGGCGCCGCGACCGCGCGAACCGCGCCGCCGGCCGGCCTGCTTCGGCTTGGCCTCGCCGGCCTCTTCGGCAACAGCGGCGGCATCGGCAGCCTCCGCTTCCTCGGTCTCGCTTTCCCTCTCGGCTGCGGCCGCTTCAGCCTCGGTTTCGGAGCTGGCGCCGCTGCGGCGATCGCGGCCGCGGGGTGTCCCGGACCCGGCGTCCGCGGCGGCCACCGCCGAGGCTTCCACGTCGGCAGCCTCAGCGACTTCGACCGCTTCTTCGTCGGCGTCGGCCTGCTGGCCCTCGGCCTCGTCCTCGGCCTCGTCCTCAGCCGCGTATGCGCTCTCTTCGGCTTCCTCGGCGGCCTCGCGCGTCTCGCTCTCGGCCTCCTCGCCGCGGCGGCGCGAGCGGCGCCGTCCGCCGCGCTTGCCGCGCCGCTTGCGCTTGCGCGGCCGCTCGCCGTCCTGCTCCTCGCCGTCGGCCTCGGCAGCGACCTCTTCGCGCTCCTCTTCCTCCTCGGCGACCTCTTCGTGCAGGTCCTCGGCTTCGCCCTCGCGATCCTCGTCCCGGCGCCGCCGCGACCGCCGGCGCCGTCCGCGCCTGCGCTCGCCGTCCTCGCTCTCCGCGTCGCGGCGGGCTTCCCTGCGCTCCTCGACGGGCTGGCTGCGGCGCTCCGCCACCACGCCGTCACGCTCGATGGTGAAGGCATCGGTCGCGAGGTGGTCGTCGGTCTCCACCGACACACGGAAGTCGTAGCGCTGCTCGATGGCGACCAGGTGGTCGCGCTTGCGGTTCAGCAGATAGAGCGCGACCTGCGTCGGCACGGTGACGGTCATCTCGCCGCCGGCCTCGCGGATGCCTTCTTCCTCCAGGCGCCGCAGCACCTGCAGGGCGAGGGATTCGACCGTGCGCACCCGGCCGGCGCCGGCGCAGTGCGGGCAGGTCTCGGTCGAGCTCTCGAAGAGGCTCGGGCGCATGCGCTGGCGCGACATCTCGAGCAGTCCGAAGGGCGAGATGCGGCCGAGCTGGATGCGCGCGCGGTCGTGGCGCAGGGCGTCCTTGAGGCGCCGCTCGACCTCGCGGTTGCGCCGCGATTCCTCCATGTCGATGAAGTCGATAACGATGAGCCCTGCGAGATCGCGCAGTCGGAGCTGCCGGCCGACTTCCTCGGCCGCCTCGAGGTTGGTCTTGAGGGCGGTTTCCTCGATGTGGCGTTCGCGCGTCGCGCGCCCGGAGTTCACGTCGACGGCCACCAGGGCCTCGGTCTGGTTGAACACCAGATAGCCGCCGGAGCGCAGCTGCACGGTGTTGGAGTGCATCGCGTCCAGCTGGCTTTCGACCTGATAGCGCTGGAACAGCGGGACGTTGGAGTCCTTGTACTGCTGCACCTTCTTGGCGTGGCTCGGCGTCAGCGACTTCATGAACTCCTTGGCCGCCTTGTAGCCGTCATCGCCGTCGACCAGCACCTCGTCCATGTCGCGGCTGTAGAGGTCGCGGATCGCGCGCTTGATGAGGTTGGCTTCCTCGTAGATCAGCGCCGGCGCGGAGGACTCCAGGGTGCTCTGCCGGATGCTGTCCCAGAGGCGCAGCAGGTACTCGTAGTCGCGGCGGATCTCCACCTTGGTGCGCTGGCTGCCCGCCGTGCGCACGATCACGGCGATGCCTTCCGGGATGTCGAGGTCGGCCAGGATGCCCTTCAGGCGCCGGCGGTCGCTCGCGTTGCTGATCTTGCGGCTAATGCCGCCGCCCTTGTTGGTGTTGGGCATCAGCACGCAGTAGCGCCCGGGCAGCGACAGGTAGGTGGTCAGCGCGGCGCCCTTGTTGCCGCGCTCCTCCTTGGTGACCTGCACCAGCATCACCTGGCGGCGTTTGATGACTTCCTGGATCTTGTAGCGCCGCAGCAGCTGTGCCCGGCGCCGCGCCGCGTCCTCCAGGTCGTCGCCGCCGACGGTGTCGACACGCTCCTCGGTTTCGACCTGCTCGGGATCGGCCTCGGCCGCGGTCTCGCCGCCGGACACGATGTCCTCGCCTTCGCCGACGATTGGCGCGGCCGCCTCGGCCTCCACCTCCGCGACCGCCAAGTCCGCCTGCGCGGCGGCTTCGGGGCCGCCTTCGGCGCCGTCACCGGCATCTGCGGCCTCCGCGGCCGCGCTCTCGAGCCCGGCGGCGACCGTCTCGTCGCCCACGGCGGCCTTGGCCAGCGGCTCGACGATCTCGGCATCGTCGGGGATCTCATCGGCCGGCTCGGACTTCAGCGCGGCCTCTTCGGCCAGCAGCGCCTCGCGGTCGGCGATGGGGATGCGGTAGTAGTCGGGATGGATTTCGCTGAACGGCAGGAAGCCGTGGCGGTTGCCGCCGTAATCGACGAAGGCCGCCTGCAGGGAGGGCTCTACCCGGGTTACTTTCGCCAGGTAGATGTTGCCTTTGAGCTGCTTCCTGGAAGTCGTCTCGTAATCAAAATCCTCAAGTCGATTGCCAGACTGAACCACCACCCTGGTTTCTTCCGGGTGGCTGGCATCGATAAGCATACGTTTGGCCATAAAGGGATAACTCCGGAACGCGCAGCGCGGAGTCCACGGGGACAGCCTGGCTGTCTCCCGGCCGCGGCGCGGAAGTCTTGGGAACTCGTCTGGTCGACAGTTGCTCTGAACTGACCGTCATTGGAACGAGCATGCTCTCAATTCCGAGGGCAATGACGAAGCGGCTGTCGGTAGCCGTGCCGCTGCCAATGTCTCGACGGCCCGGGCATGCCCTAGAGGCAGGGCCGGACCGTGAATTTTGGGGAGCCACGCCTGCCTGGTCGGCTGCCTTCGGCTGCCGACCGCGGCCACGCGGCCCGGTTGTTCGTGACTCTCCGCCGGAACTCGTCGGTCCGTCCCTGCCGCAGGGGGCCTGCTTCTTGCAGACTGCGCGGCCACCACAAAAGGCGCCGCTGCCAGATTGCCACGCCACTTTCAGGGAAAGGCTCGGGAGGCAAAAGAACTCACGGAATTAATATTATCAGCCCGCTGCATGGCATACCAGCCCATATTGCCCGATCCGGCCGCCGGCCTGCAGGCTTGCACCGGCGCGTCGCCGGCCCCATTTTTCGCTGGGACCGCCAGTGTGGCGCCCCGGGCTGCGGAAGGGCTTGGCCGTGACAGCCCCAGTCGCGTATATCTGGTGGTCAGCCGCCTGGAAACACGCAATATTTGGGAATTCGCCTTGCCAATCCGGCTCCTCCTGCTGGTCTTTGCCTGGCTGGTGCTCGCCGGCGGGGCGGCTGTCGCCAAGCCCCAGGTCGTCGCCGCGCGCATGGGCGAGACCCCGGAGCGCACCCGCTTCGTGCTCGAGCTGAGCGAGGACCTGCCGTACCGCGTCTTCACCCTGCCGGACCCCTTCCGGGTGGTGCTCGACCTGCCGGAGGTGGAGTGGAACCTGCCGGGCGGGCGCCAGCCGCGCGTGCGCGGGCTGATCACCGACCTGCGGTTCGGCCTCTTCGCGCCCGGCACCAGCCGGGTGGTGCTCGACGTCAAGCGGCCGGTCCACCTGCAGAAGGTCTTCATGATCCCGCCGCGCGACGGCAAGCCCCACCGCCTGGTGATCGACGTGGAGGAGGTCTCCCGCGAGGCCTATTTCGCCGCCCAGGGGGCAGCCTCCGGGGAGGTCTCGACCTCCGATACGCCGCTCGGCCCTGTGGCCCGGACCCTGCCCGCCGCGCCGCCGCTGCCACCGGTCAAGCCGCAGGACACCCGGCCGACGGTGGTCATCGATCCGGGCCACGGCGGCGTCGATCCCGGCGCGGTCGGGGTCTCCGGGTCCTACGAGAAGGACCTCACCCTGTTCTACGGCCGGGCCCTCAAGGACGCGTTGGAGGCCACCGGTCGCTACCGCGTGGTCCTGACCCGCGAGCGCGATCTCTTCCTGAAGCTGCGCGAGCGCATCCGCCTGGCCCAGGAGGCCGAAGGCGATCTCTTCATCTCGCTGCACGCCAACG
>JBFGUI010000106.1:0-12279 GCA_041565695.1 Kiloniellaceae bacterium
GGCCGCCGGCCTGGCCATCGCCGCGCTGGGCGCGCCCGCCCTCTTCCTCTGCCTCGCCCTGCTGCAGGGCCTGACCGGCGGCCTCGCCGCCTGGCGCCTTGTTGCCGGCGAAAAGCGCGCGGCGGAGCCCGGCACCGCCCTGCCGGTCGGCCATGCCGCCACCCCGGTGGCCAGCCGGCTCAATCCGGAAGCGCGCGAAAACATCCAGGGCTAGCGCCGCCGCCGGCCCTTCTCCACAGCCTGCGGTGTTCCGCCGCCTTGCGACCCCCAGCCGCTGCCCCTATTTTCTGGGGGCAGCCTTCCTCAGGAGTCCCGCCCCATGGCGCCAGCCCTCAAAGACCGTCACAGCAAGGTTCTCATCATCGGCTCCGGCGCCGCCGGGCTGACCGCGGCGATCTACACCGCGCGGGCCAACCTGAAACCACTGCTGGTCCAGGGGCTGCAGCCCGGCGGACAGATGACCATCACCACCGACGTGGAGAACTACCCGGGCTTCGCCGACGTCATCCAGGGGCCCTGGCTGATGGAGCAGATGCAAAAGCAGGCCGAGCACGTCGGCACCGAGATCGTCGCCGACATCATCAACGCGGTCGACCTGACCCGCCGGCCCCTGGTCTTGCAGGGCGACAGCGGCACGACCTACACCGCCGAGGCGGTGATCATCGCCACCGGCGCCCAGGCGCGCTGGCTCGGCATCCCCGGCGAGCAGAAGTTCAACGGCCGCGGCGTCTCCGCCTGCGCCACCTGCGACGGCTTCTTCTACCGCGACAAGGCGGTCGTGGTGGTCGGCGGCGGCAACACCGCCGTGGAGGAGGCCCTCTACCTCGCCAATATCTGCTCCAAGGTGACCTTGGTGCACCGGCGCGATGCCCTGCGCGCCGAGAAGATCGGCCAGGACCGCCTGTTCCGGAACCCCAAGATCGAGGTGCGCTGGAACGCGGTCATCGACGACATCCTGGGCGGCGACGGGCCGATGGACGGGGTCGAGGCGGTGCGCCTGAAGGACACCAAGACCGGCGCGCTCAGCGAGCTGGCCTGCGAGGGCGTCTTCGTCGCCATCGGCCACGACCCGGCGACCAAGGTGTTCCAGGGCGCTATCGAGCTGGACGACGAAGGCTACATCGTCGCGGCAAAGGGCGGCACCCGTACCTCGGTGCCCGGCGTCTTCGCCGCTGGCGACTGCGTCGACAAGGTGTTCCGCCAGGCGGTGACCGCCGCCGGCATGGGCTGCATGGCCGCCCTGGAGGCGGAGAAGTATCTGGCCGAGATGGAGGATTCCGCCACCCAGGCAGCGGAATAGCCTGGCGGTGGCGCCTGGCCTATACTGATTTGCGGTTTATCGGGCTCGGCCGGCCCCCTAGACCTTTAGCGTGACTACTGTGCGCCGTTTCGGCGGTCGCGCGGATCGCCCCAGGAGGCGAGCATGTTGGACGATGTTGGCCTGCCCCAGAAGCGGGGCATCGGGGCCACCATTATGGATTGGGACAAGCTGCGCATCTTCCACGCGGTGGCGGAGGCGGGCAGCTTCACCCATGCCGGCGAGCTGCTGAACCTCAGCCAGTCGGCGGTGAGCCGCCAGATCTCGGCCCTGGAGGACAGCCTCAAGGTGCCGCTGTTCCACCGCCATGCCCGCGGCCTGATCCTCACCGAGCAGGGCGAGCTGCTGTACCGCACGGCGCACGAGGTCTTCGGCAAGCTGGCCATGACCGAGGCCCAGCTGACCGAGAGCAAGGACCGCCCCAAGGGGCCGCTCAAGATCACCACCACGGTGGCCTTCGGCTCACATTGGCTGGCGGCGCGCATGAACGAGTTCATCGACGTCTATCCGGAGATCGAGTGCCACCTGCTGCTGCTCGACCGCGAGGTGGACCTCTCCATGCGCGAGGCCGACCTGGCGATCCGCTTCTCGCCGCCGCGCCAGGCCGACCTGATCCAGCGCCATCTGATGACCGTGCACATGCACGTCTATGCCGCGGCCAGCTACATCAAGAAGCACGGCGTGCCGCAGACCGCCAAGGACCTCGACAAGCACCGCATCGTGGTCTACGGCGAGGACGTGCGCCCGCCGGTGCCGGACGTGAACTGGCTGCTGCGGGTCGGCTACAAGGACGGCCAGCTGCGCCGCCCGACGATGACCGTCAACAACGTCTACGGGGTCATGAAGGCGGTGCAGTCGGGGGCCGGGATCGGCGCCCTGCCGGAGTTCATGGCCGCCTCCAACCCGGACCTGGTGCAGGTTCTGCCGGAGCTTTCCGGACCCCAGTTCGACGCCTACTTCGTCTATGCCGAGGAGATGCGCCGCTCCAAGCGGATCTCGGTATTCCGGGACTTTCTGCTCCGAGAGGTTGCAGAATCCAACTTCTGATAGGCATCGCCGCGCCGGCCACGCCCCTGCCGCGGGCCCCTTGAAGCGCTCTCGCGATCTTATTTTTCTATTATATATCAATGAATTCGGAAGCCATGCAGCTTCCGCATATCACCACTGCCCGATTGTGTGTAGTAAAAGGATCTCAAACCCCTATCTTGAATTTACCGGATGTTGCGTTGCAGCATCCTCCGAGTTTCCGGCGCCCCCCGTCGGACCTCAGTTCCGAGCGCCCCCCGCTCGGAAAAGGGCCTTTTTAGGTCCTACGTCTCCCAGACGTGAAGCCTCCCTGTTCAACTTGCCGGGCCTCTGGCCCGGCATTTTTCTTTTGCGGGCCTTGCCGGACCGCTCAGGCGATGACCGGAAAGCAGGGGTCGAGCCCGGTCTCGCGGATCACCGGCGCCGCCGCCTCGGAGGCGAGGAAGCGCAGCAGCCGTCGCGCCGCCTCGGCTTGCCCGGCGCCGGCGCCGATGCCGGCGCAGAAATGGAAGGGGCGGCGGAATTCCGGCGGCAGCCGGCCGATGATCTTGACGCCCTCAATCGGCAGGATCTCGCTGATCTGCTGGAAGCCCAGGTCGGCCTCGCCGCGCGCCACCACGCGGCCGACCCGCTCGCTGTAGATGGTCCGGGCGGTCTGCTTCATCTGCGCGGCGATGCCGAGCGCCGGAAAGACCTCGGTCGAGAGGTAGATGCCGCTGGCGCTGGCCGCGTGGGCCACCGACTTCGATTTCAGCAGCGTCTCCCGGAAGGCCTCGACCGTGCTGATGTCCGGCGCCGGGTCGGTGCTGCGTACCGCCGCGCCGATATGCGACTCCACCAGATCGACGCCGCTGCCCGCGAGGATGAGGCCCTTGGCCGTCATGTCGTCCAGCGCCGCGCGGGCGAGGAAATAGAGATCGAAGGTCTCGCCCTGGGCAAGGCGTGTCGGGATCGAGTCGTGCGCCGCGCCGAGCGACGATCCGAAGGAGACTTCGATCTCGCCGGGGTTGCTCTCGCGATAGAGCGGCAACAGCCTGACCAGCGCCGCGGCGAAGGCCCCGGAGGTTATGACCCGCAACGGACTCGGCACCGCCTTCCTGCTCACCCTTTGCTTCCTTCCTGTGCGACAGGCGCGGGTTGTATTTCCGCAGCCCGCTGCGTCCCGCCGCGCGCCGCCGCGGGCGCTGCTCTGCCTCCAAAGCGCCGTCGATCCTACCCCGGATAGGCGGGACGATCCTCATTATAGCCCGCGAACATGACACCGGACGCCGATATAGTCATAATCGTCAGAATTCTGGCGCAGTGATTAGGAATGACCGTTTCTCCCCGCCGGGCGCAGCCAACGACGCCCCTCAGCCGCCTGACCGGGCGACACAACACGGGGGAACCCAAGCGGAGGCATCCATGCCAGCTTTGCGCGAACCGGCCCTCGGTCCCATCGTCGGGCACGTCTCGGACAGCTCCGGCCGCGTCTGGATCCGCGGCAGCGACTCCGACGACAAGGGTGCCAGTCTCCACTCCGACCGCCGCACCGTCGGCGTCTGCACCATCTTCGAAGTGCCCAAGGCGGACCGCAAGCTGCTGCAGGACGAAGCCGGGCGCAGCGACCTGCGCGAAACGCTGGCGCAAGCCGCCAAGGCCAACTCCAGCAAGGCGCCGCAGCTCTACTACTTCCGCCTGCACCGCGAGTACGACCGCACCGGCACCTTCTGCTTCGGCTCGGACAGCTGCATCACCGGAAGACGCTCCCCGGCCCTGAAGCCGGAGACGGACTACATCGTGCTCATGGGCACGCTGGTGATCGACGACCCCTTCGGCGACGACCGCAACGTCTCCTCCGGCCGCCTGGCGGACAAGCTGCCCGACCCCAAGGTCTGGACATCCGACCTGCTGGACCTCAAGGGTTCCGGCACCATGGCGAGCTTTCGCACCTTCGCCGCAACGGCGCAGAAGCCGGGCAAGCTGAACTTCATCCTCGGCTCCTGCCGCTATCCCGGCGTGCTGTGGAAGGCCAAGGAAGCCGACAAGATCTTCGATCCCCTGCGCCGGGAGGCGCTGGGCCTGGGCCAGCGCGGGCGCAAGGAGGCCGGCCTGAAGGTGCCGCAGGATCCGGCCGACTTCGTCCTCATGGTCGGCGACCAGATCTACGCCGACATGATGAACCGCCACGTGCCGCTCGGCCTGGCCGACACCTTCGAGGAATTCCAGGAGCGCTATCACACCGCCTTCGGCTCGCGCAACATGCGCAAACTGCTGCGCCAGGTGCCGACCTATATGATCCTCGACGACCACGAGATCGAGGACAACTGGACCCAGGACCGCCTGGAGAAAGCCGCCTCGCGCAAGGTCTTCCACCTCGCGATCGGCGCCTACATGAGCTACCAGTGGAGCCACTGCCCGCGCACATACCAGACCCGGCTCTACTACAGTTTCGAGTGTAACGGCTATCCCTTCTTCGTGCTCGACACGCGCACCCAGCGCTTCATGGATGACACCGAAGACAGCCTGGATGACAACCACCTGCTGGGCCGCCCGGCGCTGCGCGGCGAGGAACCCAGCCAGCTCGACCGCCTGATCGAATGGCTGAAGGCGCAGCAGAAGCAGCGCGGCGACGTGCCCAAGTTCATCGTCACCTCCAGCGTCTTCGCGCCCAGCCCGATCACGGCGCGGACCGGACTGGGCGGCAGCAAGGAAAAGTATGTGAAGCGGATGGAGGACAGCGATTCCTGGCCCGCCTTCCCGGAGACGCGTCGGCGCATCCTGAAGACCATCATCGAAAAGCAGGTCCAGAACGTGATCTTCCTGTCCGGCGACATCCACTGCGCCAACGTCTGCAAGATGACCTTCTACGGATCACCGGAAGCCGAAGCGCTGCAGACCTACTCGGTCACCTCCTCGGCCTTCTACTGGCCCTTCCCCTTCGCTGACGGCGAGCCTTCCTCCTTCGTCCACGATTCCACCGCCAGGGACCAGGAGGACAGCTTCGACATCGACGCCAAGCACAAGATGGACTACGAGGCCTGGAACTTCTGCCAGGAGGACAACTTCTGCCGCGTCGACCTGGACCCGGCGACGCAGAGCCTGAAGGTCTCCGCCTTCAACGACGATGGCGAGGTCATCTTCAAGCGCGACTGGCTGGGCCGGCCCAAGGGCCCGGCCGTCGTCTCCGAATTGAAGCTCGCACCCTGGAAGAAGAACTGAAATGGCGATCGGAATCACCTTCGACGAGACCATGGCCGGCGCCTTCGCGCTTGACTGCACGGAGCCCGAGGCCGGGGCCGAGGCCGGCAAGAAGGCGGGGACCAGCCTGGCCATGCACGCCAGCGTCGCCATCCCCGACCTCGACGCCTTTATCGCCGACCCCAGGCACCTGGGCGGGCTGAAAGGCAGCATCGACTTCGCCCCCCTGGGCGAGGGGCTGCCGGCCGAGACCGGTGTCTTCAACCTCTTCTCCCCCGCCGAGGAGCCGGGGATGAAGTACATGGTCTACGAGCTGGCATTCCAGCACGGCGGCGAGCCCCGCTACCTGGCCGGCCGCAAGCATGTCCACGACGACCCGGGCTTCGACCTGTGGAGCGACACCACGACGCTCTTCACCCGGCTGCACGCGGGCAGAGACGCAACGGCGCCGGTGATCGGTGCGGGCGTGCTGCGGCTCGACATGGGCGACTTCATGAAGCTGATGTCGACCATCAAGGTGATCGGCGCAAAGTCGGCCAAGGAGCGGGCGGCGGCGGTGACGAAGTTCGGCAGCTTCTTCATGGGCGAGCTGTGGGAGACCTACGGTCCGGAGATCTGAACGGACGCGACCCGGACCTGAGCCGGCGCAGGGGTAGTCGGGACAACCAGCAGAGGCGCGCATGGCCAACAGCTACGACGTCGTCGTTATCGGCTCCGGCTTCGGCGGAGCGGTCACCGCCTGCCGCCTGGCGCAGGCCGGCCGCAGGGTCCTGATCCTCGAACGCGGGCGCGAATGGAAACGCGAGGACTATCCCCGCGCGCCCGGTGATGCCTGGATCTGGGACAACGACAACCCGGAAAGCAAGGACGGCTGGATCGATCTGCGCTACTTCGGCGACATGACCGTCGTACAGGGCGCCGCGGTCGGCGGCGGCTCGCTGATCTACGCCAACATCTTCGTCGAAGCCGAGCCCTTCGTGTTCGAGGAAGGCTGGCCGGCGGAGATCACCTACGAGGCGCTGAAGCCGTACTACGAGACCGCCGGCCGCATGCTGGGCGTCCAGGAACTGCCCGACAACCAGCTGACCGAGCGCTTCAAGCTGATGCGCGACGGCGCCGAGGCGCTGGGTCACGGCCACCGCTTCCGCAAGCTGCCGCTCGCCGTCACCTTCGACCCCGAGTGGCACTACGGGCTCGACGACCCGCACGACAACCGCCACTCCAGGAGCTGGACCAACCCGCAGGGCCAGCAGCAGGGCACCTGCGTGCATTGCGGCAACTGCGACATCGGCTGCCAGGTCGGCGCCAAGAACACGCTCGACCTCAACTACCTGGCCGCGGCCCGCGCCGCCGGCGCGGAGATCTGCGCCAGCCACATCGTCCGCACCCTGCGCCCGCTCGACGGCGGCGGCTACCGCGTCGACTTCCAGCGCATCGAAGACGGCCGGCTGGTCGGCGGCGCGGTGACGGCCGACAGGGTCGTGCTGGCGGCGGGCTCGCTCGGCTCCACCGAGCTGCTGCTGCGCTGCCGCGACGACCACCGCACGCTGGCCAGCCTCTCCGGCCGCCTCGGCTACGGCTGGTGTTCCAACGGCGATTTCCTGACGCCGGCTGTCTACCCGGCGCGGCGTGTCTCGCCGACCCGCGGGCCCACCATCACCTCCGCCATCGACTTCCTCGACGGCAGCCAGAACGGCAACCGCTTCTTCGTCGAGGACGGCGGCTTTCCCGACGTCGTCGGCAACTCCCTGGAGGAGGCCGCCGAGACCATGTCGAAAGCCGGCGGCCGGCTCGGCAAGCTGTTCGCTTCCGCCGCCCTGCTGGCGAGCGGCAAGAGCGACCCGCTGGACTGCGTCATGCCCTGGTTCGGCCAGGCGGTCGACATGACCGACGGGCGCATGTATCTCGGCCGGCCCTGGTGGAACCCCTTCGCGAAGAAGACGCTGCGCCTCGACTGGGACGTCGAGCGCTCCGAGCCGGTGATCTCCGCCATGGTCGAGATGCACAAGCAGCTTTCCGGGGCGACCGGCGGCACGCCGGTAGAGCCGCTCTACTGGCGCTGGTTCCGCGACCTCATCACACCGCACCCGCTGGGCGGCTGCGCCATGGCCGACGACCCGGCGCACGGCGTGGTCGACGGCAAGGGCCGCGTCTTCGGCCACCCCGGCCTCTATGTCGCCGACGGCGCGATCTTTCCCCGCGCCGTCGGGCTCAACCCGTCGCGCACCATCGCCGCCCTGGCCGAGCACATCGCCGCGGCGATGGTCGCCGAGTAACCGCGAGCGAAGCGAGGAGGAGTCCATGAAACGCGAGATTCCGCTCTACACCACGGACGGCGTCCCCGGCGCGCGCGTCACCCAGCACAGTTTCGTCACCGACGACATGCTGACGCTTTCCATGCTGCGCTTCTGGAAGGCCGACTGCGAGGACGTGGTGATGATCATCCACGGCCTGACCACCTCCAGCGACATGTTCATCATGCCCGAGCACAAGAACCTCGTCGCCTGGCTGCACGAGCAGGGCTTCACCGACGTCTTCACTTTCGATTTCCGCATGAGCAACCGGCACATCTACAATCTCGGGCCGCACCGTTTCTCAATGGACGACTGCGCGCTCTACGACCATCCCAAGGCCATCGAGCAGATCCGCGAGATCGCCGGCAACAAGCGGATCCACGTGATCTGCCACTGCCTGGGCTCGATGTCCTTCGTGATGAGCCTCTTCGCCAGGCAGGTGCCGGGCTTGGCCAGCGTGATCGCCAATTCCGTCGCCCTGACGCCGCATCCGCCGCGCTGGTCGGTGATCAAGGGCAACATCTTCCCCTTCGTGCTGGAGCGGCTGCTCAGCATGCCCTACGTCAGCCCGAACTGGTCCGACTACCCGCCGTTTTCCTTCGGCAACGTGATGGGCAAAATCGTCTCGGCGTTTCACCGCGAGTGCGACGTGCCGGCCTGCCATATGCTGAGCCTGATGTGGGGCACCGGCTGGCCGGCGCTCTACGAGCACAGGAACCTGGCGGAGATCACCCACCGCCGCGGCGGCGACCTCTACGGTGGTACCAGCCTCAACTACCACCGCCACGTCATCAAGATGATCAAGAACGACAACACCGCGGTGAAGATGTACCCGGACAAGAAAGATCATTCGGCGCTGCCCGACAACTACTTCCGCTACGCCAGGGAGATCGACACGCCGGTGCTGTTCATGACCGGGCGCGACAACCGGGTGTTCGCCGATTCCAACATTCTTTGCTTCAAGCGGCTGCAGGACCTCGCGCCGGGCAATCCGCACGAGCTGCTGATCGTCGACGGCTACGGCCACCAGGACCCCTTCATGGGCGAGCGCGTCGCCGAGGAGGTCTTCCCGCAGTTCCTGCCGTTCCTGAGGAAACACGCGGCAACCAAGCAGGCCGCGTGACGCGCGCTACATGAAGAGGCGCTCGGAGGCGTCCAGGCCCTTGTAGAGGTCGGCCACGTACTCGCCATAGCCGTTGTAGAGCAGGGTCGGCACGCGCTCATCGCTGCCCAGCACCCGCTCGGTCGCCTGGCTCCAGCGCGGATGCGGCACCTCCGGGTTGACGTTGGCCCAGAAGCCGTACTCGCCGCCCTGGATCACCTCCCAGAACGACTTCGGCCGCTGGTCGGTGAACTCGAAGCGCACGATGCCCTTGATGTGCTTGAAGCCGTACTTCCACGGCACCGCCAGGCGCAGCGGCGCGCCGTTCTGCTTGGGGATCGGCTTGCCATAGAGGCCGGTGGCGATGAACGACAGGTGATGAGTCGCCTCGGCCATCGTCAGGCCTTCCTCGTAGGGCCAGGGGTACCAGGCGGCGCGCTGGCCGCTGGCCACCTGCGGATCCTGGAAGGTCGTCATTTTCACGTACTTGGCCGAGGACAGCGGCCGTGCCAGGTCGACCAGCGCCTTGAGCGGGAAGCCGCTGTAGGGCACGGCCATGGACCAGGCCTCGACACAGCGGTGGCGGTAGACCCGCTCCTCCAGCGGCATCCTGGCCAGCAGGTCGTCGATGTCGATCTCCTGGGGCTTTTCGACCATGCCGTCGAGGGCCACGGTCCAGGGCCGGATCGGCAGGTCCTGGGCCTTCTGCCAGATGTTCTTGGAAGAGCCGAACTCGTAGTAGTTGTTGTAGGTGGTGGCCAGGGCCTCGTCGGTGATCGGACGGTCCAGCGTGTATTCCGGATTGCGCCCGACGGGATAGAGGCCGACGGAGGGATCGGTGCTCTCGGCGGCCTCGGCCGGCATTTCCTCGCAGGCCGCCAGCAGCCCCGCGCCGCCGAGCAGCAGCGGGCCGGCGGCCGCGGCCTTCAAAAGCCGGCGGCGATCGTGGAAAACGCTCTCCGGTGTCGCCCGGGACTCGGGAATTTCCCAGCCGCGCCTGATCCTGATCAACATGAGATACCCGCTCCCTCGGCTGATTTCACGACCTAGGAGGTAGCCCGGGCGCCCTCCGGCGACAATTCAACAATGCGCGAGGCGCCGTGACCAGCCCCCCTCGCCGGCGCTCCAATATTGCGCCAATTAGGCGAATTGCGCCGCAGCAAACCGCGTCAAGGTTAATCAATTGGAAAGCGCCGTCTGCTATCCAGCAGTCTTGGCGTAGTGCAGACAGCGTGGAATTCCGTTAACCGTACCGACAGGCCGAACTCCCGCCATGGCGGAACAGTCTCTTTCCCTTACCAAGCGATTCGCCCTCTTCGCCGGGCTCGTGGTGGTCGCCGCCAGCATGCTGCTGATCAGCATGTACAAGGAGATTTCCAGCGACGACCTGAACGCCATGGCCGAGCGGAGCAATGCCGCCGTCGCCAAGATCTTTTCCAACGTGGTGTGGGACGCCCACGCCGGCTTCCTGACCACCGCCCATATCCTGCCCGCCCCGGCGATCCGCAACCACCCGGAGACCACCCGGATCTACCAGAGCCTGCTGCGCAGCATGCGGGGGCTCTCGATCCTCAAGATAAAGATCTACGACCAGAACGGGCTGACCGTGTTCTCCACGGAGCCCGCACAGATCGGCGAGAACTTCAGCGGCAATGCCGGCTTCCTGGCGGCACGCACCGGGCACCGGGCCAGCGAGCTCAGTCACCGCGAGCGCTTCCGGGCCTTCGACCAGCTGGTCGAAGACCGCGACGTGCTGGCCAGCTACGTGCCGATCACATCGGCATCCGGCAGCATCGAAGGCGTCTTTGAGGTCTTCTACGACGTCACCGAGCTGATGGCCAACGTGCACCGTCGCCAATTGCTGCTGCAGACGGTCGTCGGCGGCACCTTCCTGCTGCTGTACCTGCTGCTGATCTTCGGCGTGTGGCGCAGCGAGCGGCAGACCCGGCGCCACTACCAGAAAACGCTGGACCTGGCACGGGCCGCAGCCCGCGCCGAAGAGGCCAGCCGCTTGAAGTCGGAGTTCCTGGCCACCATGAGCCACGAACTGCGCACTCCGCTCAACGCCATCCTCGGCTTCTCCGAAATTCTCAAGTCGCGGATGCCCGGCGCCAACAGCGACGAAACCCGCCGCGAGTATGCCGACAGCATCTGGGCCTCCGGGCGCCATCTGCTGAACATCGTCAACGACGTCCTCGACATGTCGAAGGTCGAGGCCGGCGAGATGCCCCTCGACCTGGAGGACTTCGACCCCGTCGCCCTGCTGGAAAGCTGCCTGCGCCGCGTCGAGACCCAGGCCGAAGAGAAAGAGGTCGAGATGATCTCCAACATCGCGAGCGATCTGCCGGTAGCCTATGGCGACGAACGGCGGATCAAGCAGGTGCTGATCAACCTGCTGTCAAACGCCGTGAAGTTCACGCCGAGGGGCGGCAGGGTCAGCGTCTGGCTCGGCCCTGCGCCGGACGGCGGCCTGCAGTTCGCGGTGACCGACACCGGCATCGGCATCGAGCCGGACGACATCTACAAGGTGCTGACCCCCTTCGGACAGGTCGAGAACTCCTACGCCCGGCGCTTCGGCGGCACCGGCCTCGGCCTGCCCATCGCCAAATCCCTGATCGAGATGCACGGTGGCAGCTTCACGCTGGAAAGCACAGTCGGCAAGGGCACCAAGGTGAACTTCACCCTGCCGTCCAGGCCGGCGGCCAGCGGGGACGTGCCCCTCGCTATTCCGGCCTAACCCCTATTAATCACGGACACCGGGTGCACGGTCGCTGCCATTGCGGCCCAAAGTAAAACGCCGCCGCGGGCCCCGGGGCGGGGCCGGCGACGGCGCCTTCATGTCGCTCGACCGAGCGCTAGTTGCCGTCGGCCTGGCGCTGGGCGATGACCTGATCGGCCAGTTTGCCGGTCAGCTCCTGCAGGTGGTCGAAACGCCAGTCGAAACTGCCGACCCCGACCGTCAGCGAGCGCAGCTCGATGATGAGGTCCTGCAGTTCGGCTTCCGGCAGGTGGCACTTCAGGGCGTCCCAGCCCTTCCAGCCGGCCTGCATCTCGAAGCCGAGGATCTGGCCGCGGCGTCCGGAGACCAGGGAGTGCACCTTGTTGGTGAACTCGCTGGGCACCGAGATGGTGACCTCGTAGATCGGCTCCAGCAGCACCGGATCGCAGTTGGGCATGCCCTCGGCCATGGCCATGCGGCCGACGGTCTTGAAGGCCTGGTCGGAAGAGTCGACGGAGTGGTGCTGGCCGTCGTAGAGCGTCACCGAGACGTCGACCACCGGAAAGCCGAGCGGCCCGCGCGAGAGGTACTCCTTGGTCCCGTGCTCGACGGCGCCGATGTACTGGCGCGGCACCGCGCC
>JBFGUI010000107.1:0-12163 GCA_041565695.1 Kiloniellaceae bacterium
GAGGATGAAGGCGTCGGCGGAGCTGGCCCAGTCGAGCAGGGCGAGGCGCCGGCTCAGGCTCAGCGTCACGCCAAGGGGGTACTGGTGCGACGGCGAGACGCAGGCCATCCGTGCCTTCGGCGCGGTCGCGCGGCCGGCCTCGACGTCGAGGCCCTCGGCGTCAACCGGCACCGCGGCGAGCGCCGCCCCGCCGGCGATCAGGGCACCGCGCAGCCCCGGATAGCCCGGCTCCTCGATCCACACGGCATCGCCCGGCGCCAGCAGCATCTGGACGACCAGGTCGATGGCCTGCTGCGCGCCGGTGGTGACGATAACCTGGCGCCAGTCGCAGGCGATGCCGCGGAAGCTGGCGAGGTAGCCGGCGATGGCCTGGCGCAGCGCCTCGTGGCCGCCCGGCGCGCCGAGGCGCAGCAGCTCCGGCGCGGGACGCCGCCAGATGCGGCTGGCGAGGCGCGTCCAGATGTCGAAGGGGAACTCCGCGGTCTCCGGCACCCCGGGCAGGAAGGCCCGCTCCTGGCCCAGCGGGCGGCGGCGCAGGGCCATGATGCGATGGCCGCGACCGGAGAGGCGCGCCGGCGCGGCGGCTTCTGCCGCGCCCGCCGCCGGCGGCCGCTCGCCGGGCGCCAGACCCAGCAGTTCCTCCGGCAGCACGCGGCTGACGAAAGTGCCGGAACCGGCATGGCCCTCCAGGTAGCCTTCGCTCAGGAGCTGGTCGAAGGCGCTGACCACCGTGTTGCGCGAGCAGCCGAGTTCGCCCGCCAGCGCGCGGCTGGACGGCAGGCGGGTGCCGGGCGCGAGGCCGCCGGCCAGGATCACCTCGCGCACCTGGTCGTAGATCTGCTGCTGCAGCGAGACCGCCGCCCCGCGATCCAGTGCCAGGGCCAGGAGCGGCGTGCGCCGGCGACCCGGCAGGGGTCTCTCGCGGCTCATGGCCGGCCGCCTCCGCGGCGCAAAGCGGTCCGGAGGAATATCAACAAGCGGTCCTTTCTATGAAGCCACTATCCCTCTAGCCTGCGCCGCGTTCCACCGAAATCCGCTGTCAGCGACCGCGCCGGACCCGCCCATGAGCACGTCCCAGATCGACTTCCCTCCCACCGAGCGCAGCCGCATCAGGCGCTCGCCCCTGCGCGCGCACTACGACCGCGCGACCGTGCACGCCATCCTCGACGCCGGCCTGCTGTGCCACGTCGGCTACGTCATCGACGCCCAGCCCTACGTCACGCCGACCGCCTACTGGCGCCGGGACGACCGGGTCTACTGGCACGGCTCCTCGGCCAGCCGGATGCTGCGTCACCTGAAGCAGGGCCCGCGGGTCTGCTTCACCGTGTCGCTGATGGACGGCCTGGTGCTGGCGCGCTCGGGCTTCCACACCTCGGTCAACTACCGCTCGGTCATGGCCTTCGGGAACGCCGAACTGGTCGAGGGCGAGGCGGACAAGCTGGCCGCCCTCGAAGACATGATGGCGCGCATCGTCCCCGGGCGCTGGCCCGACCTCAAGCCGCCGACGCAGCAGGAGCTGAAGGCGACCACGGTGGTCTCGCTGAAGCTGGAAGAGGTCGCCGCCAAGGTGCGCAGCGGCCCGCCGGTCGACGAGCCGGAGGACTACGCCCTCGACGTCTGGGCCGGGGTGGTGCCGATGCACACGGTCATCGATCCGCCCGAGGACGACCCGCAGCTGAAAGCCGGCATCGCGCAGCCGGCGAATCTGGGCCTCATCCGCATCGGCTGACCTCCGGCACCCGGGACCCTCCCATGCGTCCTGGGCGTTTGCCGCCGCGCCCGTCCCGCGCTATCAGCGGGTATGACCGAGGAAGCCCAGACCGACCCCGCGACCGAGGCAGGGCGCCGCGCCGAGCAGGCCGCCCGGCGCAGCGAGGTGCTGGGCCTCGGCGCGGCGGGGCTTTTCGTGCTGCTGTGGAGCACCGGCTTCATCGGTGCCAAGCTCGGCCTGCCCGACGCCGAGCCGCTGACCTTTCTGACCCTGCGCTTTGCCCTGGCGACCCTGCTGCTGCTCTGCCTGGCGCTGGTCACCCGCGCGCCCTGGCCGCGCAGCCTCGCCCAGACCCTGCACCTCTGCGTCGCCGGGGTGCTGCTGCACGCGATCTATTTGGGCGGCGTCTTCACCGCCATCTCGCTGGGCGTCGAGGCCGGCGTTTCGGCGCTTATCGTCGGCACCCAGCCGGTGCTGGTCGCCGCCCTGGCCGGGGTGGTGCTGGGCGAGCGGGTGACCGCGCGCCAGTGGCTCGGTCTGGTGCTCGCCATCGTCGGCGTGACGCTTGTGGTGTGGCGCAAGCTGGAGGCCGGCTTCGGCACGCTGGAGGGCGTTGCGCTCTGCCTGCTGGCACTCTGCGGCATCACCCTCGCCACGCTCTATCAGAAGCGCTTTTGCGGCACTTTGCCGCTGCGCAGCGGCTCGGTCATCCAGTATGCCGCCGCGGGACTCGCCTGCGGCCTCGGCGTGCTGATCTTCGAGGAGGGGCGCATCACCTGGAGCGGCGAGTTCGTCTTCGCCCTGGCCTGGCTCACCCTGGTGCTGTCGCTGGGCGCGGTGATGCTGCTCTACTGGCTGATCCGGCGCGGCGAGGCGGCCAGGGTCTCCAGCCTGTTCTTCCTGGTGCCGCCGGTGACGGCGCTGGTTGCCTGGCCCCTGTTCGGCGAGACCTTCGGCCCACTGGCTCTGGCCGGCATGGTGATCACCGCCTTGGGGGTGGCGCTGGTGAACCTGGAGAAGAAAGCCTGAAAGATCACCCGATGCCGGCAGCGCGGAAAGACTCGAAGTAGCGCTCCGCCGTCGCCGGATTCTGGTAGGGAAATATCCGGGCAAAGCTATCCAGCGTAAAATCCGGCTTGGCCACATATAGCTGCTGCCTGAAATGTGCCGCTCGCTCCTCGTTGCCGATTGCCGCGTGGCAGGCAGCCAGATAAGCCACCGCCCAGAAGGGTGGGTTGACGATCTTTTCAAACACTTCACCCGCTTCTTCGTAGCGGCCGAGCGTATGCAGGCAACGACCGTAGATGTTCCAGTACCAGTTGGGATGATAAGGGTTGAGGCGCATCGCCTCGCGGATCTTCAGCAGGCCTTCTTCCGGGCGCTCGACGTACATCAAATAACGGCCGTATTCGACCAGCAGCAGATCGTCATTGCTGTTGAGAGCGAGCGCTGACTCGAAGTGAGCTGCGGCCCGGCTGTGATCGCAGGCGATCAACCGTGTCATACCCAGGGCGCAATGTGCCTTGGTATCACGCGGGTCAAGGGCAACCGCCTTTTCAGCCAACTCCCCGGCCTCGCGAAAGTCCGTCTCCAGGCCGTAGTACCAGCCGGCATAGATGCTGGCGATCGCCAGAAGTCCGTAGGCCCGACCATAGTCGCCGTCCAGGCCGATGGCTTCCGCAAAACAGCGACACGCCTTTTCCACGTCGTCTCTGGTGTAGCGGTGCAGGTGCTGCAAACCCTGTAGCACAAGGTCGTAGGCTGCTAGGCTGCCAGGCCGCAGAAGCTGCTCCGCAGCGTCCGCATCAACGATGCGGCCAACCACCGTCGCCGTTACCGTGCGCGCGATCTCAGTCTGGATGTCAAAGATGTCCTTCAGTTGGCGATCGTAGCGGTCGGCCCAAAGTTCATGCCCTCTCTCGCATGAAACCAGATGCGCAGAAATGCGGATCCGCTCGCCCAAACGGCGCACCGAGCCAAGGAGACAAAAGCGCACGCCGAGCGCTTGGCCGATCTCGCGCGGGTCTTCGTCGTCCCGGCCGAAGCGGAAGGATGACTGCCGGGCTACGACGAAAAGCTCCGAGGAGCGCGAAAGTTCGATAATGATGTCCTCGGCGATGCCTTCCCCGAAGTAGCTGGACTCCTCATCCACGCTGAGTGACCGGAACGGCAGCACGGCGATCGAGGGGCGCTTGGGTAGGGCGGGAGAGGTCGCCGAAACTTCTTCCCTCTTCGCCGGCTCGGCAACGGGCTGTAGGGCCGCACTGCCGCCAAGGCGGCGCTGCTGGACTTGCCTCGCCAGCTCCAGCGTGATCGCTTCCGGCCGAACACCCAGATCCTGTTCCAGAATGCGGCTCAGATCTTCCATTTGCTTCAGCGCTGCATCGAAGCGGCCCTGTGCCGCATAGGCGCGCATGAGAGCGCGATGAACGTGCTCCTGCAGCGGATCGTGTTTCAATAGTTGCGTTGCAAAGACGATGACCTGTTCGCTGCGCTGATCGGCCTCGCTGTGAGTCATCAGCGATGTCAAGCAGCGCAAAAGGCTTGCTTGGAGTGCAGCTCTCTCGGACGCGAGCCAGCGGTCGAATTCCGGGTCGACCGCTGGGAAGCCCTCCAGAAAGGCTCCCCTATAGAGATCGACGGCGCCGGACTGAGCCGCGGGATCGTCGGAACCAGCAAGCGCCTCGAACTGTTTTGTGTCCAGAAACGCCCCGGCCGATTGCAGCCGGACGGCCGTATTGGAGACCTGGAGAAGATCGTCGACCGCAGAGCCGAGCAGCCTGCGTAGGGCAGTGAGTGCCTGACGCAGGCTGGCGCGGGCCTGCTCCTCCCCGCGGTCGCCCCAGAGCAGGCCGCAGAGCACCTCGCGGGAGACATCCGCATCGGGCCTGCGCACAAGATAGGCGAGCAACGCGCGGGCCTTGCGGGCCGGCAAGGCAGCCTCTACAGCGTCGAGACTGATGATCATCGGCCCCAGCAGCAGCAAGCGGACCCGCGCGTCCGCTTCGTCTGGCATGCGTGAATGTCGCTTTTCCATTTTTTTCACGCCGGCCCGAACGGACCGATCACGCCCGCTAGCTAGAAATCTTCCCAATCATCACATGCAGCAAAGAGAGAAGGAACCATGTCCTTTGACATCAACCCACTCGGAAACACTTTCTATCTGCAACAACTTGAGCGGGAAGCATTGCAGCTGAAAGCGATTCAGCAGGCTGCCGGCCACGAAGAGACCAAGGCAGTGGCGCGACCGGCCCGCCTGAAATCCTGGCTCAGCCCGGCGATCCGCATCCTGTGGCCGAGGGCGACCGCCTGACGTCGCCTTACTGAGTGTAGATTGGTGTGCCGTCGTTCTCGTATCCCGTGACGCCAGGCTCCCACCACCAGACGGGGCAGTTGCGGAAACTGGCACGCCGATCGAGACGCGACAGCAGTGCCGAGATCTTCGGGTAGTCGCCGGCACGCGAATCCGCGCCGATCGGCCGGTTCTCGGCGAAGCGGATGTGGCAGGCGAGGAAGATGTCCGGCAGAGAAAGGCAGCCTGGCAGAAAGCCGCTGGTATCATCTGTCAGATGATCCTCCAGCCAGCCCAAAACGTGCGGCAACCGGTCTGACGAGCGTTGCAGGTATGCATTTCCGGACACATCGACGCCGGCCCATTGCAGCTGGGATATTGTCGCTTTCGCCGTTCCCAGCGTCTGAATGGTCGAGACCACAAGCTTGTCCCGCCACTCATGCGAAAACCGACAGGCCCCCTCGGCCGGTGGCGGCTGCGCGGCGGCCCGCTCCGGATAGCCGCACAGCAGGTATTCTGCAATCAGTCCGCTTTCCCACAACTTCACCTCGCCGTCCTAGAGAACCGGCACCTGCAGCGATTGGGTCACCGCCGCGCGCGCGTCGATGGACGGCGTCGTGATCTCTTCGCGCCGTTCATGTTCAAAGCCCAGTCCGTCCAGAAGGATTCGCACAGCCGGGGAGGGGCGAACCGGAGGTGAACAGAAATGCCCGCCTGACGTTCCCCGAAAAGTTGTGGCGCGCAAGGCCTTCTCGTGACGATCCGCCAGGAGAGTTGCTCATGTTAATGGGAGGAAACTCTAAGGCGGAGTGCCCGATGTTGACGACTAGAAGTCGACGCAGATGCCCTTGCGTTCCCAGTCGCCGTAGCGCGTCGGCTCCGGCCCGCTGGGTCCGCCGAGCTCCTTCGGCCGCCGCTTCTCCTCGCCAGGGTCTTTCCCGGCCTTGCTGTCCTTCGCCTTGGCAGGCTCCTGCAGCGGCGCGACGGCGCCGAGCTTCGGCTTCGGCTTGTGGGCGGTGAACTTGAGCTTCATGACATGATATATGGCATCGCCCGGCAGCGGCGCCAAGCCTTGAAGCGAGCACCTGCCCCGCCTACCTGATGGAGGCATGAAACAACCTGAAATCATTGAGACTCTGCGGATTTCGTGACCATGAACACGCTGCGTACCGGGATCCTGATGGCCGCCATGACCGGCCTCTTCCTGGCCGTCGGCTTCCTTCTGGGCGGCACCGGCGGCATGGCGATCGCCCTGGTGATCGCCGTCGCCATGAACGCCTTCGCCTACTGGAACGCCGACAAGTTGGTGCTGCGCATGTACCACGCGCGCCCGGTCGACAAGCAGGCGGCCCCGACCCTGGTCGGCATCGTCGAGCAGCTGGCCCGCAACGCGGAGCTGCCGATGCCGAAGGTCTACATCATCGACGACCCGCAGCCCAACGCCTTCGCCACCGGACGCAACCCGGAGAACGCGGCGGTCGCGGCCACCACCGGCCTGCTGAAGCGCCTCTCCGCCGAGGAGGTCGCCGGGGTCATGGCGCACGAGCTGGCGCACGTGAAGAACCGCGACACCCTGACCATGACCATCACCGCGACCATCGCCGGCGCGATCTCCATGCTGGCCAACTTCGGCCTGTTCTTCGGCGACAACCGCAACAATCCGCTGGGTATCGTCGGCGCCATCCTGGTCATGATCCTGGCGCCGCTGGCCGCCGGCCTGGTGCAGATGGCGATCTCGCGCACCCGCGAATACGCCGCCGACCGCGGCGGGGCGGAGATCTGCGGTCATCCCCTCTGGCTGGCCGCGGCGCTGGAGAAGATCGACCGCGCCGCGCGCAGCATCGACAACAACACCGCCGAGAACAACCCGGCGACGGCGCATATGTTCATCATCAATCCGCTGCACAGCCACCGCGTCGACAACCTCTTCACCACCCACCCGCGCACCCAGAACCGCATCCAGCGCCTGCGCGAAATGGCCGCAGAGATGGGCCAGTCGGTGCAGCCGCGCCCGCGCCCCTGGGGCTAAGACGCGCTCCTCCCCGCGCAACGATTGAACTATCCTGAACTGCAGTCAGCAGCGCAGGACGAACATGACAGATTGTGAGATCCGCAGCGTCGAAGCCGACCACTACGCCATTCCCCTGGCGGAGGTGCTGAGCGACGCCAGGCACGGCGACCACACGCAGTTCGAGCTGATCGTCGTGCGCATCGCCCTCGCGGACGGCCTGGAAGGCAGCGGCTACTGCTATACCGGCGGGCGCGGCGGCCACGCGGTGAAAGCGGTGATCGACCACGATCTGGCGCCCGTGCTGCTGGGCCGCGAGGCGAGCGAGGTCGAGGGCCTCTTCGACTTCATGAACGACCACCTGCACTACGTCGGGCGCGGCGGCATCGCCGGCTTCGCCATCTCCGCCGTCGACATCGCGTTGTGGGACCTGCGCGGCAAGCGGCGCGGCGAATCGCTGCGCCGCATGGCCGGCGGCCACGGCCACACGGCCCGGGCCTACCGCGGCGGCATCGACCTGAACTTCCCGCTGGAGAAGCTGCTGGCCAGCGTCACCGGCTACCTGGACGACGGCTTCAACGCGGTGAAGATCAAGGTCGGCCACGCCGACCTCGCCGTCGACGTCGAACGCGTCGCCGCGGTGCGCGCGGCCATCGGGCCGCAGACCGGCTTCATGGTCGATGCCAACTATGCGCTGAGCGTCGATCGGGCCATCGCTGCCGCAAAGGCTTTCGCCGACTACGACCTGCTGTGGTTCGAGGAGCCGATCGCCCCCGACGACTTCATGGGCTACGCGCGCATCGCCGAGGCCACCGGCATGCCGCTGGCCATGGGCGAGAACCTGCACACGCTGGCGGAGTTCGCGCTCGCCTTCGCCGAGAGCCGGCTTTCCTTCATCCAGCCCGACGCCGGCAACTGCGGCGGCATCACCGGCTGGCTGCGCGTGGCCGAGATGGCCGGGGCCGCCGGCATCCCGGTCTGCTCGCACGGCATGCAGGAGCTGCACGTCAGCCTGCTGGCCGCGCAACCCCACGCGGGCTGGCTGGAGGTGCATTCCTTTCCCATCGACGCCTACACGACGCGCCCCCTGGTGGTCGCAGACAACCTGGCGGTAGCCCCGGACGTGCCGGGAACCGGCGTCATCTTCGACCGGGGCAGGCTGAAGCCGCATCGGAGCGCGGCTTAGCATCCCCGGCGTCGAAAGGCTTGCAGCCGCATGCCCCAGCCCTTACAGCCTAGCCGCATGAAGAAACCCTCCAAAGGCGGCGCCGCGCGCCCCGCCGACGCTGGTGCCGGCAACCCGCGCCCCGCCGCCCGCTCGGGCGGCGACCCACGCAAGGTCGCGCTCCACCTGCTGCGCGAGGTGCTCGACGACGGCCGACCGCTGGACGAGGCACTGGCGCGCAACACGCATCTCGCCAGGCTGGAAGCGCGCGACCGCGGCTTCGCCCGCCTCATCCTGGCCACCAGCCTGCGCCGCCTGGGCCAGATCGACGCCGCCCTCAAGCGCTGTCTCGACCGGCCGATCAAGGCCAAGGACCGCATGCTGAAACACATTCTGCGCATTGGCGCGGCACAGCTGCTGTTCCTGGATACGCCGCCGCACGCCGCCGTCAGCACGGCGCTCGACCTTGCCAAGGGCCCGCGCCTGGCCGGCCAGCGCGGCCTCTTGAACGCCGTGCTGCGCCGCCTGTCGCGCGAGGGCGAAGAAATTCTTGCGGGCCAGGACGCCGCACGGCTCAACACGCCGGACTGGCTGTGGCAGTCCTGGTGCGCCGCCTACGGCGAGGCCACGGCCCGCGCCATCGCGGAAGCGCAGTTCGCCGAGCCGCCGCTCGACCTGACCTGCAAGGGTGATCCGCGTCCCTGGGCCGAAAAGCTGAAGGCCGATTTGCTGCCGGGCGGCAGCCTGCGCCTGGCCGCCGGTCAGGGCGACGTGGCCCGGCTGCCGGGCTACGCCGAGGGCGCTTGGTGGGTGCAGGATGCCGCCGCTGCCCTGCCGGCGCGCCTGCTCGGTGACGTTGCCGGCAAGACCGTCATCGATCTCTGCGCCGCGCCCGGCGGCAAGACCGCGCAGCTGGCTGCCGCCGGGGCCGAGGTGATCGCCGTGGAACGCGCCGAGGGCCGGCTCGAGCGCCTGCGCGAGAACCTGCAGCGCCTGAAGCTGGGAGCCGCCACGGTGGCCGCCGATGCGGCGCAGTGGCAGCCGCCGGCGCCGGCCGACGCGGTGCTGCTCGACGCGCCCTGCTCGGCCACCGGCACCCTGCGGCGCCACCCGGATATCGCGTGGCTAAAAACCGCCGCGGAGGTGGAAAGCCTCACGAAGGCGCAGGACAGGCTGCTCGCCAATGCCGTCGAAATGGTCAGGCCCGGCGGCCTGCTGGTCTATGCGGTCTGCTCGCTGCAGCCCGAGGAGGGGCCGGCGCGCATCGCCGCCCTGCTGGCCAGGGACGATCGCATCGAGCGCGTGGCCATCGCCGGAGCCGAACTGTCCGGGCTGGAAGAGGCGGTCACGGCGGAGGGCGACCTGCGCAGCCTGCCCTGCCACCTAGCCGACAAGGGCGGGCTCGACGGTTTCTACGCCTGCCGCCTGCGCCGGCGTTAAGAGCGCTCGTCAGAAACCTTCGTCACCCACCACGCTGGCCGGACGCACCACCACCATGATGGTGTTGTTGGGGCCGAGGTAGGCACGCCCCACCACAAGCTGCTGCAGCGCCGGCAGATGGGTGACCAGGTCCACGCCGGCATCCTGCGCCGCCACCCGGTCCGCCGGCGGGTCCTGGTTGAGGCTGGTGAGCAGCTGCAGGCCGTTCGGCGCGATGGTGTGCAGCAGCAGCTGATTGATCAACGGAATGGTGCCGAGCTTGGCGAGCTGTTCGGCCGGCACCTGCTCGATCGTCGGGTGGCCGCCGACCTGGTATTCGCTGTTGGTGTTGAAGATCACGACCCTGTGGTCTTCCAGCCTCAAATCGCCCTTGAGCGCAATGGCCAGCTTGTCCTTACCGGCCCGGAACACCGTGCCGATGTCGTTCTGCGCCGTGAAGTCGTCGGCGCCGTAGGTCGGGTTGAACAGCCCGCCCAGCACGCCGAGGCCGCCGAGGTTGACCCGGTCCTGGCTGAGCACGTCGACCCCGAAGGAGGTCAGGGAGAGATAGGTCAGGGTCTGGGTCATCCACACGATGCTGGCGATCCGCATCGTCTCCTTGCTGCTCAGCACCAGCGGTACGTGGCTGAGCGAGCGGCCCTCGTTGCGCGAATGGCCGTCACGTTCGTCCGACTGGTTCTGGTCCTGTTTCTCAAAGGCCGCCGATATCGACGGGCTGAGCGCGATCAGCAGCACCGCCAGGGCCGCCGCCATTCCTCTTGTCTTCAGCATAGCTTTCATTCCCCACCAATCAGTTTGACTTCTCAACCCGGATCATTCGCCGCCACGCTCGCGCCTCAGGAATCGCTGTCTGTCAGGATCGACGGCGTGATGAAGAGCATGAGCTCATTGTTCTCACCGCGATGGGCGGTGCCGCGGAAGAGGTGCTGCAGCATGGGAATGTCGCTGAGCCATGGCACCTTGTTCGCGGCTTCCGGCACTTCCTCCCTGGTCAAGCCGCCAAGGACCAAAGTCGCCTCGTCGGGCAGCACGATCTGCGTCAGGGCAGCGCGCACCGACGGCAGCCCTCCGAACTCGCCCAGGTCGGTCGGCGCGGTTTCAACGATCCGCGGTTCCATCAGCAGCGTGAACCTGCCGTCACCGTTGACGACGGAGACGCGGGTATTCAGTTCCAAAGTGAAATCCTGCAGAACTGTCACCAAAGTTCCGTCGCCGCCATCGTAGACCGATCCGACCCGGTTCTCGTCGGTGAAATCCTCGGCGGAGACTGAACGCCCCATGACCGAGCCGATCAGCGGTATGTCGCTGACGTCGATCTTGTCGAGATTCTCGAAATCCACACCGAAGCCGTCTGCCGTGCCGCTGGTATCGACGACATGGATGAAGCGCGTCTCGATCAGGACGAGCTGCCGGATCCGTATCCGGCCGTCTGCCGTCAGCAGCGGGATGTACGAAAGCCGGCCGGCCTCGTTGCGCGACGGGCCGTCGCGCTCCTTCGACTGATCCTGGCTGCGGTTCTGCTGCGTCGCCTGCAGCGGCGGCGCCAGCAGCAGCAGCAGCAGCATGAGCGCTGCCGGGACCACGGTGGCCAGAGCTCGCTGGAACATGACAAAGCACTCCCCCGAAGTCGAGCTGGACGGCTATCATAGCAGCACTCGCGGCGAACCGAAGCTCCGAGGATCCGACCCCCGGCGGCCCTTTCGGAGTAGCCCGCCGGGCCGGCGGGCACTCGCTTGCGGGGTCGCGGCCTTGCTGATACCTAAGGGGCAGGCAAGAGATACCCCTGATCACGAAGCGGAACCCGCGCCCTCATGCAGCAAGCCGTCCGGATCGCCCCCTCCATCCTGGCCGCCGACTTCGCCCGCATGGGCGAGGAAGTGCGCGCCGTCGCCGAGGCCGGCGCCGACTATATCCATGTCGACGTCATGGACGGGCACTTCGTGCCCAACATCACCCTCGGCCCCGACATGGTGGCGGCCCTGCGCCCCTACAGCGACAAGGTATTCGACGTGCACCTGATGATCTCGCCGATCGACCCTTACATCGAGGCCTTCGCCAGGGCCGGCGCCGACATCATCACCGTGCACCCCGAGGCGGGCGCCCACCTGCACCGGACGCTGCAGTTGATCAAGAGCTTCGGAAAGAAAGCGGGAATATCCCTCAATCCGGCGACCTCGGCCGACGTGGTCGATCCGGTGCTGGGTGACGTCGACCTGATCCTCTGCATGAGCGTCAACCCCGGCTTCGGCGGCCAGAGCTTCATCCCCTCGAGCCTCGCCAAGATCGAGGCGCTGCGCCGCAAGATCGACGACAGCGGCCGGGCCATCGACCTGGAAGTCGACGGCGGCATCAATGCGGAGACCGCCCCCCAGGCGATCGCCGCGGGCGCCGACGTGCTGGTCGCCGGCAGTGCAACCTTCAAGGGCGGGCCACAGGCCTACGCCGGGAACATCCGGCGGCTGCGCGGCGAGGCCTGATGGCCAGCGACAGCCACGCGGAGAACAACGCGGCGGCTCGCATGCCTTCCGCAGACAAAGCCCCGCCCGC
>JBFGUI010000108.1:0-12161 GCA_041565695.1 Kiloniellaceae bacterium
GAGTCGATCCGCCAGGAGGAAGGCGCAGCGCGATGCGGCGCATCGGGCAAGCCTTTCGACGCCGCGGGCGGCCGCCGCTCGCAAACCCGCAGGGACGGGCGGCTTTGCGCCAATCCCTGCGGACTTTGGCTTGGCCATAGCGCCGCTATGCCCGGCGCCAAACTCCTTGATCTTGTCACAAATCCACTCCATCAGGATGGTTCTATATGGTCGGAAAGGGCTCTAGCGCGCAGGCCGTCTTCACGATCCCTGCCGGACAGTCCTTCGTCGATGCCCTGGCCAGCGGCCTGCTGCGGCGTTTTGCGGACAGCCCCGAACGGCTTGCCGCCGCGACGGTGCTGCTGCCGACCCGGCGCGCCTGCCGCGCTCTGCAGGCCGCCTTCCTGCGCGCGTCCGGGGGCCAGGCGCTGCTGCTGCCGCGCCTGCTGCCGCTGGGCGACCTCGACCCGGAGGAACTGCTCTTCGAAAGCCCCTTTATCGGCGGCAGCAGCGCGGAGGCCGAACTGCCGCCGGCAATCTCCGCGGTCGAGCGCCAGCTGCTGCTGGCCGCCTGCATCCTGCGGCACAGCCGCGCGGTCAGCGCCGCGGCCGGGCTGACCGAGATGAGCGAGGACCAGGCGATCCGCCTGGCCGCCGAGCTGGCCCGGCTGATCGACCAGGTGGAGACCGAGGGCCTCGACTTCGCGGTGCTGCAGGATCTGGTGCCGGAGGACTATGCGGCGCACTGGCAGATCACCCTGGAGTTCCTCGCCATCGTCACCGAGGTCTGGCCGAAGATCCTGGCCGACATGGGCTGCATCGGCCCGGCCGAGCGCCGCCGCCGGCTGGCCGAGCTGCAGGCTGCGGCCTGGCGCCGCCGCCCGCCGGCCGACCCGGTGATCGCGGCCGGCTCCACCGGCTCCATTCCGGCCACCGCCGAGCTGCTGAAGACGGTTGCCGGCCTGCGGCAGGGCAGCGTCATCCTGCCGGGGCTCGACCTGGAGAGCGACGCGGCGACCTGGGACGAGGTGCGCCGCGACCCGGGCCACCCGCAGCACGGCATGGCGCAGCTGCTCGACCGGCTCGGCCTGGACCGCGCGGCGGTGGCGCCCTGGACGGCGGGCAGCGTGCCCGAGGTCGATCCGGCGCGGGCCCGCTTTGCCAACCTGGCGCTGCGTCCGCCGCAGGCCACCGCGCGCTGGCACGAGGCGGCCGACGGCAAGGTCCGCGCGGCCTTCGAGGAGGCCCTGCAGGGGGTGCGGCGGGTCGACTGCGCCGATCCGGGGGAGGAAGCCCTGGTCATCGCCCTGCTGCTGCGCCGCCAGGTCGAGGAGGCGGGCCGCACCGCAGCGCTGATCACCCCGGACCGCGCGCTCGCCCGCCGAGTCGCCGGCGCGCTGCAGCGCTGGCGCATCGAGGTCGACGACTCCGCCGGGCGTAGCCTCGCCGACACGCCGCCCGGCGTCTTCCTGCGGCTCACCGCCGAGATGGCGGCCGCACGCTTCGCGCCGGTCGAGCTGCTGGCCGCGCTCAAGCACCCGCTGGCCGCCGGCGGCCGGGCGCCGGCCGCCTTCCGTCGCGCCGTGCGCGCCCTGGAACGGGCCGTGCTGCGGGGCGCGCGCCCGGCCCCGGGGCTCGACGGCCTGCGCCGGGCCCTGGTCGAGAGCAGCGCCGCGGATGACCTGCACGGCTGGTTCGAGGACTTCGCCGACCGGGTGGCACCCTTCGCCGCCGCCCTGGACGGCGCGGCGGCGCAACTGGGCGAGCTGGTCGATGCCCACCTCGCCGCCGCCGAGGCACTGGCCGCCAGCGATGCGGAAAGCGGCGCCGCGCGGCTCTGGGCCGGCGATGCGGGCGAGGCCGCGGCGGTCTTCGCCGGCGAGCTGCGCGCGGCCGCGGCGGCGACGCCGGTCTCGCGTGGCCTGCATTACCCGGCCGCCCTCGAGGCGCTGCTCGCCGGCCGCGCGGTCCGGCCGCGTTATGGCCTGCATCCGCGCGTCGCCATCCTGGGGCCGCTGGAGGCGCGCCTGCAGCATGCCGACCTGCTGGTGCTCGGCGGGCTGAACGAGGGCACCTGGCCGGCCGAGGTCGACCCCGGACCCTGGCTCAGCCGGCCCATGCAGACGCAGTTCGGCCTGCCGCTGCCGGAGCGGCGCATCGGGCTGGCCGCCCACGACTTCTTCCAGGGCTTCTGCGCACCCAGGGTCTATCTCACCCGCGCCGAGCGGGTCGAGGGCACGCCCAGCGTGCCGGCGCGCTGGCTGCGGCGCATCGATGCCCTGCGCGAAGGCCTGGCGCTCAAGGCCGATCTGCATGGTGAGCAGGCCCAGCTCCGGGCCTGGGCCGAGGCACTCGACCGGCCGGCGGAAACGCTGCGGCTCGCCGCGCCGCTGCCGCGCCCGCCGCTGGCCGCGCGCCCGCGCGAGCTGTCGGTGACGCGCATCGAAACCTGGATGGGGGATCCCTATGCGCTCTATGCGCGCGAGATCCTTCGCCTCAAGCCGCTGGATCCGCTCGATGCCGATCCGGGGGCGGCCGAGCGCGGCACCCTGGTGCATGCGGCCCTGGAGCGTTTCCTCAAGGCCTTTCCGGACGCGCTGCCGGCGGACGCCCTGGACCGCCTGATCGAGATCGGCGGCGAGGTGTTTCACCCGATCCGGGCCAAGCCCGGCGCCTTCGCCTTCTGGTGGCCGCGCTTCCTGCGCGTCGCCGCCTGGTTCGTCGCCGAGGAACGGGTGCGGCGCGCCGGCCTCGCCGGCAGCTGCGTGGAGATCAGCGGCGCGCTGACCTTCGGGGCGCCGGGCGGGCCCTTCACTTTGACGGCCAAGGCCGACCGCATCGACCGGCACGCCGACGGCTCCCTGGAAATCGTCGACTACAAGACCGGCGCGCCACCGGACAAGAAGAGGGTGGACCGCGGCTTCGCGCCGCAGCTGCCGCTGGAGGCGGCGATCGCCGCGGCGGGCGGATTCAAGGGACTGCCGGCGGCGCCGGTCGGCAGCCTGGTGTTCTGGCGGCTGTCCGGGGGCACGCCGCCGGGCGAGGTGCTGCCCGCCAGCAAGGCCGATCCGCAGGCCCTCGCCGCCGAGGCCCTGGCGGGCCTGAAGCGCCTGGTTGCCGAGTTCGACGACGCGACCACGCCCTACGCCTGCCGGCCGCGCGCGGATCTGGCGCCGCGCTTCAGCGACTACGACCACCTCTCGCGCCTTGCCGAGTGGGCGGTGGGGAGCGACGAGACATGACGACGGCCGCGGAGAAGGTCATCGCCGAGGCGACGGCCCTGCAGCGCCAGGCAGCCGATCCCGAGGCCTCGGTCTGGGTCTCGGCTTCGGCCGGCAGCGGCAAGACCAAGGTGCTGGTCGACCGCGTGCTGAGCCTGCTGCTGCGCGGCAGCGCGCCGGGTAGGATTCTCTGCCTCACCTTCACCAAGGCGGCGGCGGCGGAGATGGCCAACCGCCTTTCCGCCCAGCTCGCCGGCTGGGTGACCGCCGAGGAGGCGCACCTGCGCGTCAGCCTGGAGCGGCTCACCGGCGCCCCGGTGGACGCTGCGCTGCTGCCGCGCGCCCGCGCGCTCTTCGCCCGCGTCCTCGATACCCCGGGGGGCATCAAGATCCAGACCATCCACGCCTTCTGTCAGGCGCTGCTGGCGCGCTTTCCGCTGGAGGCTCGCGTGGCGCCCAACGCCAAGGTGCTGGGCGAGCAGGAGTCGGCCGAGCTGCTGGAGACCGCGCGGGTCGAGGTGATGGCCGAGGCCCTCGACGGCCCGGGCCGGTTGTCCGACGCCATCGCCGTGCTCACGGCGCATCTTCAGGAGGAGCGCTTCACCGAGGTGGTGCGCCAGCTGGTCGGCCAGCGCGCGCGGCTCTCCGCGCTGATCGACGCGCGCGGCGGCATCGACCGGCTGGGCGAGGCGGTCTTCGCCCTGCTCGGCGTCGACCCGGCGGAAACGCCGGAGGGGATCGTCGCCGCCGCGGCGGCGGAGGGTGCGTTCGACCGCGGCGGGCTGCAGCTCGCAGTCGAGGTTCTGGAGACCGGCACGGCAAAGACAGATCAACCCAAGGGACAAAAGCTTGCCGCTTGGCTGGCCGCGGACGAGAGCGCGCGCGTTACCGGCTTTGAAGACTATGCGCGGCTGTTCCTCAAGGCGGATGGTCAGCCCTACGCAGATCAGCTGACGAAGAAGCTCGCGGCAGCCAATCCCGACGCCGCGGAGGTGATGAAGGACGAGGCCGAGCGCCTGCTGCAGGTGGCCGAGAAGCGCAACGCCATCACCGTGGCACGGGCGACGCGGGCGCTGCTGACCCTCGGCGATGCCATCATCAGGGCCTATCAGCGCCACAAGGAAGCGCGGGTGCTGCTCGACTACGACGACCTGATCCATTTCTCGGCACGGCTGCTGGCGCGCCAGGGCGGCGTCTCATGGGTGCTGTTCAAGCTGGACGGCGGCCTCGACCACCTGCTGGTCGACGAGGCGCAGGACACCAGCCGCGAGCAGTGGCGCATCGTCGAGCTGCTGACCGGCGACTTCTTCGCCGGGTCGGGCGCGCACGAGGCGCGCAGCGAAAGCCCGCGCACGGTCTTCGCCGTGGGCGACCCCAAGCAGTCGATCTATTCCTTTCAGGGCGCCGACCCCGCCGCCTTTCAGGAGATGCGCGATCTCTTCCGGCGCCGCGCGCAGCAGGCCGGGCAGCGCTGGCGGCCGGTCTCCCTGGCGGTGTCGTTCCGCTCGACCGAAGCGGTGCTGCAGGCGGTCGACGCGGTCTTCGCCGCCGCCGAGGCGCAGGACGGCGTGCTGTTCGGCGAGCCGGAGATCCGCCATCGGGCCAGGCGGGTCGGCGAGGCGGGCCTCATCGAGGTCTGGCCGCCGGCGCCCGCGGCCGAGGGCCGTGAGCCCGAGACCTGGGCGCTGCCGCTGCCGGGCCAGGAGGACAGCCCGGCGACCCTCCGCCTCGCCCGGCTCATCGCCCGGCGCATCTGGTATTGGACCCAGAGTGCCGAGGGTGCGACCGACCCCGACTGCGCGCTCGCCGCCCGGGGCCAGCGCCTCGGGCCCGGCGACATCATGGTCTTGGTGCGCCGGCGCAACGCCTTCCTCGCCGAGCTGGTGCGCGAGCTGAAGGCGCGCGGCGTTCCCGTTGCCGGCGTCGACCGCCTGCGCCTGACCGAGCAGCTGGCGGTGATGGATCTCATGGCGCTTGGCCGCGTGCTGCTGCTGCCGGAGGACGATCTCACCCTGGCCTGCGTCCTGAAGGGGCCCTTCGTCGGCCTCGACGAGGACCAGCTCTTCACCCTGGCGCACGGCCGCGGCGGCATGCGCCTGTGGCAGCGCCTCGGCGAGCTGGCGGGCGCGGACCCGGCCTTCGCCGCGGCGCGCGGCTTCCTCGAAGGCCTGGCCGCGCGGGCCGACTTCGTCGCCCCCTTCGAGCTCTATGCCGGCCTGCTGGGCGCCGGGCGCGGCCGCGAGAAGCTGCTCGCCCGCCTCGGCCCCGATGCCGCCGATCCGCTCGACGAGTTCCTCTCCCTGGCGCTGGCCTACGAGCGCGAGAACGTGCCTTCGCTGGAGGGCTTCCTGCACTGGCTTTCCGCCGGGGAGCCGGAAATCAAGCGCGACCTGGAGCAGGCCCACGGCGCGGTGCGCCTGATGACGGTGCACGGCGCCAAGGGTCTTGAGGCGCCGGTGGTGATCCTGCCCGACACCCTGCAGCTGCCGCGTGGCAGCGAGGACCTGCTGTGGGTGGCGGACGAGGGCGCCGCGCCGCCCTTGGCGGTCTGGCCGGTGAAGAGCGACTACGACCTGCCGCGCCTCGGCACGGCGCGGGCCGCGGCCCGTCTGGCCCAGGAGCAGGAGTACCGGCGCCTGCTCTACGTGGCGCTGACCCGCGCCCGGGACCGACTCTATCTCTGCGGCTGGGAGACCCGGCGCAAGGCGCCGGAGGGCAACTGGTACCAGCTGGTCGGCGCGGCGCTCGACCGTCTCGCCGGCGAGGGCAAGGCCGAGGCCGTCGCCTTCGACTTCAGCGCCGAGCTCGGGGCCGAGGGCTGGCAAGGACCGGGCTGGCGCCTGTCGCGGCCGCAGAGCGCCGCCGTCGAGGCGGCAGCGCCAGCCGGGGCCGGGCAGGCGGCGCCGGCGGCCCTGCCCGATTGGGCGCGCCGCCCGGCGCCCGCTGAGCCTTCGCCGCCGCAGCCCCTGGCGCCGTCGCGCCCGGCCGAGAGCGAGCCGCCCTCGCGCTCGCCGCTGGGCGGCGATTCGGGCGCGCGTTTCCGCCGCGGCCTGCTGATCCACCGCCTGCTGCAGTCGCTGCCCGACCTGGCGCCCGCGGCGCGGGTTGCGGCGGGCCGCGCCTATCTGGCCAGCCCGCTGCACGGCCTGGCGCCGGCCGCCCGGGAGGAGATCCTGGGCGAGGTGCTGAAGGTGCTGCAGGCCCCGGCGCTGGCGCCGCTCTTTGGGCCGGGCAGCCGCGCCGAGGTGCCGCTCGCCGGCCTCGTCGAGACGGCGGCGGGAATACAGGCGATCTCAGGACAGGTCGATCGCCTTTTGGTAGAAACCGACTCGGTCACCCTGGTCGACTACAAGAGCCAGCGGCCGGCCCCGGAAAGGCCGGAAGATGTTCCCATCATCTACCTGAAGCAGATGGCTGCCTACCGCTCCCTGCTGTCGCGGATCTACCCGGGGCGGGCGATTCGCAGCTTCCTGCTGTGGACCGACGGCCCGCGCCTCATGCCCCTCGAGGATGCCCTGCTGAGCGATCACGCGCCTTGACGCTCCGGTGGGCCGCTCCCTACATTGCACTCAACTGAAGACAGACCCGGGGGCCGTTCCGGACCCGGGCAGCACCGTTCACAGGGGTAAGTATCCATGACGACAAGAGCTACCAGCGACGGTACGTTCGAGCAGGATGTGCTGCAGGCACCGGGGCCCGTTCTCGTTGATTTCTGGGCCGAGTGGTGCGGACCCTGCAAGATGATCGCGCCGGCGCTGGAGGAGATTGCCGAAGAGATGGACGGCCGGGTCACGGTCGCCAAGATCAACATCGACGACAACCCCCATACGCCGCAGAAGTACGGCGTGCGCGGCATTCCCACGCTGATGCTGTTCAAGGACGGCCAGGTTGCCGCCACCAAGGTCGGCGCGGTGGCCAAGGGCCAGCTGCTGGAATGGGTTGAATCGGTCGTGTGACGCCCCAAATATTCAAGTGTTACGAGGGACATTAGCTTCCAAATACGGTAATTCCCCCGATTCGTAAGGTATCCTCCGAAAGATGCCTCGAAACCCCGCCGGAGAGATCCGGCGGGGTTTCTCTTTGTTTGCAGTGCCTTAATTCCTTGGCGCCAAGATGCGGCGCTTGACAGGGCACCTCTGCTTGGCCGAAGGTCCGCCCTCCGCCGCAACGCATAAGAATCGATCAGGTGAGAAGGCCCGCCCCGTGGGAAAAGTGAAATACGACTGTCTGAAGTGTCCGGGCTACTGCTGTTCCTACCCGAACATCCACGTGAAGCCCAAGGACATCCAGCGCCTGGCAGCGCACTTCAAGATCTCCGAAGAGGAAGTGATCAAGCGCTACACCGAGAAGGGCTTCAAGGAAGAGGGCATGAAAGAGCGCCCGCGCGTGCTGCGCCACCAGGAGGACGAGCACTTCAGCACCATCTGCTGGTTCTTCGACACGGAACAGCGGCGCTGCACGATCTACGAGGCGCGCCCGAAGATCTGCCGCGAGTATCCCGGGCGCAAGCGCTGCGGCTACTACGAGTTCCTGAAGTTCGAGCGCGACGCCCAGGAAGACCCGGACTACGTCGCCATCACCAACAACTACTGAACCAAGACGCCCTCACCCTCCCGCCCCTGAGTGCTTCATGGGCGGGTCCCCCCTCTCCCCTCGGGGAGAGGGTTGCGAAGCCTTGGCAAGTGAAGCGAGCCTAGGCGGCGCTGGGTGAGGGGGAGAGCATCGGAAACTACCCGTTCTCGCTGAGCACGTGGCCGGCGAGGTAGAGCGAGCCGCAGATCAGCACGCGGCCCGGGGCCAGCGCACCTTCCAGAACGGCTTTGAGCGCTGCCATGACGCTCTCCGCCGCTGCCGCATCGGCAAAGCCGGCGGCTGTGGCGCGTTCGGCGGCGGTCTCGGCGCTGAGGCTGGCCGCCTCGCCGGGAATGCGCACCGCGCGCAGCCTGCCGGCCAGCGGTGCCAGCGGCGCCAGGTAGCCGCCGGCCGCCTTGGTGTCCAGCATGCCGTAGATCAGGTGCAGCGGCCGCTCGCGCCAGTCCTTGAGCGACTCCGCCAGGGCGAGGCCGGCGGACGGGTTGTGGCCGCCGTCGAGCCACAGCTCCCAGCCGGGCGGCAGGGCCTCGACCAGCGGCCCGCGCGTCAGGCGCTGCAGGCGGCCCGGCCAGCTGGCGGTGGTCAGGCCCCGGGCCGCAGCCGCGTCGTCGAGACCGAAGTCCGCCAGTTGCCGGGCACAGGCGACGGCCATGGCGGCGTTGGCGATCTGGTAGCTGCCCGGCAGCACCGGGCGCGGCAGGTCGCAGGCGCCCTGCCCGTCCGCGTAGCGCAGGCCCGCGGGCGTTGCTTCGAAGGTCCAGTCGCGCCCGGCGACGAAGAGCGGCGCAGCGAGCGCCGCGGCGCGCGCCTCCAGCACGGCAAGCGCTGCCGGCTCCTGCGGGCCGACCACGCAGGGCACCCCGGCCTTGAGGATACCGGCCTTCTCGCCGGCGATGGCCTCCAGGGTCGGGCCGAGGTACTGCTGGTGGTCGAGCGCGATGGGCGTGATCGCGGTCAGCCGCGGACGGGCGATCACGTTGGTGGCGTCGAGCCGCCCGCCGAGGCCGGTTTCCAGCAGCAGCACGTCAGCAGGTTCATCCGCAAAGGCGAGGAAGGCGGCGGCGGTGGTGATCTCGAAGAAGGTGATCGGCTGCGGCCCGTTCACCGCCTCGCAGTGCTCCAGCAGCCTGATCAGCGCCGCCTCGTCGATCAGGCCGCCGGTAAGGCGGATGCGCTCGTGGAAGCGCACCAGGTGCGGCGAGGTGTAGACCTGCACGCGCCGGCCCGCCGCTTCCAGCATGGCGCGCAGGAAGGCGAGCAGCGAGCCCTTGCCGTTGGTGCCGGCCACGTGCACCACCGGGGCGACGTGGCGCTCCGGATGGTCGAGGCGCGCCAGCAGACGCTCGACGCGTTCGAGCGTCAGGTCGATGACCTTGGGATGCAGACGGGTCAGGCGGTCGAGGACCGCATCGCTGGTCTTGCCGCCCGACACATCGTGCTTGCCGGCGGCAACTGCCGGCGCATCAGCTGCGGGGGGCATCGCCTCCCTCGGACTCGGCGGCCTTCTTACCGCCGTTCTTGTTGCTGGCCTTGGCCGCGCCGGCGGCCTCGGCCGTCTCGGCCTTCGCCTTGTCCTCGGCCTTGGCGGCCGCCGGGATCTCCATAGCGGCCGCCGCGGCGCGCTTGGCCGCGCCGGCCGCCTTGGCGGCCTCCTCGCCGGCCTTGATCGGCACGACCTCGGCCTTCGGCGTCTTGTCGCGCAGCAGTCCGATCAGCTTGACCAGGGTGTCGCGCAGCTGGTCGCGGCGCACCACCATGTCGACCATGCCGTGGTCGAGCAGGTACTCGGCGCTCTGGAAGCCCTCGGGCAGGGATTCGCGGATGGTCTCCTCGATCACCCGCTTGCCGGCAAAGCCGATGGTGGCACCGGGCTCTGCTAGGGCGATGTCGCCGAGCATGGCGAAGGAGGCCGAGACGCCGCCGGTGGTCGGGTCGGTCAGCAGCACGATGTAGGGCAGGCCGGCGTCGCGCACCATCTCCACCGCCACCACCGAGCGCGGCATCTGCATGAGGGAGAGGATGCCCTCCTGCATGCGCGCGCCGCCGGAGGCGGGGATGACGATGAGCGCGGCCTCCTGCATCACCGCCAGGCGCGCGGCGGCCAGCAGGCCCTCGCCGACGGTGATCCCCATGGAGCCGCCCATGTAGGCGAAGTTGAAGGCGGCGATGACGGCCGGCTTGCCGCCCATCTCGCCGTGCGCCACCACGATGGCCTCGTCCGGGCCGTTCTTGGCCTGGGCCTCGCGCAGGCGCTCGGTGTAGCGCTTGCGGTCGCGGAACTTCAGCGGATCGACCGGCACCGCCGGCAGCTCGATCACGTTGTACTGGCCCTCGTCGAACAGCAGCTCGAAGCGGCGGCGCGCCGGGATGCGCATGTGATAGCCGCAGTGCGGGCAGACCCGGAGATTGCTCTCCAGCTCGCGGTGGAAGATCATCTGCGAGCAGCTGGCGCACTTTTCCCAGAGATTGTCTGGGACGTCCGGCTTCTGCACCAGGGCGCGGATTTTGGGCCTGACGTAGTTGGTGATCCAGTTCATCGGCGATCGGGCTCCGCTTGAAGGGGCTAGGCGCTCTTGGCAGCCTTGCCGCCGCGCACGCCCGCGGCCAGCGATTCTACCAGGGCCAGCACCTTGCCCGCCAGACCCGGCTTGGCCTTGCCGCTGTCGTCCAGCTCGGCCTTGACCGCGTCGACGATGGCCGAGCCGACCACCGCGGCGTCGGCGACGCCGGCGATGGCGGCGGCCTGCTCGGGCGTGCGGATGCCGAAGCCGACGGCGATCGGCAGCTCGGTGTGGCGGCGCAGGCGGGCGACCGCCTCGCGCACGTGGTCGGTCGGCACCGCCTTGGTGCCGGTGATGCCCATGATGGAGACGTAGTAGACGAAGCCGCTGGTGTTGTTCAGCACCACCGGCAGGCGCCGGTCGTCGGTGGTCGGCGTGGCCAGGCGGATCCAGTGGATGCCGGCCTTGAGCGCCGGCAGGCAGAGCTCCGCGTCCTCCTCCGGCGGCAGGTCGACGATGATCAGGCCGTCGACGCCGGACTGCTTGGCCTCGGCGACGAAGCGCTCGACGCCGTAGCTGTAGATCGGGTTGTAGTAGCCCATCAGGATGATCGGCGTGTCGCCGTCTTCCTTGCGGAAGCTGCGCACCATCTCCAGGGTCTTGGCCAGCGTCATGCCGGCTTTCAGCGCGCGCAGGGAGGAGGCCTGGACCGGCGGGCCCTCGGCCATGGGATCGGAGAACGGCATGCCGAGCTCGATCAGGTCGGCGCCGGCGCCGGGCAGCCCTTTGACGATCTCCAGCGAGGTGGCGTAGTCCGGGTCGCCGGCGGTGACGAAGGCGACCAGCGCGCCGCGGCCCTCGGCCTTGACGGCGGCGAAGCGCCTCTCGATACGGCTCACGTCACTCACAGCTCGACTCCCAAGGCCTTGGCGACGGTGAAGACGTCCTTGTCGCCGCGCCCGCACATGTTCATGACCAGGATCTCGTCGCGGCCCATCTCGGGCGCCAGCTTGCGCACGTGGGCCAGCGCGTGGGCGGGCTCGAGCGCCGGGATGATGCCCTCGATCTTGGAGCAGAGCTGAAAGGCCTCCAGCGCCTCTTTGTCGGTGGCCGAGACGTACTCGGCGCGGCCGATGTCGTTGAGCCAGGAGTGCTCCGGGCCGATGCCCGGGTAGTCGAGGCCGGCGGAGATCGAGTGCGCGTCGATGATCTGGCCGTCGTCGTTCTGCAGCAGGTAGGTGCGGTTGCCGTGCAGCACGCCGGGCCGCCCGCCGGTGAGGGAGGCGGCGTGCTCGCCGGTTGTGATGCCGTGGCCGGCCGCCTCGACGCCGACGATGCGCACCTCCTTGTCGTCGAGGAAGGGGTGGAACAGGCCCATGGCGTTGGAGCCGCCGCCGATGCAGGCGACCAGGGCGTCGGGCAGGCGGCCCTCGGCCTCCATGATCTGCTCGCGCGTCTCGCGGCCGATGATCGACTGGAAGTCGCGCACCATGGCCGGGTAGGGATGCGGGCCGGCCACCGTGCCGATGATGTAGAAGGTGTTCTCGACGTTGGCGACCCAGTCGCGCAGGGCGTCGTTCATGGCGTCCTTCAGGGTGCCGGTGCCGCTGGTGACCGAGCGCACCTCGGCGCCCAAGAGCTTCATGCGGAAGACGTTGGGCGCCTGGCGCTCGATGTCGGTCTCGCCCATGTAGACCACGCACGGCAGGTCGAACAGCGCGCAGAAGGTCGCGGTGGCCACGCCGTGCTGCCCGGCCCCGGTCTCGGCGATCACCCGGGTCTTGCCCATGCGCTTGGCGAGCAGGATCTGCCCGAGCACGTTGTTGGCCTTGTGCGAGCCGGTGTGGTTGAGCTCGTCGCGCTTGAA
>JBFGUI010000109.1:0-12084 GCA_041565695.1 Kiloniellaceae bacterium
CAGCCGTCGAGCGTGACATGCGCGATGCCGCGGGCCTCGATCTCGGCCGCGAGGAGCTCGATGACCCGGCGCAGCACATTGTGGTTCATGACGCCGTCCGGCAGGACGCTGACGATGCGCGCGAGTTCGGCCATCCGGGGGCATCCTCGTTTCACTGCGGCGCGGCCGATGCGGCGTGAGAGCCGCGGCGGGACCGCCGCATCGTACCGCCATGCGGATTCACTTTCACCCAAAGCTTAACCCGCGGTTCGGCGGATGGGGCTAGACTGGGAGCGCCGGTGCCGAGTCGCGGAGACGGTCAGCCCGGCCGATGCGATCCGTTACGTCTTTTCTTTGAGGACCCGCCATGACCGCCAAGACCGGGACCCGCCGCAGCCCAGGCCGCAAGGTCGTGCTCTATGGCCGCGAGGAACTGGCACGCCTGACCTGCTACTGCCTGATGCACGACTCCCCGCTGGAGGTTGTCGGCTTCACGGTGGCGGCGGCCGAGATGCCGGCCGGCACGGCGCAGAATGAAACCCTCTTCGGCCTCCCGCTGGTGCCCTTCGAGAAGCTGGAAGAGCACTTCCCGCCGGAAAGCCACGACCTGCTGGTCGCCATCGGGCCGCACCAGGTCAATGCGCCACGGGCCGCGCGCTTTCTAGAGGGCCGGGCCAAGGGCTATGGCTTCGCCAGCTACATCTCGAGCCGCGCGCGGCTGTGGCCCGACCTGCGGATCGGAGACGGCTGCATGATCTTCGAGAACGCGGTGGTCGAGCCCTTCACGACGATCGGCGACAACACCATCCTGCGCGCCAACGCCCACGTGTCCCACGACGGGCGCATCGGCGACCATGTGTTCCTCGCCCCGCGCGTGGCCATGGCCGGCAAGTGCAGCGTCGGCGACCGCTGCTTTCTGGGCGTCAACACGACGCTGCGCGACGGTGTCACCGTGGCAGCGGACTGCGTCGTCGGCGCCGGGGCGGTGGTGGCCCAGTCGACCGAGGCGGGCGGGCTCTATGTCGGCGTCCCGGCCCGCCGCGTCGCCGCCGCCGGGGCGGTGCGCCTCTGGCCCTAGATGTGATCTCTCAACAGGTTACTCCCGGTCCGTTGCGGCCTGTAGGCGCAGGCGCAGCGAGGCGAAGCGGACGTCCTGGTGGCGCAGTTCCTCGGGCACCGCAGCCAGCAGCCCCGCCGCGTCGTCGAGACGGCCGAGTTCCAGCTGCGCTTCGATGCGGGCGACGGTGAGGTCGGTCAGGTGGCTGCGGTGGCGCGCGGTCTCCAGCCAGGGCAGGGCCTCGTCGAGCAGGTCGAGGATGGCCCGATAGTCGCCGTTGCCGCGCAGGGCGGTGACGGCGAAGTTGGCGCTGCGACCGGCGGTGTTGACATAGACCTGGGCCGGCCCGGGGCCGTAGAGATCGAATAGCCGGCGGCAGACCTGGAAGCAGGCGAGGGCGAGCTGCAGGCTGGTTTCGGCATCCCGGCTGCCGACATGGTCGGCGGTGACCTGGTCGAGCGCCACGACGGCGATGCTGGGCTCGTCGGAAGCGGCCAGTTGCAGCGCCACGTCCCGCGTCATGCTGGGCGGCAGGACCGACAGCACCGCCTGGCGGTCCTGCGGCGAGCCCTCCGTAAAGGCGCGGACGATCTGGCGCGTGTCTGGCCCCATGCGCGAATTCCCCTGCCGACAGAGCGGCGGGCCGGCGCCGCAACCCCTAGAGGGCACCCCCGGCGCTGCACAGCCCAACGTTGAAAGTATGAGAAAGGCCGGCGTCCGGAATCAATGACCCCGACGGGGTAGGCCAAAGGGGCTGAATCGCCGCGGTCAGCGTGCGCCGGCTCAGTCGCCCTGCGGACCGCCCTTGCCGCCTTCCTCGCCGCCGGTCAGCGAAGGCATGTGGGCACGCATGAAGTAAACCTGGGAGACGACGAAGAGGAAGGTGAGGGCGAGGATGCCGAAGACCTTGAAGGTGACCCAGAAGTCGGTCGACTGGGTGCGCCAGACGATTTCGTTGAGCGCGGCCATGGCCAGGAAGAAGAGGGCAAAGCGCAGCGACAGCTTGTGCCAGCCTTCGTCGTCGAGCGGCCAGGCCGCGCCGAGCAGCGGCTTCAGCAGGGGGCGCCTGAAGGCCAGGCCGCCGAGCAGCACGGCGGCGAAGATGAGCTGCACGATGGTCGGCTTCATCTTGATGAAGGTCTCGTCCTGCAGCCACAGCGTCAGGCCGCCGAACACGCCGACGATGGCGGCGGTGACCAGCGGCATCAGCGGCACCCGCCGCTCGTAGACCAGCGCCAGGCCCAGCGCGATGGCCGTCGCGATCATGATGGCCGCCGTCGCGGCGGTGAGGTCACGCAGCCAGTAGACGACGAAAAAGGCGGCCAGCGGACCGTAGTCCACCGCCGGGCGCAGCCAGGCAGGCGCGGGAGACGCCATTCATCCACCTCCTCAGCAGGCAGTCCGCGAAGAAATCCTCAGGAAATATAGGGCCGGGCGGCGGCGATTGCATCCCGCGGCTGCGGCCTGCCGCGGAAACGGCTTGAATAGCGGGGCTTTAATGCAATCTGCGGGGATTTCTTCACAGCTTATTAAAGCCTGCTGTGACAGGCTGGGAACAACGACAGAGACGCGACGGCAGGGAGCCGGTTCCATGTTCCAGCAGACCGCAACATCGGAAGAACTCCAGCAGGCCTCTCACGGCGATCCAGCCGCCTCAGCAGAGCCGACAGCCGCACGCGATCCCTTCATCGACCACTACTTCAAGCGCATCGACCCCCGCGTCGCCGCCTCCTTCACGCCTGAGCAGCAGGAGGCGATCAAGACCATGTTCGGCGCCCGCGGCATCGCCCGACACACCGTCGAGCTGCGCCGCTCGCTGCCGGTCGGAAAGCGGCGCTACTACCTGGTGCTGCTGCTCGGCCGCGAACAGCGCACCTTCGGCCGGCTGTACAGCGAAGGCGCCGTGTCCGGCCCTTTCAACCTGCTCGGCTACGCCATCATCGCCGGGCTCTGGCTGCTGCCCGCCGCCGCGGCCGCGCTGCTCCTGCAAGCCCTCTTCTAGCCGGGCCGACAGGCCCGCGCAGCGGCCGCCCGGACCGCTGCCGCCCGGCATGACAGGCGGGCCGTGGCCGGTCTATGCTGCGGCCATGCCCATCCCGCCCAACAGTCATGCTGCCGTGTCGGCCGCCGACCCCGCGGCCGAACCGACCCGCGCCACGGCCGCCGGGCTGATCGCCCGCGGACTGACCCGCAGCTTCGCCGCCCACGGCCTGGTCAGCCTGCCGGAGTTCACCCTGCGCTCCGGGCGGCGGGCCGACCTCTTCTGCCTCGATGCCAGGAGCCGCATCACCATCGTCGAGATCAAGTCGAGCCTGGAGGACTTCCGCAGCGACCAGAAGTGGCCGGACTACCTGGAATACTGCGACCACTTCTATTTCGCGATCCCCGAGCACTTCCCGCGCGAGGTCCTACCCGCCGACCAGGGCGTGATGGTGGCCGACGGCTACGGCGCGACGGTAATCCGCGAATCCGACGACTTCGGGCTGAACGCGGCGCGGCGGCGCGCCCTGGTGCTGCAGTTCGCCCAGCTGGCCGCCCAGCGCCTGCAGGCGCTCTGCGACCCCGAAGCCCGCCCGCACAGCCTGGACGGTTTCTAGGCAAGCGCCGGGTTGCGAGGTCAGCCGCGCGCCAGACGCTCGATGGTCGCCGTCGTGGAATGCCCCGGCGCGAGGTCGGCAAGCACCACCGTGCCGCCGTAGCCCTGCACGATATCGGCGCCGACCACCTGGTCCAGGCTGTAGTCGGCGCCCTTGACCAGCACATCCGGGCGCAGGGCTTCGATCAGCGCCAGGGGCGTATCCTCGCCGAAGATCACCACCCGACTGACGCTGGCCAGGGAGGCGAGCACCGCGGCCCGCGCCGCCTCGCCCTGAACCGGTCGCGCCGCGCCCTTCAGGCGCCGCACGGAGGCGTCGCTGTTGAGGCCGACGATCAGGCGGTCGCAGGCCGCGCGCGCCTGTTCCAGCAGCGAGACATGCCCGGGGTGCAGCAGATCGAAGCAGCCGTTGGTGAAGCCGACCTTGAGGCCGGCCTGGCGCCAGCGGGCGACCTGCTCGACCAGGCTGTCGAGATCGGCCACCTTCGCCTCGGCAGCCAGCAGCTCGGAGGCGTGCAGGGCGTGCCGGATCTCCGCCGAGCGCGCCACGGCCGTGCCCAGCTTGCCGACCACGATCGCCGCGGCGACGTTGGCCAGCTGCGCGGCGACGGCCGGCTCGAGGCCGGCGCCGAGGCCCGTGGCGAAAGCCGCCACCACGGTATCGCCGGCGCCGGAGACGTCGTAGACCTCGCGCGCCTCGGCGGGCAGGTGCGTTACGCTCTCCGGCGTCACCAAAGTCATGCCCTGTTCGCTGCGCGTCGCCAGTACCGACCCGACGCCGCTGTCGGCGATCAGGCGCCGCGCCGCGGCGCCGACCTCGCCGTCGTCACCGGCCGGCAGGCCGCTGGCCTCCTGCAGCTCGCGGCGGTTCGGCGTCACCCAGGTGGCGCCCCGGTAGCGCGTGAAGTCGCGTCCCTTGGGGTCGACCACCACGGGACAGCCCCGCGCCGCCGCGGCCTCGACCACGCCGGCGATCACCGCGTCGCTCAGCAGCCCCTTGCCGTAGTCGGAGAGGATCACCACAGCGGCCCCTGCCAGGGCGGCCAGGGCCGCGGCCTTGACCTGCCCCTCGGTCTGCGCATCGAGCGCGCCGGCGGGATCGCGGTCGACGCGCAGCAGCTGCTGGCCGGCCGCGATGAAGCGGTCCTTGATGGTGGTGCGGCGGCCCGAAAGGCGGATCAGCTCGAGCCGGCCGCCGACCGGGTCCAGGCAGCCGCGGGCCAGCGCCTCGACCTCGCTGCCGGCGGGGTCCTGGCCGGCCACGGCAATGCCCAGCGGCCGCGCCCCGAGCGCCGCCAGGTTGCGCAGCACATTGCCCGCCCCGCCGAGCATGGCGCTCTCCTGGGCGATGCGCAGCACCGGGATCGGTGCCTCCGGCGAAATGCGCTCGACGGTGCCGTAGACGAAGCGGTCCAGCATGATGTCACCCAGCACCAGCACCGGCACGCCGCTCAGCCGCTCGACAGCGCCGGCCAGGTCGGGCCGGAAGCCCTGCCGATTCGGCATCTCTCCTTCCGGCGGACGCGCGGTCATGGCCGTACAGCCTGCCCGCCGCAATAAACCAGAAAGTAGAACGACTCCTGTGACATCCTTCTGATTATCTCCACTGAGACCGCTGCGCTCCAGTCTGCCCTACTGGATCGCGGGCAGGCAGGCAAGGGAAACCGGGACCCGTACGATCTGCTTAGAAAGACGGACCCTCCGTGCGAGTGCAAACGGGAAATTAACCAAATCGAAAGCGCCGGGTCACTATCCTGGACAGGGAAGACGAGACGCCAGATCGCCACCGTAGGGAGTCGCGCGGACAGATGTCGCCAGGGTCCAATCAGCAACAGAGACTGCAAGAGCAGGCGCTGCTCAACCATATCAAGCGCCTGGAGCGTGGCGACGGCGACCACCTGGCGGTTCAGGTTCATCTCTCTCGCCTGCTGACCTTTCAGCGCCTGCCGGAATGCCTCGACGTCATCCGCACCATCATGGCGCGCGCGGCGAACAAGGTGGATGCCAGCCTCTTCACCGTCTTCAACAACGACCTCTTCGTCATCTACGCGCGCGATGCGGCGACCAGGATCGACGAGGCTGTGGCGCGGATCTGCCAGATCCTGGGCGATGATCCGCTGCTGGCCAGCGGCGATAGCGCGGCGCAAGAGCTCTACACCTACTTCGATCTCTACGATCAGTCGGCGGCGCTCGAGGAGACCGTGCAGGCGCTGATCCAGGCCCGCGCCGAAAGGGACGCGCGGGCGCGCAACGGCCAGCGCATGAACAGCGAAGGCAAGCCCCTCGACCTTGGCAACCTGGCGGTGATCGAAAAGGCCATTGCCCAGGCCGACCTCTCATCGATGACCAGCCGGCAGGCGATCTGCGAGGTGGGCGAGGACGGCCGGCCGAAGCCGCTGTTCTATGAGCTCTTCACTTCCATCGGCGCGCTGCGGCAGAGGCTGCTGCCCGATCAGAACCTGTTTTCCGACCGCTGGCTGTTCCAGTACCTGACCACCAAGCTCGACCAGCGCATGCTGGCCTGGCTCAGCAAAAACGACGATTCGACACTGCAGCGTTCCTTCAGCCTCAACATCAACATGGCCAGTATTCTGTCGCCGCGTTTCCTGGAGTTCGATGCGCTGCTCGACAAGGAGCGCCGCAACACGATCGTCATCGAGCTGCAGAAGATCGACGTCTTCGCCGACATCGCCCGCTTTCTCTTCGCCCGCGAGTTCCTGCTCGATCGCGGCTACCGCACCTGCCTCGACGGCCTGACGACCCAGTCGCTGCCCTTCGTCAAGCGGCGCGAGCTGGGATTCGAACTGGTCAAGCTGCACTGGACGCCGCAGCTGCGCAAACAGATGGAAGGCAAGGACGGCAAGCGCCTGCGCGAAGCCATCGAGGCGACCAATCCGAGCCGCATCATCATGATGCGCTGCGAGACCGACGATGCCATCGCTCTCGGTCACGAGCTGGGAATTTCGCTGTTCCAGGGCTACTTCCTGGATCACCTGCTGAAAGAAAAGATCGGCCGCAAGGAAGCCGCCGGGCGTCCCGGTGGCGCCACGCCCGCCCCGCGCCGCCCCGCCGGTGCGCCGCAGCCGGCCGGCAACGCCTGATTTCTCCCCGGATCGACTTCAGGCGCCGCGCCGTTCAGTTGCGCGGCGCGTACTTCGCCAGGATGCGCTGCAGCGTGCGCCGGTGCATGCGCAGGCGGCGCGCGGTTTCCGAGACGTTGCGGTCGCACTGCTCGTAGACCCGCTGAATGTGCTCCCAGCGCACCCGGTCGGCGGACATCGGGTTGCAGGGCGGTGGCGGCAGCGCCTCGCCGCGCTCCAGCAGCGCCGCCTCGACCTGGTCGGCATCGGCGGGCTTCGGCAGGTAGTCGGTGGCGCCGACCTTCACCGCCGCAACGGCCGTCGCGATGTTGCCGTAGCCGGTCAGCACGATCACCCGGGCATCCTTGCGCGCCTCGCGCAGGGCCTGGACGACTTCCAGGCCGGAGCCGTCCTCCAGGCGCAGATCGACCACCGCATAGCTGGGCGCCAGGCGCCGCGCCAGGGCCAGCCCGTCAGCGACGCTGTAGGCGGTCTGCACGGTGAAGTCGCGGCGCTCCATGGCTCGCGCCAGCCGGTCGCAGAAGCGCTGGTCATCGTCGACGATCAGCAGCAGCCGCGGCGCCGCTTCCGGCAGCGGTGTGCTGGCGACTTCGGGAGCCTCGGTGTCCGATGGTCCGGTCATGCGACGCGTCTCATGGCTGCACTTCCTTCGCCTAAACCTGTCTCATGCGCTGCGCCAGGGCGCCGTTTCCACCATGCGCGGCCGGCGCTGCCGCGGCGACGCCGGCGCCGGAGGTGGCGGTCACCTCCAGGCTGCTGCGCGGCCAGCGTACCTCGACCACCGCTCCGCCGGCGGGATCGTTGGAGAACTCCAGCGTCGCGCCGTGATGGGCGAGCAGGGTGCGGGCGATGAAGATGCCGAGGCCCATGTGCTGCTCGCCGCTGCGCCGGCGGGCCCGCGCACCGGTCGAGTAGTAGGGCTCGCCGAGGCGGCTGAGCACGGTGACATCGAAGCCGGGCCCGTCGTCGGCGATGCGCAGCATGACCGACTCCTCGTCCCAGGTCAGATCCACCAGCACGCGCCGGCGGGCGAACTGCACGGCGTTCTGGATCAGGGTGCCCACGCCGTGCAGCACCTCGGCGTTGCGCATCACCGTCGGCTGCGGCGCGCTGCTGTCGACCGCGGGGCCGGCGGTGATCTCCAGCTCGACACCGTCGCGCCGGTGCGGCGCGGCGGCGGCCTCCACCAGCGCGGCCATGGGCAGCTGGTGGTAGGGCGAGCCGGCATCGCCGGAGGGATGCTCGGCGAGGCCGGCGAGGATGGAGCGGCAGCGCAGGGTCTCCGCATGCAGCAGCTCGACGTCTTCGCGCAGCGGCGAGTCGGCGGGCAGTTCGCGCTGCAGCTCGCGCGCCACCACGGCAATGGTGCCGAGCGGCGTGCCCAGCTCGTGCGCTGCGGCCGCGGCCAGGCCGCCGAGGGCGGAGAGCTGCTGCTCGCGGGCAAGCGCCAGCTGCGAGGCGGCCAGGGCCTGCGACATGCGCTGGCTTTCCTGGGCCACCGAGGAGACGTAGGCGGCGATGAAGACCACCGCGATAACCAGCGCGGTCCACACGCCGGCGATGTAGACCGGCGACAGCAGGATGCCGCTCTCCGGCCAGGGCAGCGGCAGGTACCAGACCGCCAGCAGGGAGACCAGACAGACCGCCAGCACCGAGAGGATCAGGGTGGAGCGGCGCGACAGCGCCCAGCCCGAGATGACCACCGGCGCCAGGATCAGGATCGAGAAGGGATTCTGCAGCCCGCCGGTGAGGCAGAGCAGGGCGGCCAGCAGCAGCAGGTCGAAGCAGAGGTTCCAGAAGGCCTCGCGGTCGCTGACCCAGGTCGTCGTCGGACGGGCGAGGGAGATCAGGACGTTGAGCGCGCCCGAGGCGGCGATCACCGACATGGCCGGGATGAAGGGAATCTCGTAGCCGAGCCCCAAGTGCACCACCGCCAGGGTCGTCGCCTGTCCGAACAGGGCGATCCAGCGGATCAGCACCAGGGTCTGCAGACGCAGGCGTCCGTGCGGGGGCGTGGCGGCGCCGGGTGACAGCGGATGGGACTGTGCCATGCCTAGAGTTTCGCCCGCGGCGCCGGAAAGGCAAGCCCCCGGCGGAAGGCGGCGGCGGTGGCGGAAGACCTAGGCTTCGCCGCCGGGGCCGGAGACGCCGGCCTCGGCAAAGGTCGCCATGCCGTTGTGGCAGGCGACCGCCGCCTTGAGCAGCAGCACGGCCAGCATGGCGCCCGAAGCTTCGCCGAGACGCATGTCGAGATCGACCAGCGGGCGCTTGCCGATGCGCGCCAGCAGGCGCTTGTGGCCGGGCTCGGCCGACATGTGGGAGACCAGGCAGTGGTCCAGCACAGGGGGGTCCAGCGCGTAGAGCACCGCCGCCGCCGCGGTGCAGGCATAGCCGTCGAGCACCACCGGGGTGCGCGCCATGCGCGCGGCCAGGACCGCGCCGGCGATGGCCGCCAGCTCGCGCCCGCCCAGGCAGCGCAGTACCTGCAGGGGATCGTCCAGGACGTCGCGGTGCAGCGCCACCGCCTGGGCCACCAGCGCGGTCTTTTCCGCCCGGCCCGCCGCGTCCAGCCCGGTGCCCGGCCCGACCCAGTCGGCCGCCTCGCCGCCGAACAGGCCGTGGCACAGCGCCGCCGCGGCGGTGGTGTTGCCGATGCCCATCTCGCCGAGGGCCAGCACGTCGATGCCGCTTTCCACCGTCATCATGCCGTAGGCCATGGCCCCGGCGCAGTCCGCCTCGCTCATCGCCGGGCCCTCGGAGATGTCGGCGGTCGGCTCCTCCAGGGCCATCTCGTAGACCCGGAGGTCGGCATTGGCGAGGCTGCAGAGCTGGTTCACGGCCGCCCCGCCCTCGATGAAGTTCTGCACCATCTGGGCGGTCACCTCGGCGGGATAGGCCGAGACGCCCTTGCGGGCGATACCGTGGTTGCCGGCGAAGACGGCGGTATAGGGACGCTCCACGGAAGGGGGGTTGCGCCCCTGCCAGCGCGCCAGCCAGACGGCCAGTTCCTCGAGGCGGCCGAGCGAGCCGGCCGGCTTGGTCAGCTGCGCCTGGCGCGCGAGGGCGATCTCCGCGGCCTCTTCGTCCGCCTGCGGCAGGACCTTCAGCAGTTCGCGGATGTCCTCCAGCTTCGCGATGTCCTTGGCGGCCGTCATCTCGGAAAACTCCCCTCTGGCTGCCCGACGGCATTGGGCCGACGCGGCGAATTGACTTATAACCGGCTGATACAAGAAGGCAAACCGAGCACGGGCCGGGCCCAGGGGCGTTTTTTGCGACTGGCCCCTTTCAGCGGACAAGCGACCGATCATGGCATTTTCCCTTCCTGCTTCCTCCTGGCACCCGCGCGCCTGGCGCGACGACCTGCTGGCCGCCGCACGGCTGCTGACCCGTCTGCCGCTCGGCCGGGCAGCGGCGGCGGCGCCGGGGGCGGCGTCCCATCCGGCGCGCTGCTATCCCCTGGTCGGGCTTGTCGTGGGCGCCGTCGCCGCCGGCGTCTTCGCCCTGGCCGCCTGGCTGGCGCTGCCGCCCTTCCTCGCCGCCGCCCTCGCCCTGGCGGCCGCCATCCTGGCGACCGGCGCGCTGCACGAGGACGGCCTGGCCGACGTGGCCGACGGCTTCGGCGGCGGCCATGACCGGGACCGCAAGCTGGCCATCATGCGCGACAGCCGCATCGGCACCTACGGCGTGCTGGCGCTGGGGCTCGTGCTGGCGGGCCGCGGCGGCGGCCTCACCGCGATTGCCGATCCCGCTGCGGTGGCCGCGGCGCTGCTCGCCGCCCATGCCCTGTCGCGCGCCGGCCTGGCGGCGCTGATGTGGGGCCTGCCGCCGGCCCGCAGTGACGGCCTGGCCGCGGCTACCGGCCGCCCCGGCGGTGCCGATGCCCTCACCGCAGCGCTCATCGGCCTCGCCGCCGCGCTGCTGCTGCTTGACCTCGCCATCGCCGTCACGGCGGTACTCGCCTGCGCGGTGGCCCAGCTCGCCCTCGCCGCCCAGGCGCGGCGCCAGATCGGCGGGGTCACCGGCGACGTGCTGGGGGCCGCGCAGCAGCTGGGCGAACTGGCCGTGCTGCTGGTCGCCGCCGCAGGGGTCGCCGCATGACCGTGACACGCTGGTGGTGGATCCGCCACGCGCCGGTTACCGGGCAGCAAGGGCGCATCTACGGCAACCGGGACGTGCCCTGCGACTGCAGCGACGAGGCCGTGTTCCGGGCGCTCGCCGCCCAGCTGCCGGCGGCGGCGGTCTGGCTGGTGACGCCGCTCACCCGGACCCGGGCGACCGCCGAGGCCATCGCCCGCCACCACGCTTCGGCGCCGGCCGATTTCGAGGTCGAGGCCCGGCTGGTCGAGCAGAACTTCGGCGACTGGCAGGGCCTGACCTATGCCGAGCTGGAGGCCGCGCGCAGCGGCGCCTGGCACCGCTTCTGGCTGGCCCCGGCGGAGGAGGTGCCGCCGGGCGGCGAGAGCTTCAGCGCGCTCTCGAACCGGGTGGCGGCGGCGGTCGAGGCCCTGACCCGGCGCCATGCCGGGCGTGACATCGTCTGCGTCAGCCACGGCGGGCCGATCCGCGCCGCCCTCGGCCATGCCCTGGGGGTAACGCCGGAGCAGGCCCTGGCCTTCGCCGTGGACAACTGCGCGCTCACCCGCCTCGACCACTTCGCCGAAACAGAGGCGATCGCAGACGGGGAACGTGCGGGCGGCAGCTGGCGTATTGCATTGGTGAACGCCCGCGCCCATCTGGCAGGTTAGGCAGGCGGACGCTGCCCCAACGCGACCGAACGAGGAAGGTGAAGACATGATGGCCGATGCGACCCTCAGCCGCCGCGCAACGAAGCTTTACCGCAGCGCCGTGCTGTTCGCCGCGCTGCTGTTTGCCGCCGTCGCCGGCGGCAGCGCCGTGCGGGCGGAGAGCGAGGCGGAGTCGCTGGTCACCGAAGCGCGCCTGACCGTCGACCGCCTGATGGCCGACAAGGACTTCTTCGAACTGCCCAAGTTCATCGCGAACGCCAAGGGTATCTATATCGTGCCGCAGCTGGTCAAGGGCGGCTTCATCATCGGCGCCGAGGGCGGCACCGGTGTGTTCCTCGCCCGCGGCACCGACGGCAGCTGGTCGGCGCCGGCCTTCTACACCCTGGGGGCCGGATCGCTGGGCCTGCAGATCGGCGGCGAGGTTAAGGAGACGGTCTTCGTGCTGATGAGCGACAAGGCAGTCGACGCCATGCTGTCGAGCGAGTTCAAGCTGGGCGCCGATGCCAGCGTCACGGTCGGCCCGCTGGGCCGCGGCATCGAGGCCTCGCGCAGCACCGACTTCACCTCGGACATCTACGCCTTCTCCAAGTCCGTCGGGCTGTTCGG
>JBFGUI010000110.1:0-12032 GCA_041565695.1 Kiloniellaceae bacterium
ACGCCGGAGCGCCCGCTGCTCACCCTGCATGCCCAGATCGGCGAGAGCGCCGACTCCCAGGCCACCCTGCTCCGCATCAAGGAGGTGCTGGCCCGGCGCTTCGGCATCGACCACTCCACGGTGCAGATCGAGCGCGGTCCCTGCGGCGACGACTGAGCGATCAAGCCGCCAGCCGGGGACGCGTGTCGATGGCCTGCTGGATCAGCGCGGTGATGCGCTGGCGCTCTTCGCCGACCAGGGGCAGGCGCGGCGGGCGGCAGTCCTCGGTGCCGTGGCCGCACATGGCCTGGGCCAGCTTGATGTACTGCACCAGCTTGGGATGGCAGTCGAGGTGCAGCACCGGTGTGAACCAGCGGTAAAGCTCCAGCGCCTCGCCATAGCGCCCCTCGCTCGCCAGCTTCCAGAGACGCAGGGTTTCCTCGGGAAAAGCGTTGACCAGGCCGGCCACGGTGCCCACCGCGCCCAGCATCACCGATTCCATGACCAGGTCGTCGACGCCGCAGAACAGCACGTAGCGATCGCCGCAGACATTGACGATGTCGGTGAGGCGGCGCGGGTCGTCGGAGGATTCCTTGATCGCCACCAGCATCGGCTCGTCGGCCAGTTCGGCGAACATCTCCGGCGTGATGTCGACGCCGTAGGTGACGGGGTTGTTGTAGCACATGACCGGCAGGCTGCTGGCCCGCGCCACCGCGCGGTAGTGCGCCATGGTCTCGCGCGCGTCAGAGCGGTAAACCATGGCCGGCAGTACCATGAGGCCGTCAGCGCCCAGCGCCTGCACGTCCTCGGCGTAGCGGCAGGCCGCCGCCGTGGTGGTCTCGGCGACGCCGGCGACCACCGGGATGCGGCCGGCGGCGAGTTCCACCGTGGCCTTGATGACCTCACGCTTTTCCTCCGCCGACAGCGAGCAGTTTTCGCCCACGGTGCCGAGCATCACCAGGCCGTGCACGCCGGCCCTGATCAGCATCTCGAGGTGCGCCAAGGTGGCCTCCAGGTCCACCGCCCCGCCGGTCGTGAACTGGGTCGTCGCGGCCGGAAACACGCCCTGCCATTCCACCGTCATGATCTCTCGAAGCCTCCCCTTGCACTCGTCGTCTACGCCCTCCTAGCATGCTTCCATGACAGCGGGAATGGAACTCTCCGGAATGCCGCCCGGCGCGCCCGCCGCACTCGCCGGCCGGCGATAAAAGCTTTCGGAAACCAAAGACTTGCCCCGGCCACCGCGAAAATCAGCGGCCCGGCCTCGCGCGGCGGCTTGACGGCGTTGGCAGGAAGCCGCTTTAATAGGTTTCAAAGTGGTCATACCAAAATGCCAATGAAGCAGGCATTCGAGAGAAAGGGAGGCTGGCTCGCAACGGCACAGGACAGTCCAAGAGACCACCTCGGGGACCGTCGCGCCGGGCCGGAGACTGAACACGATGGATCGCAGATTCCAGGAAATCCCCCGCGAACGCGTCGCGGACCGCATCGCCAGCGAACTGCTGCGCATGATCTCCAGCGGCGAGCTGGCCCCGGGCGAACGCCTGCCCGGCGAGCGCCAGCTGGCCGACATGATGGGCGTCAGCCGGGTTTCCGTGCGCGCCGCGCTGCAGCAGCTGAAGGCCCAGGGCTTCGTCACCGCCGTGCAGGGCGGCGGCACCCGCATCACCGCGGCGGCCGACCAGCTCGACTCGGCGCTGGCGCGGCTGGTGCGCTCCAACCGTGACAACCTGCACGACCTGGCCGAGGTGCGCGCCAACCTGGAGGTCTGGGCCGCACGCCGCGCCGCCGAGCGGGCCACGCCGGAACAGCTCGCCGAGATCGAGCGCTGCTTTGCCATCATCATGAGTCCGGACCGGCCCTCGCGCGCCAAGGCGGAAGACGACCTCAATTTCCACCTGGCCATCGCCAAGGCCTCCGGCAGCGCCGTCTACATGCACCTGATGTCGATCCTCGGCGACATCCTGGAGCAGATGTTCGCCTTCCACCGCTACAGCCTCTACGCCAGCGCGGCCGACGACCGGCACTTCATGGAGCAGCACCGGGCGATCTGGACCGCGATCCAGCGCGGCGACGGCGATGCGGCGGCCCAGGCCATGGAGGAGCACCTCTCCACCGTGCTGTCGCGCTACGAGGAAGACGACACCCTGCAGTCGGCACCCGAGCCCCAGGTCGCAGCGCGCGGCTGACGCAATGGGGGATCCGCAACCCGGCGCGCTGCTGCGCCGGCTCTTCGAGGCCGCCCTGGCCGCGGCCGACCCGGCGCTGGCCGTGCCGCGCTTCCTGCCGCACCCGCCAGCCGAAGGGTCCGGGGGCCGCACCATCGTAGTCGGCGCCGGCAAGGCCGCCGCCGCCATGGCCAAGGCGGTCGAGGACAGCTGGCCGGACGTGGCGCGCGCACCGTTGGAAGGCCTGGTCGTCACCCGCTACGGCCATGCCCTGCCCTGCCGCCACATCGAGGTGGTGGAGGCCGCCCACCCGGTGCCCGACCAGGCCGGCCTCGACGCCGCCAAGCGCATCCTCGCCATGGTTCAGGGCCTCGGGCCCGACGACCTGGTGCTCTGCCTGATCTCCGGCGGCGGCTCGGCCCTCCTGTCGCTGCCGGCGCCGGGCATCACGCTGGAGGAGAAGCAGGCGGTTAACAAGGCGCTGCTGCGTTGCGGCGCAGCGATCGACGAGATGAACTGCCTGCGCAAGCACCTCTCGGCAATCAAGGGCGGGCGCCTGGCCGCCGCCACGGCGCCGGCACGGGTGGTCAGCCTGCTGATCTCCGACGTGCCGGGCGACGACCCGGCGGTCATCGCCTCCGGTCCCACGGTGCCGGACCCGACCACCTTCGCCGACGCCCTGGCGATCCTGGAAAAGTACGGGATCGACGCGCCGGCCTCGGTGACCGCGCACCTCAAAGCCGGCGCCGAGGAAACCCCCAAGCCCGGCGACCCGCGCCTGGCCAATACAGCGACCCATCTGATCGCCCGTCCCCAGGACGCCCTGGAGGCCGCCGCCGCCGTGGCCCGCGAGGAAGGTGTCACGCCGGTGATCCTGGGCGATTCCATCGAGGGCGAGGCCCGCGAGGTGGCCCAGGTCATGGCCGGCATCGCCCGCCAGGTGGCCCGCTTCGGCCAGCCGGCGGCGGCGCCCTGCGTGCTGCTGTCCGGCGGCGAGACCACGGTGACGCTGCGCGGCACGGGGCGCGGCGGGCGCAACGCCGAGTTCCTGCTGGCGCTGACCGTCGCCCTGGAAGGCGCCCCCGGCATCTACGCCCTGGCCTGCGATACCGACGGCATCGACGGCAGCGAGGACAACGCCGGCGCCATCACCGGCCCGGGCTGCCTGGCCCGCGCGGCGGCAGCCGGCATCGACGCCAAGGCCATGCTGGCCGACAACGACGGCTACGGCTTCTTCTCGGCGTTGAGCGACCTGGTGGTGACCGGGCCGACGCTGACCAACGTGAACGACTTCCGCGCCATCCTGGTCACCAGGGAGGCGATACCCGCCGAAGTCTCAATAGAACGGCCCTGACAAAAACACTCTGGGCTCACACCGAAACCTGGGTAGACTGCGCGCCATGCGACGCCAAAGAAAAGCAAAGATCGTAGCCACGCTCGGCCCCGCGAGCTCCTCGAAGCAGCAGATCCGCGAGCTGTTTCGTGCCGGCGCCGACGTGTTCCGCCTCAATTTCTCTCACGGGACGCACGACGACCACCGCGAGCGCTATGAGACCATCCGCGAGATCGAGGCCGAGCTCGAGCGCCCCATCGGCGTGCTGGCCGACATGCAGGGCCCGAAGCTTCGCATCGGTAGCGTCAAGGACGGCGAGGTGCAGATCAAAGCCGGCCAGCGCTTCCGCCTCGACCTCGACGAAACGACCGGCGACGACCGCCGCGCGCCGCTGCTGCACCCGGAGATCTTCGCCGCCCTGAAGCCGGGAACCTCGCTGCTGATCGACGACGGCAAGCTGCGCCTCGAGGTGCAGGACTGCACGCCCGACTACGCCGAGACCAAGGTGGTGACCGGTGGGCCGCTGCGCAATCACAAGGGCGTCAACCTGCCCGGCGTGGTCCTGCCGATCTCGCCGATCACCGAGAAGGACCGCCATGACCTGGAGTTCGCGCTCGAACTCGGCGCCGACTGGATCGCGCTGTCCTTCATCCAGCGCCCGGAAGACCTGACCGAGGCGCGCCGCCTGGTCGGCGACCGCGCGGCGATCATGACCAAGATCGAAAAGCCCGCTGCCCTGGACTGCCTGCCGCAGCTGATCGCCCTGTCCGACGCGGTCATGGTGGCGCGGGGCGACCTGGGTGTGGAAATGCCGCCGGAGAGCATCCCGAGCCGCCAGAAGCAGATCATCCACGCCTGCCGCCTGTCCGGCGTGCCGGTTGTGGTGGCCACGCAGATGCTGGAATCGATGATCTCCGCTCCAGCGCCGACCCGCGCCGAAGCCTCCGACGTGGCGACCGCCATCTACGACGGGGCCGACGCGGTGATGCTCTCCGCCGAGTCCGCTGCCGGCAAGTATCCGCGCGAGGCAGTGACCTTCATGGACCGCATCATCGCCTCGACCGAGGCCGATCCGGCCTATCGCACGATCCTGCACTCCGACGACGGCGCGCCGGAGGCGACGGGGGCCGATGCCATCTCCGCTGCCGCCTCGCAGGTCGCCTCGACCCTCTCGACCGCGGCCATCGTGAACTACACCATGTCCGGCTCCACCGCGCTGCGCGCCGCGCGCCAGCGCCCCAACGTGCCGATCATGGTCTTCACCAACAAGCTCAGCACGGCGCGGCGCCTCTCGGTGCTCTGGGGCGCCCACTGCGTGCAGACAGACGACGTCTCCAACACCCAGGAGATGGTCGAGAAGGCCTGCCGGCTGGCCGTGCGCGAGGGCTTCGCCAACCTGGGTGATACCCTGGTGATCACCGCGGGCGTGCCGTTCAAGACGCCGGGCACCACCAACATGCTGCGCATCGCGCGGGTGGAAGCCTAGGGCCTATTGTTACCGGACCCGCCAGCAGTCTGACCGAAACCTACCTGGAGCCGCGCGAAGGCGGCGAAGTCAGGCGCATTCCCCTGACGCCGGACTTCTGGTCTGACCTGATATCCGGCAAGCGACGTCTCGATGGCCTCCCCATCATGGCGTCACGGCTGACCGAGGATATGACCCACTGGGAACGTCATCCGGCCGGCGACGAGATCCTGCTGCTGCTTGCCGGAAAGGCGACCGTCGTAATTGAAGGCACGGCAGGAAGTTGCGTCGAGGAGATCGAAATGAACCCCGGCCAAGCCTGCATTGTGCCCCGGGGCCGCTGGCACCGCGTCAAGGTCGCCGCAGCTGCAGAGATGGTGTTCATGACACCCGGCAAAGGGACAACGCACAAAGCCCTCTAGGATCCGCCCCTCAGATCCGCCGCTCGCGCAGCATCTTACGCAGCTGAGCCGCGTTGATCGCCGCCGAAGTCAGGTTGGGATGGATCGAGAGGGCATCCTCGAAGGCCTTCAGCGCGCGGCGCTCGTCCTCCAGCTCGATATAGACCAGGCCGCGCCCGGACAGGGCACCGAAGTGGCGCGGCTCCAGCTTCAGGGTCTTGCTGATATCGGCCAGGGACTGGGCGTAGTTGCCCAGCAGGTAGTGCGCCGTTGCCCGCTTGTTCCAGCCTTCGGCGAAGTCTGGCGCGATCACCACCATCTGTTCGAACTTCGAGAGGGCGCGGCGGTAGTCGCCTCGCTGCAGCGCCTCGATGCCATCGTGCATCAGGATCTGGACCGCGCCGTCGTCCGACTGCACCCAGATCGACCAGATCAGGCCCTCCACCACCTGGGCCTCGCCCGGGCCCGGCGCCTCGAGCAGCCGCACGAAGAGGGCGTCCAGGCGGCTGTCGTTCTGGTCGGCCTGCACCGCGGGAGCCGCCATCAGCCCCACGACCAGGGCCGCGCAGATGCCGCAGAGCAAAGAGATCGTTCCGGTTCGCAGCCGCTTCATAGTATGGATTATGGCGCAAAGGCCCGCCCGGCCAAAGAGGCTGGATATCCTGCGGGTTTCACAATGCATTGAGGCCATGGCGTCGCCGGCCGACGGCCCGGCGCCCTCTGCCGCATCGATCAGCGAGGTGCTTTCGGCATGCCAGGCGCAAGCTACTTCTCGGCGGACTACCCCGAAGCGCGGCGGCGCTTTGCCGCGGCCGCCGCAGCAGCCGGAGCCCGGGTCGAGAGTTGCGCGCATCCCGAACGCGGGCCGGAGGACGGCGAACTGGGCTGCGATGTCGCCTGGTGGGGCCCCGCCGAGGCTGAGCGCGTGCTGGTCACCCTCTCGGGCACCCATGGGGCGGAGGGTTTTTGCGGTTCGGCCATGCAGAGCGGCTGGCTCGAAAGCGGCCTGGTGCGTGAGCAGGGTGATATCGCCTACATGGCGGTCCACGCGATCAACCCGCACGGCTTCGCCTGGCTGCGGCGGGTCACCGAGGGCAACGTCGACCTCAACCGCAACTTCGTCGACTTCGCCGCCCCCCTGCCGGAGAACCCCGGCTACGACGAACTGGCCGAGGCGCTTTGCCCACCGAGCTGGGACGACGCCACCATCGCCGCCACCCGCGAGGTGCTGGCGGCCTACCTGGAGCGCCACGGCACCGCCGGGCTGCAGGCGGCGATCACCAACGGCCAGTACCGCCATCCGGACGGCATCTTCTTCGGCGGCCGGCAGCCGACCTGGTCGCACCGGCAGCTGAAAGCCATCTTCGCCCGCCACCTCGGCGGCGCGCGGCATGTGGCGGTCATCGACTACCACACCGGCCTGGGGCCGCGCGGCCACGGCGAGCGGATCTGCCCGGCGGAGCCGGGTTCCCCGGCCCTGGCACGCATGGCGGCGTGGTTCGGCGACGATTTCACCTGCCCGGCGCTCGGCACCTCCTCGGCGACGGAGATCCGCGGCTTCAACATGATCGGCATGGCGCAGGCGATCCCCCGGGCCGAGCTCACCGCCCTCGCCCTGGAATACGGCACCCTGCCGAGCGAAGAGGTGAAACTGGCCCTGCGCGCCGACAACTGGCTGCACCTCTACGGCGACCTCGCCTCGGCCAAGGGCAGGGCGATCAAGCAGCAGGTCCGCGAGGCCTTTTACCAGGATGCCGACGACTGGAAGGAGATGGTCTGGGAGCGGGCGGTGGAGACCCAGCGCCTGGTCCTGGCCGGGCTCGGCGGCGGCGGATGCTCTTCACCTGCCGCCAAAAGTCGCTAGACTGCGAACATGCGCACGGCTCCAATCCTCGCACAGCGCCTGCTTCCGGCCGGCCTCTGTCTGCTGCTCGCCCTGCCGGCCGCCGCCGAGGCTGCCGGCGACCGGGACAAGGGCCGGCAGATCGCCATCGACCACTGCTCGCGCTGCCACGTGATTCCTGACTACAATCCCTACGGCGGCATCGAGAGCACGCCGTCCTTCCGCCTCATGGCGCGACGCGACGACTACCTGGAGCGTTTTCAGAACTTCTTCGAACGCCCGCCTCATCCGGTGGTCGTGCGCGTTCCCGGCGTGGCACCCCCGACGAGCGATCCGGCCTTCGTCGCCACCTTCGAGATCCAGCCGGAACAGGTCGACGACATCATCGCCTTTGTCCAGTCGATCCGCGCGGCGCAGTAGCCGGGGCAGCGATCCGGTAGAGGGTGCTATTTTGTCAGGTACGATAAGGAGACTGTCGATGAAGCGCACGATGGCTCTCGTTCTGGGCGTGGCCCTGCTGCTGTCGGCCTGCGGCAGCAGTACCGGCGACCGTGCGGCCTCGGGTGCCGGCATCGGCGCCGGCGCCGGCGCGGTGCTCGGTGCCGTAACCGGCCTGTCGATCCTGCAGGGCGTGCTGATCGGCGCCGCGGCGGGTGGCTTGACGGGCGCCCTCACCAGCGAGGACGTGATCGATCTGGGAGACCCCATCTGGGCTACCAAAGACAAGCCCGCCAACAAATCCGCCGTCGCCCGGGTACAGGCCGGCCTCAGCAAGCTCGGCTACGATCCGGGACCGATCGACGGCGTCAAGGGCGCGAAAACGACAGCCGCCATCAAGGCCTATCAGCGCGACTACGGGCTGGCGGAGGACGGCCTTGCCTCGCTCAAGCTGGCCCAGCACATCGAAGGCGAGATCGAGGCCAGCGGGGGCTGACACGCGACATCCTTGCGCTGCCGGCGGACGCCGGCTCTAGCCTTCGCCGACGGCAGACGGCAGGGATTCCAGGGCCCGCGGTGTCGGGCCGCCGGTCGCCCAGTCGAGCAACTCCACCGTGTGCACCACCGGGATGCCGGTGCCGCTGGCGATCTGCGTCATGCAGCCGATGTTGCCGGTGGCGATGACCTGCGGCCTGGTGCTCTCGATGTTGGCGACCTTGCGCGCCTTGAGGCGCTCGGCGATCTCCGGCTGCAGCAGGTTGTAGGTGCCGGCGGAGCCGCAGCAGAGATGCCCCTCCGGCACCTCCCTGACCTCGAAGCCGGCTGCGCTGAGCAGCGTCTTGGGCTCTCGGCGGATCTGCTGGCCGTGCTGCATGGAGCAGGCCGAGTGATAGGCCACGGCAAGCCGCGGCGCGCCTGCCGCGGGCTCGAGGCCGAGGCCGTCGAGGAACTCGGTGACGTCCTTGGTCAGAGCCGAGATCTTTGCCGCCTTGTCCTTCCAGGCTGCATCCTCACGCAGCATGAAGCCGTAGTCCTTCACCGTGGTGCCGCAGCCCGAGGCGTTGATGATCACGGCATCGAGCCCCGCCCCTTCCAGCTCGCGGGTCCAGGCGGCGACACTGGCGCGGGCGGCGTCCAGCGCGGGGCCTTCCCTGCCCATGTGATGCACCAGGGCGCCGCAGCAGCCGGCGCCCTTGGCCACCACCACCTCGACGCCGTGGCGGTTGAGCAGGCGGATCGTCGCCTCGTTGATCTCCGGCGCCAGCACCTTCTGGGCGCAGCCGTTCATCAGGGCGACGCGCGCCCGTCGCGGGCCGACGGCCTTGAAGACCTGCGGGCGGTCGACGGCGCTGGGCGAGCGCGTCTCGCTCGGCGCCATGGCCAGCAGGCCCTTGAGGCGGCCGGGCATCAGGCGGGCGAAGGGCTTGGCATAGAAGGCGCCGAGCAGCGCCAGGCGGAAACGCGTCGGATGCGGCAGCACGAAAGCCAGCAGCCAGCGCAGCAGGCGGTCCGGCAGCGGACGCTTGTATGTCTCCTCGATATAGGTCCGCGCGTGGTCGACCAGGTGCATGTAATGCACGCCCGAGGGACAGGTGGTCATGCAGGACAGGCAGGAAAGGCAGCGATCGATGTGCTTGACCACCCTGGGCGAGGCAGGTCGCGCGTTTTCCAGCATGTCCTTGATCAGGTAGATCCGCCCGCGCGGCGAATCGAGCTCGTCGCCCAGCAGGGTGTAGGTCGGGCAGGTCGCGGTGCAGAAGCCGCAGTGCACGCAGTTACGCAGGATCTTTTCCGACTCCGCGATGCCGGGATCGGCGAGCTGGGCGAGAGAGAAGTTGGTCTGCATCGACTTGTCGCTCTCCCTAGAGCCCGGCGTACATGCGTCCGGGATTGAGCACCCGGCGCGGATCGAAACCGTCCTTGATCCGCTGCGTCAGCGCCGCCGTCGCCGCATCCTGCGGCTGGAACACCGCCTCGGCGGCGCGCAGTTCCATTGGCGCGCGGATCAGAGTCGCGTGGCCGCCGGCCGCGGCAACCGTTTGGCGCACCCGGGCGGCACCGGCATCGCCGGCCGACGGCAGAGACAGCCACACGAGGCCGCCGCCCCAGTCGTAGAAGGCCGCGGTGCCCGGAATGCCGGCGGCGACGGCAGCGGCGACGCCGGGGCCGGCGGCGGGCGCGACGGAAAGACGCCAGACGGCCCTCTCTGTCTGTCCGACGAAGGGCTGCACGTCGCGCAGTTCGCGCCACAGGGTGAGCGAATTGTGGCTGTGCAGCTCTTCCGTGGCGCCGAGATCGGCCAGCTCGCGCCGCAGCGCCGCGCAGCGGTGCTCGACCGAGGGGCCCGGGCCTTCCAGGCGCAGCGCGGTGACCGCCGCGCCGGCCCCGGCCACGTAGGAGACCGCGGAGGCGGCGGCCAGCGCAGCCGGCAGGTGGGCGGCGCCGGAGACCTCGTGCGGCGAGCCCAGGGCACGGGCCATGGCCTTGGCGGCCGTCGCGTCGTCGAGGCCGACGACCAGCACGGTCCAGGTCTTTTCCGGACGCGGCAGCACCTTCACCGTGACGTCGGTCATCACCGCCAGGGTACCGTGGGAGCCGCAGAGCAGCTTGCAGAGATCGTAGCCGGTGACGTTCTTCACCACCCGGCCGCCGGACTTGAAGATCTCGCCCCGCCCGGAGGCCGCCTGGACACCGAGGAAGTGGTCGCGCGCCGCCCCCGCCTTGATGCGGCGCGGGCCGGAGAGATTGCAGGCCAGCACGCCGCCGATCGAGGCCGACCCGGCGGCGGCGCCGAGCAGCGGCCCGAGATCGGTCGGCTCAAAGGCCAGCATCTGGCGCTTTTCCTCGAGCACGGCCTCGATGGTCGAGAGCGCGGTGCCGGCGCGCGCGGAAAGTACGAGTTCTTCCGGCTCGTAGAGGGTGATGCCCTCGAGACGGGAAAGGTCGAGGCTGTGAGCGGCCTGCACCGGGCGGCCGAGACCACGCTTGCTGCCCCGCCCGATGACCTCGAGCGGCACTTCCTCGGCCACCGCCCAGGCCACGGCCTGCGCCACCTGTTCGCGATTCTCCGGCGCGAAGGTCGTCGCCTTGTCCGATGCCATAGGTCCCGATCTCACTCTAGAATCGCGGCAGGTCCGGAAACGGCAGCTTGCCGCCGCTGATGTGCATGCGGCCCAGCTCGGCGCAGCGGTGCAGCTGCGGGAAGACCTTGCCGGGGTTGAGCAGCGCATCGGGATCGAAGGCGCACTTGACGCGCTGCTGCTGCTTGAGGTCGGCCTCGCTGAACATGGTGCCCATGAGGTCGCGCTTTTCGACGCCGACGCCGTGCTCTCCGGTCAGCACGCCGCCCACCTCGACGCAGAGCTTCAGGATGTCGGCGCCGAAGTCCTCTGCCTTCTCCAGTTCTCCCGGCTTGTTGGCGTCGTAGAGAATCAGCGGATGCAGATTGCCGTCGCCGGCATGGAAGACGTTGGCGACACCCAGGCCGTAATGCTCGCTGAGTTCGCGCATGCGCTTGAGGACCAGCGGCAGCCGGCCGCGCGGGATGGTGCCGTCCATGCAATAGTAGTCGGGCGAGATGCGCCCAACGGCCGGAAAGGCGGCCTTGCGCCCGGCCCAGAAGGTCAGCCGCTCCTCCTCGCTTTCGCTGATGCGGCTGGTCACCGCACCGCTTTCTTCGGCGATCTGCGAGACCGCGCCGATCAGGTAGTCGACCTCCGCCTGCGGGCCGTCGAGTTCGACGATGAGCAGCGCCTCGACGTCGCGCGGATAGCCGGCGTGGACGAAATCCTCGGCGGCGTGGATGGCCGGCTTGTCCATCATCTCCATGCCGCCGGGGATGATGCCCGCGCCGATGATGGCGGCCACCGCATCGCCGGCCTGCTCGTTGGTCGGAAAGCCGAGCAGCAGGGCGCGCGCCGTCTCCGGCTTCTTCAGCAGGCGCACCGTTACCTCGGTGACCACGCCGAGCAGGCCTTCCGAGCCGGTCATGATGCCCAGCAGGTCATAGCCCTCGGCATCCAGGTGCTTGCCGCCGAGGCGCAGGATGGTGCCGTCCATCAGCACCATCTCAAGGCCCAGCAGGTTGTTGGTGGTCAGGCCGTATTTCAGGCAGTGCACGCCGCCGGAGTTCTCGGCCACGTTGCCGCCGATGGTGCAGGCGATCTGGCTGGAAGGATCGGGTGCGTAGTAGAAGCCGGCGTGCTCGACCGCCTTGGTGATCGCGAGGTTGGTGACGCCCGGCTGGACCACGGCACAGCGGTTCTCGAAGTCGATTTCGAGCACCCGGTTGAACTTGCCGAGCCCCAGGATGATGCCGTCGGCCAGCGGCAGGGCGCCGCCGGAAAGCGAGGTCCCGGCGCCGCGCGGCACCACCTTCACCCCGCGCGCCTTGCAGATCTTCAGG
>JBFGUI010000111.1:0-11927 GCA_041565695.1 Kiloniellaceae bacterium
CCATCGAGTCGCCGTCGCTGGACGATCGCATTGCCGCCTTCGACGACCCGGCGGCGGCGCGCAAGGCCTTCATCGCCCGCCAGCCGATCGGCCGCCTCGGCAAGCCGGAGGAGATCGCCGCCATGGCGGTCTACCTGGCCGGCGACGCCGCCGCCTACACCACCGGCACGGCCATGGTGGTCGACGGCGGGGTGACGCTGTGAGGCAAGCTCCCCCTCACCCAGCTTCGGCGAGGCGCGCTTCGCTTGCCAAGCCTGCGCAACCCTCTCCCGCCAGGGGAGAGGGAATTGGAAGTGAAAGTCGCTAAGAGAACCCTCTCCCCTGCGTGGGAGAGGGAGGGGCCCGCGAAGCGGGAGGGTGAGGGGATTTTGTCTCGGCGTATGCGGACTTACAGCGCGCCGCTGTAGCGGTCGCGGGCGCGCACGGCGGCCTTGATGTGCTCGACCGTCAGACCGCAGCAGCCGCCGATGACTTGTGCACCCTGCTTCAGCCAGTCCAGGAAGAAGTGTTCCAGGCGCTTCGGCTCGATCACGTCGACGAAGCGCCATTCCGGCATCTCGAAGTAGCCACTGTCCGGGTAGGCCATCAAAGCGCCTCCAAAGGACTTGCGGATTGCCGCCAGGGCCTCGGCAATCACGTCGGCACTGCTGTGCATGCAGCCGGCAACATCGACGCCAGCCTTCGGCAGCAGGGCGGTGACCGCATCTAGCGGCAGATCTTCCAGCTGGTGAAAGCTGAGCAGCGCGCCCGTCGCACCTCGCCGGGCACTGAGCCCGAACCAGATCGGCAACCCGGTTGCCTGAGCGGCTTCCAGGACCAGCTTGGCGCGGAGCGGATGGTACATCATCTCCAGGATCAGCAAATCTACGCCGGCGGCCTTCAGAATCTGCGCCAGTTCGTGAAACGCCTCCGACATCTCAGTCTCGCTCAACGTCACCCGCGGGTCGACCTTCGCGGTTCCACCGGTGAGCGGAACCATGTGGGAGAGTGAGCCGGCGACGACGACCCCCTGGGTCGGAGGCGCCGCGTCGCGCGCGCGCAGGGCCGCTTCCACGGCACGTCGATTGATTTCTTCCACCCGGTCGCCAAGGCCGGCCGGCGACAGCATGAGGCGGGAGGAGGCATAGCTATTGGCGGTGATCACTTCCGCCCCCACCGCGATGTAGTCGCTGTGGATCTGTGTCAGCACCTCCCCGTTCTCCAGGCTCGCAACACCGCACCAGGCGGCCGGATTCATGTCGACGCCGCGGCGCTGCAGCTCGGTGCCGGTGGCGCCGTCGAGAATCACGATGTCGCCGGCATCGAGGCGTTTCTTCAAATTGGCATAGGACATGAATGCGCTCTTTCGATGTGTCGTCGCGCCCCATAGTGGAGAATGCCAGCGCCCGCAACTGCCTCGTCAGCGACCTGCGCAGTCGCACCTGCGAAAAGCTGCAGCGTGGTGAAGGCCTCAGCCCGGCGGTGCCACGGCCGGCCGCGCCGCCTTCACCCGGCGCTCGCGGTAGAGCAGGTAGAGGCCGCTGGTCAGCACCACGCCGGCGCCGAACAGGGTCCAGAAGTCCGGCAGGTCGCCGAACACCAGGAAGCCCAGCAGGATCATCGGCATCAGCTGGATGTAGTTGAAGGGTGCCAGGATCGGCGCCGGGGCCAGGCGGTGGGCCAGGATCAGCATCCAGTGGCCGATACCGCCGAGGGCGCCGAGCAGCAGCATCAGCGCGATGCCGGTGACGTCGGGCGTCTGCCAGAAGAACGGCACGATGGGCGTGATCACCAGGGCGCCGATGATGGCGCTGTAGAACTGCGTGGTGACCGCCCGGTCGAGACCGGCGAGCTTGCGCGTCGTGATCTGGTAGAGGCTGACGCAGAGCGCCGAGAGCAGCGACAGCCCGGCCGCCCAGTGCACCAGGCCGAGTCCCGGCCGGATCACGATGAGCACGCCGAAGAAGCCGACGAAGATCGCCGCCCAGCGCCGCGGGCCGATGCGCTCGCCGAGCAGCGGGATGGCCAGCACCGCGACCATCAAGGGTGCCGAAAAGGAGATCGCGGAGGTCTCGGCCAGCTGCAGGTACTGCAGCGCCCAGAAGTTGGTGCAGGTGGCACCGAAGAGAAACAGCGAGCGCAGCACCTGCAGGCCGGGTCGGTGGCTCACCAGCAGGCTGCGCCCGTGGATCGGCAGCAGCACGGCGGCGGCCAGTACCACGTGTCCCACGTAACGCGCCCAGACCACCTGCGCCGTCGGATAGATCTGCACCAGGTACTTCGCCGTGGTGTCCAGCATCGAGAAGGTGCAGAAGGCCGCGATCATCAGCAGGATGCCGCGCAGGGGCTCGTTGCTGATCGGCTCGATCGTGAAGGAACGCGGGGCGGCCATGGAACTGCGCCTTCGCTTTCGGGCGGTTGCGGCGGCGGCGGGAGCGGATAGCGCCAGTGTCCATGCTAGACGCCGCAGGCTTCCGGCAACACCCACATCTCGGCAGGGGGTCCATGCGCCAGGCGGGCGGCTTGCCCGCTTGGCAAAGCTAGTAGGTGGCCCGTCCGCCGGAGATGTCGAAGACCGCGCCGGTGCTGAAGGAGCATTCCTCCGAGGCCAGCCAGGCGACCAGGGCAGCGACCTCCTCGACCTTGCCGAAGCGTCCCATGGGAATCTTGGACAGCATGAACTGGATGAACGCCGGCGTCATCTGCTCGAAGATGTCGGTCTCGACGGCGGCCGGGGTGACGCAGTTGACCGTCACGCCGCTGCCGGCGGCCTCCTTGCCCAGCGACTTGGTGAGCCCGATGACGCCGGCCTTGGCGGTGGAGTAGGCGGGAGCATTGGGGTTGCCTTCCTTGCCGGCGACCGAGGCGATGTTGACCACGCGGCCGTAGCCGCGCGCCAGCATGCCCGGCACCAGGGCCCGGCAGCAGAGGAAGACGGCGGTGAGGTCGACGGCGAGCACCCGCTCCCAGTCCGCCAGGCTGTACTCCCAGGTCTTCAGGTTGGGGCCGGTGATGCCGGCGTTGTTGACCAGGATGTCGATCGGGCCGATCGCCGCCTCCGTCTCTTCGGCAGCGGCAGCCACGGCGGCTTCCTCGGTAATGTCGAGCCGGCAGCTCGTGTGTCCGCCGTCTGCGGGCAGGGCGGCGCGGGCGGTCTCCAGCGCCGCCGCGTCGACATCCCAGAGCGCGATGCGGGCGCCGCCGGCGGCGAGACGCTGAGCGATCGCCAGGCCGATCCCCCGGGCACCTCCGGTGATCACGGCGCCGCGGCCGTCATAGGGCATCTTGGTCATTTCTCGTCCCCTTGCAGTGCGGTCTTATCTGAAAACCGGTTCGGCGTTACTCTGGTCCGGCTCACAGACCGGTGCCCGGGCCTGACGAAATTCCGATTCGCCTGTCTTCTATCAAATCATATTAATTATATCAGTGCGTTGTGGGCCAGGTCCGAAATAATGGACGCATTAATGTATACGTTATAGAGTGTCAGCCAACTACGAACCGGGTGCCTGAAAGCCCGCCGGGATCAGGGAGGCAGCATGGCCGACGTCGATATCCGCGACGTTCGCAAGTCTTTCGGTGCGACCGAGGTTCTCCACGGGGTGAGCATCTTCATCCCCGATAAATCCTTCACCGTCCTGGTGGGGCCCTCGGGCTGCGGCAAATCGACCCTGCTGCGCATGATCGCCGGCCTCGAGGAGGTGACAAGCGGCGAGATCGCCATCGAGAACGAGGTGGTCAATCTGGTGCCACCCAAGCAGCGCGACATCGCCATGGTGTTCCAGAACTACGCGCTCTATCCGCACATGAAGGTATTCGACAACATGGCCTTCAGCCTGAAGCTGGCCAAGGTCGATCCGCAGCGCATCAGGGAAGCGGTGCACGAGGCCGCGGCGATCCTGAACCTGGAGGAATATCTCGACCGCTATCCGCGCCAGCTGTCCGGCGGCCAGCGTCAGCGCGTCGCCATGGGGCGGGCCATCGTGCGCAATCCGCGCGTCTTCCTCTTCGACGAACCGCTGTCGAACCTCGATGCCAAGCTGCGCGTCCAGATGCGCACCGAGATCCGCGAGCTGCATCAGCGCCTCAAGAGCACCTCGGTCTACGTGACCCACGACCAGATCGAGGCCATGACCATGGCCGACCAGATCGTGGTCATGCGCGATGGCAATATCGAGCAGAGCGGTGCCCCGCTCGATCTCTACGACCATCCGGCCAACGTCTTCGTCGCCGGGTTCATCGGCTCGCCGGCGATTAACTTCATCGCCGGCGAGGTCCGGCATGCCAACGGCCGCGCCGAGGCGGTGTCCGAGGACGGCACGGTGCTGGGAGCGGTCAGGGCGGAGGGCGCCGCCGAAGGGCGACCGGTGCTCTACGGCCTGCGCCCGGAACACTTTCAGCTGGCCGGCGAAAGCGACGGCCTGCCCTTCGACATCTCGGTGGTCGAGCCGACCGGCGCCGAGGTCCTTGTGGTCGGCCGCTTGGGGGGGAGCGATGTCCAGGTCGCCTTCAAGGAACGTCACGACCTGCGTTACGGACAGCGGATTTATCTGAAGCCGCGGCCCGACATGGCCCACCTCTTCGACAGGGAGAGCGGGCAGGTACTTGGTTGATCATCAGGGGAGCAGATCCGGCCGCGAGAAGCGGCATCGGAAATCCGGGCCCTCGATCCATGGTGCGGCCGCTGCGGCGCTGAAGCGTCGAGGCGGCCGGAGAGAGAAAAACAAGCCAAGACGAATAAGGAGGCAGCGATGACAGGGTTTTCGAGACGTGATGTACTGAGAACCGGTGCCGCGGCCGCGCTCGGCGCGGTGGTGGCGAGCCCGGCGATGCTGCGTGCTGCGCGCGCCTGGGCGGCGGAGAGCCAGTGGCAGCCGGAATCCGGGGCGAGTCTGCGTTTGCTGCGCTGGAAGCGCTTCGTGCAGTCGGAGGAAGAGGCTTTCATGGCCGCCCTCGACGCCTTCACCAAGGCCACCGGCGTGAAGATCCGCGTTGACAGCGAGGGCTTCGAAGATCTGCGGCCCAAGGCCGCCGTCGCCGCCAACATCGGCAGCGGCCCGGACATCATCTGGGGTATCCACGCCGACGCGCACCTCTATCCCGATGCCATGATGGACGTGTCCGATGTCTGCGACTATCTCGGCGGCAAGTACGGCGGCTGGTACCCCGCGGCGGAGGTCTACGGCAAGCGCGGCGGCAAGTGGATCAACGTGCCCTTCACGATCAGCGGCAACCTGATCAACTACCGCAAGTCCATGGTCCAGAAGGCCGGCTTCGATGCCTTCCCAACCACCACCGGCGACTTCCTGAAGCTGATGCAGAACCTGAAAGCCAACGGCACGCCGGGCGGCTTCGCCCTGGGCAATGCCAGCGGCGACGGCAATGCCTGGACCCACTGGATCGTCTGGTCGCATGGCGGTCAGGTAGTGGACAAGAACGACAACGTGGTGATCAACAGCCCCGAGACTGTTGCCAGCCTGGAATACGTCAAGCAGCTCGGCGAAACCTTCGTGCCCGGCGCGGCTTCCTGGCTCGACGGCCACAACAATAAGGCCTTCCTGCAGAGTGGCTGCTCGGTCACCAACAACGGCATTTCGATCTATGCCGCCGCGGTGCGCGAGGGCATGACCGATATCGCCGAGGACATGGACCATGCCTTCTATCCGATCGGTCCTGTCGGCAAGCCGACCGAGCTGCACGTCTGCTTCCCGATGATGCCCTACAAGCACACCAAGTATCCGAACGCAGTGAAGGCGCTGATCACCTTCCTGATGGAAAAGGATCAGTACGACGCCTTCCTGCAGGGCTCGGTGGGCTATCTCAGCCACAGCCTCAAGGCCTACAAGGATCATTCGGTGTGGACCGAGGATCCCAAGCGCACGGTGTTCCGCGACGTCGCCGATCGGACCCTGGTGTTCTCCGGTGACGGTTCCCTCGGCTATGCGGCCTCCAGCGTGTTTGCCGATTTCGTCGTCGTCAACATGGTTGCCGAGGCGGCGACCGGGGCGAAGACGCCGAAGGAGGCGGCCGCCGACGCGCAGGCAAGGGCCGAGCGCTACTACAACGTCTGAGGACGCGTTGTAGCTTCCGTCCCGGGCGGTGAACCTCCCGACCGCCGTCCGGGACGGCCTTGTTGCGCTTTCCGATGTGAGTGAGACAGCCGTGGCAGTCATCAGCGAACCCAGAACAATCAGGCAGGTGGGGCTCGTCGAGCGCCTGCGCAACAACCGGCATTTTCTCGGCCTGCTGTTCATGCTGCCGGCCGCAATCGTCCTGCTGGTTTTTCTCACCTATCCGCTGTTTCTGGGCGTCTGGCTCGGCCTGACTGACGTGAAAGTGGGACGGCCGGGACGCTTCGTCGGGCTGGACAACTACTTCTGGCTGTTCGACGACGCTGTGTTCTGGCTCTCGGTGTTCAACACCTTCCTCTACACCGTTGTCGCTAGCATCATCAAATTCGGGCTGGGACTCTGGCTGGCGGTCATCCTCAACAACCACATCCCCTTCAAGGCCTTCATCCGGGCGATCGTGCTGCTGCCCTTCATCGTGCCGACGGTGCTCTCCGCCCTGGCCTTCTGGTGGATCTACGATTCGCAGGATTCGGTGATCAGCTGGATCCTCATCGAGATGGGCCTGATCGAGGAGACCATCGATTTCCTCGGCCAGCCCAACTCGGCCCGGGCCTCGGTTATCGCCGCCAACATCTGGCGCGGCATTCCCTTCGTCGCCATCACCCTGCTGGCGGGGCTGCAGACCATCCCGCCCTCGCTGCACGAGGCGGCCACCATCGACGGCGCTTCGGAGTGGCAGCGCTTCCGCCACATCACCTTCCCGCTGCTGACGCCGATCATCGCCGTGGTCATGACTTTCTCGGTGCTGTTCACCTTCACCGACTTCCAGCTGATCTGGGTGATGACCCGCGGCGGGCCGATCAACGCGACGCACCTCATGGCGACCCTATCCTATCAGCGGGCCATCGTCGGCGGCTCGCTGGGCGAGGGGGCGGCCATCGCCACGGCGATGATCCCCTTCCTGCTTTCCGCCATTCTGTTCAGCTATTTCGGACTGCAGCGACGCAAGTGGCAGCAGGGAGGCAGAGATGACTGACACCGCTTCCAAGCCCAAGGCGGGCAAGACAAAGGCGCCGGTCGCCAGCGAGGGCGGCATGGACTACCTGCAGTCGATCCCGCGGCGCTGGGTGACGGTCTACATCCCGCTGGCAATCTTCATCTTCGTGCTGCTGTTTCCTTTCTACTGGATGACGGTGACCAGCTTCAAGACCAACGAGGAGCTGCACACCTACCGCGGCCTCTCGGCCCTCTGGGTCTTCGAGCCGACCTTCGAGAACATCCGCTTCCTGCTGTTCGACACCGAGTATCCGCAGTGGCTGTGGAACACCATGTTCGTCACCGTGACCGCGACCTTCCTGTCGATCTTCTGCGCCGTCTGCGCGGCCTACGCCATCGAGCGGCTGCGCTACAAGGGCTCGCGCACCATCGGCATGCTGATCTTCCTGGCCTACCTGGTGCCGCCGAGCATCCTGTTCATTCCTCTGGCGGTGATGGTCTTCGCGCTGGGTATCTTTGACAGCAACTGGGCGCTGATCCTGACCTATCCCACGGTGCTGATCCCCTTCTGCACCTGGCTGCTGATGGGCTATTTTCGCTCGATCCCCTACGAGCTGGAGGAATGCGCTCTGATCGACGGCGCCACCCGGTTGCAGATCCTGGTCAAGATCATCCTGCCGCTTTCCGTGCCGGGGCTGATCTCCGCCGGCATCTTCGCCTTCACCCTGTCGTGGAACGAGTACATCTACGCCCTGACCTTCATTTCCTCGGCCGAGAACAAGACCGTGCCGGTGGGGGTGCTGACCGAGCTGATCAGCTTCGACGTCTACAACTGGGGCGGCCTCATGGCCGGGGCCATGCTGGGCTCACTGCCAGTGGCGATCCTCTATTCCTTCTTCGTCGAGCACTATGTCTCCTCGATGACCGGGGCGGTGAAGGAGTAGGGCTGGACGCCTGCCGGGATCTGGCCAAGAGCACTTTGCGCCCAAATTGAACCATTCTGCCGGAGCGGATTTGTGCCAGGGTCAAGGGGTTGGGCGCCGGGCATAGCGGCGCTATGGCCAAGCCGAAGCCCGCCGGCACTGGCGCAAAGCCGCCCGGCCCTGAAGGGTTTCCGAGCGGCGGGCGCCCGCTGCGTCGGCAGGCTTGCCCGATGCGCCGCATCGCCCAGGGAACTTCGGGGGCGCCTGCCTCCTGACGGATCGCCGCACCGCTTGGAAACAGAATTGATTCAATTTGGGCGCAAAATGCTCTACATCCATGAGCCATGGACCGGATCCTGTCAGACAGCTGCCTGCGGTTTCACGCGCCGCGGGCCCCCGCCGCCCCGGTGGTGTTCGATTCGCCGCACAGCGGCACCGTCTACCCCGAGGACTTCGGCAGCATCGCGCCGCTTGCCGTGCTGCGCCGCTCCGAGGACGCCTTCGTCGACGAGCTCTTCGGCGCCGCGCCGGACCACGGCGCGCCGCTGATCGCCGCGCAGTTCCCGCGCATCTACATCGATCCCAACCGGGACCTGATCGACCTCGACCCGGCCATGCTCGACGGCCCCTGGCCCGACCCGCTGGTGCCGAGCCGCAAGACCGAGCTGGGGGTTGGCCTGATCTGGCGCATCATGCCGCCGGACACCCCGCTCTATAACCGTTCGCTCGGCGTCGACGAGGTGCGCAGCCGGATCGAACGCTGCTGGAAGCCCTATCACCGGGCCCTCGCCTCGACGATCGACGACGTGCACCGGCGCTTCGGCAGGGTCTGGCATATCAACTGCCACTCCATGCCGGCGATGGGCAATGCCGCCAGCGAGGACGGCCCGGTCCCGCGCGCCGAGTTCGTGCTCGGCGACCGCGACGGCACGACCTGCGAGCCGGCGTTCACCGCCTTCGTTGCCGGGCGGTTGCGCGACATGGGCTACGGCGTGAAGATCAACGAGCCCTACAAGGGCGTCGAACTGGTGCGGCGCTACTCCGATCCGGCGCGCGGCCGCCACAGCCTGCAGCTCGAGATCAACCGCAAGCTCTACATGGACGAGCAGCGCATCGAGAAGACGGCCGGATTCGCCGCGCTCAAGGCCGATCTCAACACCCTGATGGCCGCGATCTGCGCCTATGCCAGGTCGCACAGTGACTGACGGCGCCGACGGCGGAGCAGTTTCTTGGACCCTGCGGTAAGCGACTTCATCGACCGGATGCCGAAGGTCGAACTGCACGTCCACCTGGAAGGCGCGGCGGAGGTCGACACCCTGGCCGCGCTTGCCGCCGGCAACCGCATCGATCTGCCGCGGGACAAGATCGCGGCCGCCCGCCGCCCCGGGGGCTATGCCTCCTTCGACCGCTTCGCCCGGGCGCTGCTGATGACGGTGCATTGTCTGCGCCGCCCGGAAGACTTCGAGCTGCTGGCCTTCCATCACGGCCGCGCGATGCAGCGCCGCAACATCCGCTATGCCGAGATCACCTGGACGCCGCAGCTCTACGGTCATCTCCGCCTGCCGGCCGACGCCATGCTCGACGCCCTCAACGCCGGGCGGGCGCAGGCGGCCGAGGCCTGGGGCGTCGAGATGCGCTGGATCCCGGACCTCGTGCGCTCCTACCCGGGGCCGGCCCTGCAGGTGCAGGCCTGGGCCTGCTCGGCCCGGGCGCGCGACGGTGGCGTGGTCGCCCTCGGGCTGGGCGGCCCCGAAAGCGAGGGGCTCGCCCCGGAGATCCGCGAGGCCTTCGCCCGGGCCCGCGCGGCGGGTCTGCCGGCTAATCCCCATGCCGGCGAGGGCGCCGGGCCGCCGAGCGTCTGGTCCGCCCTGCGCGACCTCTCGGCGGTGCGCATCGGCCACGGGGTGCGCGCCATCGAGGATCCGGCCCTGCTGCGCCATCTCGCCGAGACCGGGATCGCCCTGGAGGTCTGCCCGACCAGCAACGTGCAACTCGGCATCTATCCCTCCTACGCGGCGCATCCGCTGAAGCGGCTGGTCGAGGCCGGCTGCCGTGTCACCCTCAATTCCGACGATCCGGCCCTCTTCGGCAGCGACCTGGGCGGCGAATACCGTCACGCCATTGCGGACTGCGGCCTCAGCCTGCAGCAGGTGAAGGACGCGGTGATGGCGGCGGTCGCGAGCTGCCACCTCGCCGCGCCGCAGCGCCAGGCCATGGCGGCGGCGTTCCGGGCCGAGTTCGAGCGGCTCGACCGCGAAAGGCAGAGCGCGTGAAGACGGATCCGGAAAGCGAGCGCCGCGAGCAGCGGCGCTGGCGGCTGCGCCCCGCCTTCCAGGAGATGAAGGGCTTCGACCGACTGGTGGAAGGGGAGTTCCTCTCCCCCGTGGCGCAGCAGGCGGCAGAAGCGCGGCGGCTGCAGCGGATGGTGGTCTTCGCGCTGCAGACGGTGCCCTACTACCGCGCGCTCTGCGCCGAGCACGGCCTGACCGCCGGTGAGCTGCGCGCAGCCGAGGATCTGGCGAAGCTGCCGCTGCTGTCGAAGGTGATCCTGACGCAGCAGGGCGGGCGGCTGCTCGCGGAACGCCTGCCGGAGGGCGAGCGGGTCTTCGGCAACACCTCCTCCTCCGGCACCACCGGGCGCCCCGCCGTGGTCCGCCATAGCCAGCGCAGCAACATGATGTTCACCCTGCTGGGCCAGCGCGGCGTACGCTGGAGCCGCTGGGACCCGGCCGCGCGCGTGGCGGAGATCCGACTGCCGAGCCAGCTGCCGCTGAACAGCAATGGCGGGCAGGTCGACCTCGGCGAAACCTGCCGCCTGCCGACCTGGCGCTATCTCGGCCACTTCTTCGAGACCGGCGACTACCGCGGCTTCTCGGTGTTCAACCCGGTGGAGGAGCAGGTCGCCTGGCTGCGCCAGGAACGGCCGAACTACCTCTCCGCCTATTCGGAGACCCTGGAACAGCTTGCCCTGGCCGCGCGCGGCCAGGAACTGCCCGGAACGCTGCGCGGATGCAACGCGCTTTCCGAGCAGCTGACCGAGGCCATGCGCCGGCGCATCACCGAGGTCTTCGCGGTGCCGGTGCATCAGAACTACGGGCTCAACGAGCTGGGCATCGTCGCGGCGCGCTGCGAGGCCGGCCGCTACCACGTGCACAGCGAGCACTGCATCGTCGAGATCGTCGACTACGAGGGGCGGCGCTGCCCGCCGGGACAGTCGGGCCGCATCGTCGTGACGGGTCTCAGCAACCTTGCCATGCCGCTGATCCGCTACGACACCGACGATGTCGCCGAGGCGGTGCAGGGTCCCTGCCCCTGCGGGCGCACGCTGCCCGCGTTCGGGCGCATCGTCGGGCGCTACAGCCGCATCGCCTATCTGCCCGAGGGCACCCTCGGCTACGTCGGGGCGCTGCGCGACGCGCTGGAGAACATGCCCCTGGCGCTGGCGCGCGATCTGCGGCAGTTCCAGGTGCATCAGTTCCGCGACGGCCGCTTCGAGCTGCGCCTGCGCGCGGTGGCGCCGCTGCCGCCGCAGTTCGGGGAGCGCCTCGCGGCGGCTTGGCAGGCGGCGACCGGGGGCAGGGACCTTCCGCTTTCGATCGTCGAGGTGGACAGCATCGCCCGGCCGCCGAGCGGCAAGTACCAGGACTTCACCTCCGACTTCGTGCCCGGCCTGGACGACCCGCAGGACGATGCCGGGCCGCCGCCCGGCGGTGCCGGCTGATGGTCGCGGCCACCTCCCTGGAGCAGGAACGGGAGGAACAGCGCCGTTGGCGCCTGCGCCCGGAACACGCGCAGCTGCAGGTCTTCGACCGCCTGCTGGTCAACGAGTTCCAGGACCCGGCGGTGCTGGCACGCCAGCAGGACGCGGCGCTGGCCGGGCTGCTCGCCTTTGCCGCTGCCGAGGTGCCGTACTACGGTGCCCTGTTCGAGGCCCGGGGGCTGCCGGCCCGCCCGCGCGAGG
>JBFGUI010000112.1:0-11830 GCA_041565695.1 Kiloniellaceae bacterium
GCGCTTGGCCTCGAAGCTCGCTTCGACCAGGCTGCCGTGCCCGAACCAGGGGCGCTCGGCGATGGCTGCCAGGGTCTGTTGCCAGATTTCGAAGTGACCGCTCTGCCCGCGCGCCAGAATCTGTTGTACCGGCTGGAGGTCGGCGAGGAGGGCGGCGCCGCCGGCGGCGAGCACGAGGCAGAGGAGGGCGATGGCGATGCGCCGGTCGGCCAGCGTCAGGCCGGCCACGACGGCGGCGGCCAGCGCCAGCAGCGGCCCGCGGCTCGCCGAGAGCAGCAGGAAGGCGACACAGAGCGCGAGGATGCCGAACCACAGCAGGCGCTGCGACCAGCCGCGGCTCTGCGGCAGCAGCACGAAGGCGCAGACCAGCAGGGCGACGCCGTAGAGCGTGGCGCCGATGACAGGATGTGAGGTCAGGCCGAAGCCCGTGAGGCGCCACCCGATGTCGAGCAGGCCGCCGGCCGCGGCGGCGTAAACCGCCACCAGGCTGGCGCCGGCCGACAGCGCATAGCAGAGGAAGAAGCGTTGCTCGAATGCCGCGTTGCGCGCGGCCAGCAGGACGGTGGTGACGAAGAACAGCAGCACCATGAAGGTGACGCGCAGCAGGTCGGCCAGCGGCCCCCAGTCAAGGCCGTCGCTCCACAGGGCGGAGAGCAGGTAGTAGGCGAGGTAGGCGAGGCCGAGGCGCGCGATCCAGGAGTCCCCCAGGTCGCGCCAGCCGGCCCGCGGCAGGCTGAGCAGGAAGACCGGCAGCGCGGTCGCGTAGAACAGGTTGCGGTGGCCGCGCGTCTCCAGCACGAAGGCCGCGCAGAGCACGAGGATGCAGAGGCCGCCGACGACCTCGCGGCGCGTCAGCGCGCCATAGAGCTTTCTTGCGCTCGCGGCGATGCTGCGGGAAGCGTGGGTGCTGTCGGCCAAGGATAGGTCTCTGAAAGGGGCTGATCGAAAGTCCGCTCCAGGATGTACTTGGCGATCCTGTGCGAGGCAAACATCGAATGGGCGGCGCGCCAGCCGGCTTCTGCGACCTTGCGGCGCTCGGCGTCGTTGCGGCGGAAGAAGTCGAGCTTGTCGACCAGTTCGTCCTGGTCGTCGAAAAAGGCGAGCCGGTCCTCGCCGAAAAGATCCTGAAAGCCGCTGGAGCGGCAGAGGAAGGTCAGCAGGCCGTTGCCGAGCAGCTGGCTCATGCGGTCGGAAGCGTAGAGGTAGACGTCGTCCGGGCGGCTCATGGAAAAGCCCATGCGGGCGTTCACCATGGCCTCAACGTAGGCGGCGCCGCGCAGCGGGGCGCTGCCGGGCAGGCCGCGCAGGTCGGCGCTGAGTTCCGGCACGCGCTGCAGCGCCGCCTGCAGGAAGCGCAGGCGCTCGTCGCTGCCGTCGCCGGTGCTGACCGCGAAGAACAGGTCGAAGTCCTGGTCGTCGCGGGCGAAGCCGCGGCCGATGTCCACGGCGGGGTCGACCGGGTTCGGCATGAAGTAGACCTTGGCCCGGCGGTCCGCCGGCACGCCGTGGATCGGCGCCGCCGCGGTCACGAAGATCGCATCGACGATGTCGGCACGCCGTTGCAGGCGTTCCCGGTTCGCGGCGTCGGTCAGGGTGTCGACGTTGCGGTAGGCGATGCGCAGGCCCGGGTGCTCCGCGCGCAGTCGTTGCAGGGTGGCGTTCTCGATCGGCTCGCAGTGCCCGAGCAGCAGCATGTCGGGGCGGAAGTTGCGCGCCGTTTCGATCAGCTTGCGGTTCGCCGCGGCGCGTCCCGGCGCAGTGGAGAGCAGCGGCGTCGAGCTGCGCGCCACCTCGCGGTCGTTGAACACATGCAGGTTGCAGCCGAGCCGGATGAAGCCGTGCAGCAGCTTGGGCATGATCATGTAGAACTCGTTGCCCAGCTCGCGCCCGAAGACGTTGCCGATCAGCAGCACCTTGGTGCCGGTGGGGTCCCTGGGGTCGGCGGCGGAGACGGGCATTGGAGGCTATTTTCTGGCGGTGACGGCGAATCAGCCTGGCCAAGAGTAAATGGCCCCCCGCCGGGCGCAAGGTAATTGACCTCTTGCGGGTGCCTTGACGGATTGGCTTAGGCATTGCCAAACGGGGGCGGACTCCCTAGGTTTTCCGCGCATCGGGGCGTAGCTCAGCCTGGTAGAGTGCCTGCTTTGGGAGCAGGATGTCGGAGGTTCGAATCCTCTCGCCCCGACCACCTTCGCTGCGGCGGCCGGATCCGCCGATACCGCGAGACACGCCATGCCGCTGGCCAAGCTCGATCACGTCAACCTGCGCACCGCCGAGCTGGCGCGCCTGCGCGCCTGGTACGTCGAGGTGCTGGGCCTGAGCGACGGGCCGCGCCCGGGCTTTGCCTTCGGCGGGGCCTGGCTCTACTGCGGCGACGAGCCTTGCGTGCACCTGGTGGAGGTCGCCGCGCCGCCGGCGCCCGAGGGCGCGCTGCGGCTTGAGCACTTCGCCTTTTCCGCCGCCGGGCTGGCCGACTTCCTGGCCCTGCTGAAGCGCCGCGGCGAGCCCTACCGCATCGGCGTGATCGAGGATTTCGGCATCATCCAGGTCAACATCCACGACCCGGACGGCAACCACATCCACGTCGATTTCGCCCTCGCCGAGGCCGCCACGGTGTCCGGCGAGCCGGCCCTGGCCGCCGTCTGAGGGCCCGCGGCGGCGGGTATCAAAGGCATTGCGCGGGGCCGGTCAGCGGCTATCATGCCCCGCGAGTCGGCGGGCGGGCCTTCGGGGCCGCCGGAAGCCGCGGAAACCTTGGGGTTCGAGAGGGCCGAGTACAGCCATGCAGGTGCGCATCTTCCAGCCGCCCAAGACGGCCATGCAGTCGGGTCGGGCCAACACCAGCCAGTGGGTGATGGAGTTCGAGCCCCAGGCGCCGCGCCAGGTCGAGCCGCTGATGGGCTGGACCTCCTCGGCCGACACCCGCGCCCAGTTGCACCTGCACTTCGACACGCTGGAGGAGGCGGTCGCCTACGCCCAGAAGCAAGGCCTCATGTACAGCGTCGAGCGGCCGCACGAAAGAAAAGTTAAACCAAAGGCTTACGCGGACAACTTCAAGTACGACCGCCTGGGCCGCTGGACCCACTGAGGGCCGCTGCCGGGATATCGGCCCGGAGCTTTCCGCCGGGACCGCCGCGCCGCCCCTCCCGGGTACCGCCTCTTGGGCGCCCGTAGCTCAGCTGGATAGAGCACGTGCCTTCTAAGCATGGGGTCGCAGGTTCAAGTCCTGCCGGGCGCGCCAAACCCTCCCGCCACGACCGGAGACTCCACGGATTCCTGTCGACCGGCGCCTGAACTTGCCTTAAGAACAGGCCACCTGCGCTGCACTGTCTGCGGACACGGATCGGAGGCGTTCAGGCTTGGTCGTGGATGTTGCCAGCGCGATCGATTGCGACTGTGCGTTCTGTCTTTGGGAGAGTGGGCATGCGTGCGGCCGCAACCTTTTTGCTGGTGTTCTTATGGCTCAGTCCGGCAGCAGCGCAGCAGACTGAAATCCCGGACTTCGATACTGCCAGAGACCGGTATTTCTGGACCAAGCTCTATGCTGCCGGCGGGTCCACCATCTACTGCAACCACGTCTTCCCGAGCGAGCAGGTCCGTCTGAGCCAGGGCGGTCCACGCGTCAGCGCCTCCGGCGAAGAGCTCAGCGTCGAGCATGCCTACTCCGCGGAATGGATCGCTGAGGCATACGGTTGCTCGGACCGGGACCTCTGCGATCTGCCCGCCTTTCATTTCGCGGCAGCGGACCTGCATAACCTCTGGCCGGCCCTCAAGCGGATCAAGTCAAGCCGTTCCGGCCTGCCGATCGGGGTGCTTCCGGGCGAAGGCACCCGGCGCTTCACGGAGATATGCGGAGATTTCGAGCGCGGCAGCGGACCTGATGCTGTCATCGAGCCGCAGCCTTCAGTGAGGGGCGACATGGCACGCTCCATGCTCTACATGATGGTGTTTTACGATCTGCCGGTGCACGGATCGCTGGCTGTGCTCTTGACCTGGCACAGACAGGACCCTCCCGACGATGCCGAGCGGTGGCGCAACACGGTGATCGAAGAGTTGCAGGGCACCCGAAACCCCTTCATCGACTATCCTCAGATCGTCCGGCTCATCGATCTGCGGTGAGGGCAAACCGTCCCCGTCGAGCCACCGTGAATGCGGGCCACCGTGAAATTGGGGCTGAAGACGCCTCGCCGGATCGGGGACCGGGGCGCCTGCTCACACCAGGGCGTCGGCCGCGACGGGGGCCACGGGCAAGGTGACGGTGACGGCCGTGCCCACGCCCACCTCGCTTTCGAAGAACAGCCGGCCGTGGTTCAGCTCGACCAGCGAGGCGACGATCGACAGGCCAAGGCCGGTTCCCGGCTGGGCCACCAGCGGGTCGATGTCACCGCGGGTAAAGGGCTCCGTGATGGTCTCAATGACCTTGGGGGAAATGCCCTGGCCGCTGTCGGCGACGCGTACCGCGGCGTGGTCGCCTTCGCGCTCAGCCGTGATGGAGACCGTGCCGTTCACCTTGTTGAACTTGACCGCATTGGAGAGGATGTTCCGGAGGATCTGCTTGACCGAGCGCCGATCGGCGAAAACCGGTGGCAAGCCGTCCAGGTCGGCGGTGGTCATCGTGATCGACATCTCGGCGATCTGGGGCTCGAGCAGCCGCCGGCACTCCTGCAGAACTTCCGACAGGTCCACCGCGCTGAGATCGACGGATCGCTTTCCCGATTCGATGCTGGAGATGTCGAGCACCTCGTCGATCAGTTCCAGCAGGTGCAATCCGCTGTCGTTGATGTTCTTGGCATAGTTTTCGTAACGCTTGTCCCCCAAGGGACCGAACAGCTGCATCGCGAGCATCTCGCTGTACCCGATGATGGCGTTCAGCGGCGTGCGGAACTCGTGACTCATGGTGGCCAGGAAGCGTGATTTCGCGTTGCTCGCGGCGTTTGCCTTCTCCAGCGCCAGCTCCGCGTTGCGCTTCGCGTTCAGCAGCTCCGTCATGTCGACGCTGGCTGAACCGACCTTCGCGATCTTTCCGTTCACGTCGAAGACCGGGAACTTCGTCACTCTGATGAAGTGCACCTCGCCGTTGGCGAACTCGCGCGCGATCTGGTGCGTGTTGATCGCACCGGTTCTCAGGGTGTCCTCTTCCAGTTCCTGAGCCGAGCGCATGTGGGCGTCGAACTTGAAAGACCTGACGCGGTTGGTCCGCTGCCCGAGAAGGTCGCGCTCCTCGAGGCCGTACCATTCGAGATAGGTCGTGTTGACCGATTCGATCAGGTGGCGGTCGTTCTTGATGATGATGCCGACCGGTATGTTGTCGAATATGGATTGCAGCAGGTTCTCGCTCTGCTGCTTTTCACGCCGGCTCTGTTCGACGACTTCGATCTGGCCGACGACTCTGAGGGCCGTGACAATGACGCCGGCGAAGATCAGCAGCGCGGCAAGGGTGTTGATGTACCAGCTGTAGCCGGTGTGGAGGTCCTGTATCAGGCGCATGGCCGGGTCCATGCCGCGAATCGCCGGCATGAGCAGCATGGCGTAGAGGTCGAACAGGTAGACGAGGGCATGAACCCAGAGCCCGGCGACGATCAGCGACAACCCCTTGAAGGCACGCGCCTTTTTGAGCATGGGGCGTTTGGCGAGCAGCACGCCGGTTGCACCAGCCGCGACAAGGACGATCAGGAGGTCTGTGACGACCATCTCCCAGTACGTTGGGAGCAGTATCCTGTACTCGCTTTCCTGCACCTCTTGCCCCTCCACAGGGAACGGACGCACCCGCGCCCCTGGAAACTATAGCAAAGAAAATCCGGGCCTAAACGGATTCGGTATATACAGTTCGATTGCGTTAAACCGGCTGTGGAAAGCCCGAAAGCGACCTCTGTTCAGCCAGGGATTTGCGCTGCCGCCCTTACTGCATCGCTTCAAGGTTGGGCAGAGGGCGAGCTTGCTCCCGCTTGGCCGAACCCGCGCTTTTGCACCGAAGAATCTTCGGATTCCTGTCGACCGGCCCCTGAACTTGCCTTAAAAACAGGCCGTTGTCGTGACTGCCGCGAAGCCTGTGTCGCCATGAAACTCGACGATCGCGATCTCAAGATCCTCGCCATCCTGCAAGCGGAGGGGCGCATCACCAAATCGGAGCTGGCCGCCCGGGTCAGCCTCTCGCCGGCCGCCTGCTGGGACCGGTTGAAGCGTCTCGACCAGTCCGGGCTGATCCGCGGCTACCACGCCGAGGTGGCGCTGGAGCGGATCGCGCCGGTGTCGCGCTTTCTGGTGCAGGTCGAGCTGGAGAGCCACCAGGCCGACGACTTCCAGCGCTTCGAGGCGGCCATCCAGCGCATTCCCCAGGTGGTCCGCTGCCTCGCCGTCGGCGGCGGCGTCGACTACTTCATCGAGGTGCTGGAACGCGACGTCACCGCCTACCAGGCGCTGATCGACCGGATCCTGGAAAGCCGCATCGGCGTGAAGCGCTATTTCACCTTCGTGGTGACCAAGCCGGTGAAGGATGCGCCGCCGCCGCTCGCATTGCTGCGTGCCGGCGTGCCGCGCGACGTGGCCGAGTGACCCGGCGCCGGGCGGCGGCCGCTGCCCGGCCGGGCTGCGCGGCCGAAGAATCGCAGCCCGGCAGCGTCGATCGGCGCGCATTCGTCGGCACGCCCCTGGCTCTTCCGACCCACATTCTCCCTTGGGATCTCTAGGCTTCCCGCCATTCAAAGGCCCGCCATTCAAGGGAGCCTGGCATGAGATCTTCAACGCAGCCTGCAGAGCCGCCGGCACCGCTCGGGCTGGCGGACCCCGGCCTTCTCGCGGTCGCATCCTACATCGACGGGGCCTGGGTCGAGGGAGCGGCGGAACACGGTTTTGCCGTGACCGACCCGGCCGACGGCGCGGAGCTGGCGCGGGTGGCCGGCCTCGGCGCCGCGGGCGCGCGCCGGGCGGTCGATGCGGCTCAACGCGCTTTTCCCGCCTGGGCCGCCCTCTTGCCGCAGCAGCGCAGCGAGGCCCTGCGCCGCTGGCACGCCCTGATGTGCGAGCACCGCGAGGATCTCGCGCGGCTCATGACCCTGGAGCAGGGCAAGCCGCTCTCCGAGGCGCGCGGCGAGATCGACTACGGTGCCTCCTTCGCCGAGTACTTCGCCGAGGAGGCCAAGCGCCCCGACATCATGAGCGTCACCTCGCACCTGCCCTCGGCGGAGGTCGAGCTGTGGCGCGAGCCGCTCGGCGTGGCGGCACTGGTCACCCCCTGGAATTTCCCCAGCGCCATGCTGACCCGCAAGGCGGCGGCCGCGCTCGCGGTCGGCTGCACGGTGGTGGCGCATCCTTCGCAGGAGGCGCCGCTCTCGGCGCTGGCCCTGGCGGAACTGGCCGAGCGCGCCGGCTTTCCGCCCGGTGTCTTCAACGTGGTGGTCGGGGAGGCGCCGGTCATCGTCGGCGCCTGGACCGCCGATGCGCGGGTGCGCGCGCTGTCCTTCACCGGCTCGACCGAGGTCGGGCGGCTGCTCTACGCGCAGTGCGCGCCGAGCATCAAGCGGCTCAGCCTGGAGCTTGGCGGCCACGCGCCCTTCATCGTCTTCGCCGATGCCGATCTCGACAGGGCCGTGGACGAGGCCATCGCCGCCAAGTTCGCGACTTCGGGCCAGGATTGCCTGGGTGCCAACCGCTTCTTCATCCAGCGTCCGCTTTACGAGGCCTTCTGCCGCCGCTTCAGCGAACGGGCCGCTGCGCTGAGCGTCGGGCACGGCCTCGACGATCCGGACATCGGCCCGCTGATGCACGCCCGCGCGGTCGCCAAGCAGCAGGAGCACGTGGCCGACGCCCTGGCGCAGGGGGCGCGCCTGCTCTGCGGCGGCGACCGGCACCAGCGGGGCCCGCTGTTCTTCCAGCCGACGGTGCTGGCCGACGTGCCGGCGGCGGCGAAGATCATGCAGGAGGAGACCTTCGGCCCGGTGGCGGCGCTGGCACCCTTCGAGAGCGAAGAGGAGGTGGTGGCGCGGGCCAACGCCACCGACTACGGCCTGGTCGCCTACCTGCACACGCGCGAGCCGGCGCGCATCTACCGGCTCAGCCGGGCGCTCGAGTTCGGTATGGTGGCGGTCAACCGCACCAAGGTCACCGGCGCGCCGATCCCCTTCGGCGGCATGAAGCAGTCGGGCCTCGGGCGGGAGGGCTCGCGCCTCGGCATCGAGGCCTTCTCCGATGTGAAGTACGTCTGCCGCGACTGGTCCTGAGAGGAGTTTGGTGATGTTGCAGAACGATCAGCTGGAAGCCTGGGACCGGCAGTGCTTCTTCCATCCCTCGACCCACCTGGCCCAGTTCGCCCGCGGCGAGGCGGCAGAGCGCATCGTCACCGGTGGCGAGGGGGTCTACATCCGCGACCGTGACGGCAACCGGCTGCTCGACGCCTTCGCCGGGCTCTACTGCGTCAATGTCGGCTACGGCCGCAAGGAGATCGCCCGGGCCATCGCCCGCCAGGCCGAGGAACTGGCCTACTACCATGCCTACGTCGGCCACGGCACCGAGGCCTCCATCACCCTGTCGAAGATGATCATCGACCGCGCGCCTGAAGGCATGAGCAAGGTCTACTACGGGCTCTCCGGCTCCGACGCCAACGAGACCAACATCAAGCTGGTCTGGTACTACAACAACATCCTCGGCCGGCCGGAGAAGAAGAAGATCATCTCGCGCTGGCGCGGCTATCACGGCTCCGGCCTGATGACCGGCTCGCTGACCGGCCTGGAGCTGTTCCACAGGAAGTTCGACCTGCCGCTGGCCCAGGTGATCCACACCGAGGCGCCCTACTACTACCGGCGCCGGGACGACGCCATGAGCGAGGCGGAGTTCTCCGCCCACTGCGCCGCCGAACTCGACCGGCTGATCCAGGCCGAGGGGCCGCAGACCGTCGCCGCCTTCATCGGCGAGCCGGTGCTCGGCACCGGCGGCATCGTGCCGCCGCCGGCGGGCTACTGGGCGGCGATCCAGGCGGTGCTGGCGAAGTACGACATCCTGCTGATCGCCGACGAGGTGGTGACCGGCTTCGGGCGCCTCGGGTCGATGTTCGGCTCGGACCACTACGGCATCCGCCCCGACATCATCACCTGCGCCAAGGGGCTGACCTCGGCCTATGCGCCGCTCTCCGCCTCGATCATCGGCGACAGGGTGTGGCAGGTGCTGGAACGGGGCACCGACGAGAACGGCGCCATCGGCCACGGCTGGACCTATTCCGCGCATCCGATCGGCGCGGCGGCGGGCGTCGCCAACCTGAAGCTGGTCGACGACCTGGGGCTGGTCGAGAACGCCGGCTCGGTCGGCGCCTACTTCAGGAACGCCATGGCGCAAGCCCTGGGCGATCATCCCCAGGTCGGCGAGGTGCGCGGCGAGGGCCTGCTCTGCGCCGTCGAGCTGGTGGCGGACAAGGCTTCGCGGCGCTGCTTCGAGCCGGTGGGAGCCCAGGGGCCCAAGGTCGCGGCGGCGCTGGTCCGGCGCGGGGTTATTGCCCGCGCCATGCCGCAGGGTGATATCCTCGGATTCGCACCGCCGCTTTGCCTCACCCTGGCCGAGGCCGACATCATCGTCGCGGCCACGCGCGAAGCGGTGGCGGAAGTCTTACCGGGGGCCTGAGAACGCGGAGGTCCCGCCGTATCGCTCTGTGTAGGGGGAGGGACCATGCCGGGCACCGCTTCAGGCGAGTCGCTGTTTCCGGTTCTGAAGAACGAGGCGCGCGCGATCCGCACGGCCCTGTGGTTCCGGCCCACGGCCTACTGCCTGCTGGCGGTCATTGTCGCCGTCTTGGTGGCGACGGTTGACGGTTTTCTGCCGCGCGATGCCCTCGCCTGGCTGCCGCAGATCGACAGCGCCAGCGTCGAGGATCTGCTGAAGCTGCTTGCCGGCAGCATGCTCACCGTGGCCACGGTGACGCTGTCGGTGCTGATGCTGGTGCTCAGCCTTGCCGCCGGCCAGGCCTCGCCGCGGGCCGTGCCGGAGGTCATGGCCGACCCGGTGACCCAGAACGCGCTGGGCACCTTCCTCGCGACCTTCGTCTTCGCGCTGACCGCGCTGCTGCTGCTCGGCTTCGACGCGGTGAACCGGCCAGGCGTCACGCTGATCTTCTGCTGCGCGCTGCTGCTGGTGATGAACTCGGTACGCTACCTGGTGCAGTGGATTCATCACGTGGCCGACTCGCTGAAGCTCAACCGTATCGTCCACCGCATCCACCGCCAGGCGCGGGCCGTGCTGGAGTCCTATCTGAACAGCGAGCCGGAGGCGGCCTGCGAAAGCGTGACGCCGCGCGCCGGCGACGAGCGCGAGATCTGTTCCGAGTCGACCGGCTACATCCAGCTGATCGACGGCGAGCGGCTGCACGCGCTCGCCTGCGAGCACGACCTGGTGGTCCGGCTGGCGGCGGAGGAGGGCGACTTCGTCCACCCGCGGCGCCGGCTGATGACGCTCTGCGGGGCGCCGGTCGACGACGACACCGTCGCAGCCCTGCGGGCGACGGTGGTGGTCGGCTTCGAGCGCAGCCACGCGGGCGACCCGCGCCTCGGCTTCGAGCTGCTGGCGGAGATCGCCAGTCGCGCGCTGTCCTCCGGGATCAACGATCCGCAGTCCGCCCTGGTCTGCATCGCCTATCTCGGCAGCCTGCTGAGTCTGGCCGGCGAGCGCGGTCGGGCGGACTACCCGGCGGACCGCACGCCCGACGGTCGGATCCGCTTCCGGCGCGCCGACTTCGGCGCGCTGATGGAGCGCGCGATCCGGCCGGTGGCGCGCGACGGGGCGAGGTCGGCGGAGGTGCTCTGCGCCGTGATGGAAAGCCTGATCGAACTCGCCGGCCGAGCCCACGCCGATCACCTCGAGACCATCGTGCAGGAGGCGCAGCGGGTTGCCGACTTCGGCGCGGAAGGCCTGACACTCGAGGTCGACCGGCAGAAGCTGCGCGACATGATGCAGCAACTGCACGAAGTCGCCGCGCAGCGCCGCGGCGCGCCGGACAGCAGGGCGGCGGCGGAGACTTCCTGACCGTTGCAGCCGGCCGCGCCGCCCGGCAGAGTAGGCGCTACGGAGCCACAGCCTGCAACGGAACAAGAGGAACAGGATACCCATGGCAAGCGACAACCTGCATGCGCCGCGCGAGCGGCTCAGCAAGGAGACCATTCACCTGCACCAGGCCATCGTCTCGTTGATGGAGGAGCTGGAGGCGGTCGACTGGTACCGTCAGCGCGCCGACGACTGCGATGATCCGGAGCTGAAGGAGATCCTGCTCCACAACATGCGCGAGGAGATGGAGCACGCGGCCATGGTGCTCGAGTGGATCCGCCGCAACAACAGCGACTTCGAGAAGGAGCTGCGGGACTACCTGTTCAAGGACGGCGACATCGGTCACTGAGACGGGGCGCGCCGGCGGCCTCAGTCGCGCTGCTCGTTGCGCTCCCAGAAGGGACCCGAGCGCGGCGCGTCGGGATGGGCCGAGGAGGTCGGCGGCGGCTTCAGCGAACAGGCGGCGAGCAGCAGGCAGGCTGCGGCCAGGAGGGCAAGTCGCGCGGTGGGCTTCATGCGCCGGTTCTCCCTGATCCAGGATCCATTCGCGGTCGGCGCCGCTTGCGATGGCGCCGCGCCTGCTTCGGTCTTAGATGTGAGAAAATGGGGCACGCCGCCGGCGCGGCAAGGCGTCGGGCGACGCCTGCCGGAGCCGGCTGGCCGGGGACGGACGCCGCGGCGCGGCCGCTCAGCGGCCGGCGTTCTGGCGCGCCGCGCGGGCGGTGGCCGGCTTGGAGCGCGGTCGCAGCACCTTCACTGAGTTGCTCGGCGCCGACTGCCAGTTGAGGTCGATGCCCTGCTCCTTCAGGTA
>JBFGUI010000113.1:0-11827 GCA_041565695.1 Kiloniellaceae bacterium
CGAGGCCGAGGCCGGCGGCCAGCCCCACCACCAGCAGGCTAGAGAGGCCGCCCAGCAGGATGCGCCGCCCGCGCGGCTGGGCCTGGCGGTTCAGCGCGCGTTCAAGCAGACCGATGGCGCGGCCGATCAGCACGACAGGGTGCGGCACCCGGCGGTAGAGCCAGCGGGGATCGCCGGCCACCAGGTCGAGCGCCATGGCGAGCAGCAGAACGGCGAGGGTGCCCGCCGCACCTGGCCGACCATCGGCAAGCGAGAATTCGATCAGCACGTTGTCAGCTTTGCGGCGGCTGCGGTCCGGTCGACGTCGTCGGCGGGGGCGCGGCGGCTTCCTGCGTCTCGAGCCGCAGGTGGGCGACCATGAGCTTGCGCAGCAGCGTGCCGAGAGGTTCCTTGCCGCGAACGGAGGAGGGCCGGTCGAAGGGGGCGAGGTCGGCCTCGGTCAGTTCGCCGGCGATGACTGCCTCGACCATGGCCGCGCAGAAGGCCCGGGTGCCGTCCTCCCTGTCGACGGAGAAGAGGCCGGCGAAGAAAAGCTGGTAGGGAAAATCGCTGTCGCCTTGGGTAATGGAGAGCAGGCAATAGACTTCGCTGGCCGCGCGGTTTTCCGGATGATTGCGCACATCCTGCAGCACCGAGCGCAGGCCCTCGTTGCCGCCGGCCCGCGCGCCGTTCTGAGTTCCGCCGTCCTGCGGCGCCGCGCAGCCGGCCAGTATCAGCGCCGCCAGCAGCGCGGCGGGCAGGCATCGGCGAAGCGGCAGGCCTGTCGACGTCATCGCGCGGCGTCTCCCGCCACCGGGGTGGAGAGCAAGTCGTTGTGGCTGATGTAGACCTGGCGCAGAATCCGCCCGGCTGCGTAAGCCTCCGCTTCCTTGTCCTTGCCGCTGACCAGGGGCATGAATTCCTCGGCCTGGAAGTCGCCCCGGACGACGGCCTCGACCAGGGCGTCACAGAAGGCGGGAATGGCATTAGACTTCGAGACCTCGAGATAGGTCGACATCACCTGGCGCAGCGAGTCCGCATCCTCGCTCCCGACGATGCCCAGGTGACACTCGGAGCTCGCCGCCTGCGGGTTCAGGCGCCCGGCCTGCAGGTCGCGGAAGACCTGCACGATTTCCTCTTCCAGGAAGTTGCTGTCCTGGGCCTGGGTTGCCGGCTGCAGAGACAGCACGACGACAGCGGCCAGCGCAGGAGCGATCAATACCTTCGGGAAACGGAGTCTTGTAAGCACGACTGAGAAACCTCGAAGCGACATCAACGCGAAGGTTAGCAGTTTTCGTCCGGCCGTTGTAACCGCCCGCCTAGTCCTCGAAGACCTGTCGATAGGGGAACAGGGCTGGCGTACCGCCGGTGTGCAGGAAGACGACGGTGTCGTCGCGGCCGAAGGCGCCAGCTGCGACGAGGCCGATCAGGCCGGCCATGGCCTTGCCGCTGTAGACCGGGTCGAGCAGCAGGCCCTCGAGGCGCGCGCTGCGCTCGACGGCGGCGCGCATCGCTTCGGTCGGCACGCCGTAGGCTGCTCCGGCGTAGCCGCCTTCAACCCGTACTTTTTCCACCGCAAAGGCGCCGGGCAGGCCGAGGCGAGTCCAGACCTCGCCGGCCAGACGCGTCACCTCGGCGGCGACCGCGGCCGGATGGGCGTCGACGTCGATGCCGATCACGGCAACCGAGGGATCGAGGGCGGCGAAGCCCGCCGTCAGGCCGGCCTGGGTGCCGCCGCTGGACGAGGCATGGACCACGGCGCTGATGCGCGCGCCCTGCTGCGCCGCCTGGGCCGCCAACTCCGCAGCGGCGGCGGCATAGCCCAGCGCGCCGACGGCGTTGGAGCCGCCGGTCGGGATCAGATAGGGCACCTTGCCGGCCCGGCGCAGGCTCTCGGCCAGGTTTTCCATGGCCGCGGCGCGGTCGGTGTCGCCGTCGTGCAGGTGGATGCGCGCGCCGAACAGGCGGTCGAGCTGGATGTTGCCGCTCAGCTCGTAGTCCGGCCCGCCCCAGAGCACCACGCGGGTCAGCACCAGCTCGCAGGCAAGGCCCAGCCGGGCCGCGGCGGCGGCAGTCTGGCGCACGTGGTTGGACTGGACGCCGCCGGTGGTGATCACCGTGTCGGCGCCGCGCGCCAGCGCCTCGGCCATGAGGAACTCCAGCTTGCGCGTTTTGTTGCCGCCGAGCCCCAGGCCGGTGCAGTCGTCGCGCTTCACCAGGAGGCGCGGCCCCTCCAGCGCCTCGGCGAGGCGCGGCAGCTCTTCCAGCGGCGTCGGCAGGTGGGCCAGGCGGCGGCGTGCGATACCGTCCAGGGCGGCGAGGGAAGACGGCATGGCGACGATCCCTACTTGCCGGCGTCGATCTCGGCCCGGATGGCCTTCTCGATCATGCGGCAGGCCTCGTCGGCTTCGCCCCAGCGCTTCACCTTCACCCACTTGTCCGGCTCCAGATCCTTGTAGTGGGCGAAGAAGTGGGCGATCTGGTCGAGCAGGATCTTCGGCAGCCCGCGGTAGGACGAGACGTTGGCGTAGTAGGGATGCAGGTCGTCCACCGGCACCGAGAGCACCTTCTCGTCCTCGCCGGCCTCGTCTTCCATGATCAGCACGCCGATCGGGCGCACCCGCACCACCGCGCCGGGGATCACCGGGCTGCGGCTGGCGATCAGCACGTCGACCGGGTCGCCGTCGTTGGCCAGGGTGTGCGGAATGAAGCCGTAGTTCAGCGGATACTGCATCGAGGTGTGCAGGAAGCGGTCGACGAAGATCGCCCCGGAGGCCTTGTCCATCTCGTACTTTACCGGGTAGGCGCCGAGAGGAACTTCAACGATCGCGTTCAAATCCCAGGGGGGGTTCTTGCCGACCGGAATCTTGTTGATGTCCAACGATTTCTCCTCAGTTTCCGGGCCTTATGCCCCAATTTTGGCACTTCGGCCGGGCCCCGTTCTTTACGAATTGTTAACGCCGCGAGCCTATTAATAAACCGTTAGCGCGAAACTCCCCGCGCTCACGAAGAACAAAGCAAATAGCTGAAATATATAAGAATTTCTCGTGTCTCCTTGCCGATCTGATTCGGCGATGCCGACAGTTCTCCTGTCCGGGGCAGCAGGAGGAGATGAACAAAGATTAACAGGGGCTCTATGGCCTCTTTGAGGGCATTTGGCAAGGAGGCAGCGCAGTGGGCAGGGCCGTCGCCCGGACTTCGACGGCTTCCCGGCGATGCAACCTGATGCGGTGTGGAACGGCATGAACGTAAAGGACAACCCAAAACGCAGGCTGCTGTCGCGTTGGCCTGCCGCGTTCATCGCGGCGGTCCTGATCGGCACCACCGCGCTCGTCCTCTACGTCGAGGCCAGCGTCTCCAAGCTGAAGCAGGTGCTGCCCGTCGAAGTGCTGCGCCAGGAGCGCGACGTGGTCTTCATGATCGACGAACTGGCGGCCCTGCAGCAGGCGATCCGCGAGGCTCGCGCGCAGCCCAATGCCGAGCGCCGCCAGGCGATCGTTGACCGCATCGTGCTGGTCGAGCGGCGCGTCACCGAGCTGACCGGCAGCTATTCCTTCTCCAACCAGGTCGGCATCGCCGCGATGCACGCCACGCTGCGGCCGGTGACCGCCGACCTGAAGCTCTGGCTCAGCGACGGGGTGCAGGGCCTGGCGCCGGACTCCGAAGTGGTTCTCGACCTGGCGGTCGAGCGGGTCGCCGCCGCGCGTCAGGAGATCGTCAAGCAGTTCGGCGAGGCCAACGCCAACGCGCTGGCCATCCTGCAGGAAGAGGCGACGAGCCTCGAGCGCTTCCGCGGCGCGCTGATCCTGGTGGTCATCGTCGTGGCCTCGCTCACCGTGGTGCTGGTCGCCTTCATCTTCCGCGAGCGCCGCTCGGAACTCGCTGCCGCGGCGGCCCAGCAGCGGCTGCGCGAGTCCATCGAGTCCCTGGCCGGCGGCTTCGCGCTGTTCGACGCCAACGAACGCCTGGTGCTGTGCAACCGGCGCTACGGCGATCTCTACGCCGGCGTGCGCGACATGTTGGTGCCCGGCATGCGCTTCGAGGAGCTGATCACCGCAGCGGCCCGCTCGGGCAACTTCCCCGAGGCCAACGAGCACGCCGAGCTGTGGATCCAGAAGCAGCTGCAGCACTTCCGCAGTCCCGGGCGCCCCTTCGAGATCGAACTGCGCGACGGCACCTGGTTCCGCGTCGCCGAACGGCGCACGGCCAACGGCGGCTTCGTCGTCATCTCCACCAACATCACCGAACTGCGCCGCCGCGAGTCGGAGCTGCGTTCCATCGGCGAGGAGCTGCGCCACAAGAACGTGCTGCTCGACGCCGCGCTGGACAACATGGCCCAGGGCCTCGCCATGTTCGACGTCAACCAGCGCCTGATCATCTGCAACCAGCGCTTCCTCGACCTCTACGGCCTGCCGGCCGCCATGGCGCTGCCGGGCACCGAACTGGCCGAGATCCTCGACTACACGGCCCGGGTGGAGCGGTTGAAGCCGGAGCAGGCACAGGCGCTGCGCCAGCGCCACCTCGCCACGGCGGCCAGCCTCGAGGAAAACACCATGCAGGACTTCCTGTCCAACGGCAGGGTGATCAACGTGGTGCACCGTCCCATGCCGGGCGGTGGATCGCTGGCGACCTACGACGACGTGACCGGCAGCTACAGCGCCGAGCGCCAGCTGCGCATCGCCAAGGAGGAGGCCGAGCTGGCCAGCCGCGCCAAGTCCGACTTCCTGGCCAACGTCAGCCACGAGCTGCGCACGCCGCTCAATGCCATCATCGGCTTCTCCGAGATCATCAAGGACCAGCTGTTCGGGCCGATGGGCAACCAGCGCTACCGAGAGTATGCCATCGACATCCACGACAGCGGCACCCACCTGCTGAGCCTGATCAACGACATTCTCGACCTGTCCAAGATCGAGGCCGGCAAGTTCGAGCTGCACGAGGAGGCCATCGACCTGGAGCGGGCGACCAAGTCGTGCTTCCGCATCATGCGCGATCGCGCCGAGGAAGCCGGCGTCACCCTGGAGCACCGCTTCCCCGCCGGCCTGCCGCGGATCAAGGCCGATCCGCGGGCGGTCAAGCAGATCCTCCTGAACCTGCTGTCCAACGCGGTGAAGTTCACCGATCCCGGCGGGCGCGTGCTGGTCTACTCCTCGATCAACCAGGACGGCGCGCTGGTGCTGCACGTCGAGGACACCGGCATCGGCATCGCCGAGGCGGACATCGCCAAGGCCATGGCCCCCTTCGGCCAGGTCGACTCCTCGCTGAGCCGCAAGTACGAGGGCACCGGCCTCGGCCTGCCGCTGACCCGCCACCTGGTCGACCTGCACGACGGCGAGCTGACCCTTGCCAGCAACATGGGCCAGGGCACCCACGTGTCCATCGTGTTCCCCAGCGAGCGGGTCATGGCCCCCGAACTGCCCTTCGAACCGCGCCGCATCGCCGGTCGCTCGGCCTGACTTCGAGGCCGCCGACACCCGCGGAAAACTGCGCATCGCGGCAGTTCGGCGAAACCGTAATCAACCAAAAATTTGGCCGATGCTAAGAATTGGCTCGCAAAACACACCATATATGGTATGTTCGCGGCTAATTGGGGGTATATCAGGGGGCGGGCCGTGGAAGGGGCCTTCGATCCAATTCTGCTGGCGGACAGCAAGCTGCGACGCTTGTACGACTACTGGCACTCGCTCTGCCGAGACGGCAGCAACCCGTCGCGGCGCGACATAGACCCGCTCGCCATTCCCGATCTGCTGCCCAACGTCTTCCTGCTCGACGTCGTCGGGGACGCGCAGGACTTCGTGTTCCGCCTCGCCGGCAGCCTGGTCGAAGACGCCTTCAGCATGCCGCTGCGCGGCAAGTCGATCGCCGAGATCCAGCGCGCCGCCGGCACGCCCATTCCGGTGGCTCAGCATGTCGAGGTCGCGCGCGGCGGGGTGCCGCGCTACCGGGAGGGAACGATGCATGCCCCCGGGCGCGAGCACTGGAAGACCCAGCGCCTGCTGCTGCCCCTGTCGAGCGACGGGCAGAAGGTCGACGTGCTGATGGGCGGGGCGATTTTCCTGCTCGGCGACCGCATCAACGAGATGCCGGCCGAACCCTGGAGCTATGCCCGCGCGGTCAACGATCCGCCGATGGGATTCTGAAGAACTTTCAAACCTTTGCAGTCATCTTCTAAGACCGCGCTTCGCCCCCATGGCGGCGCGGCGGTGCCTCATTTTTGCCGCACAACCATGGTCACCTTGTCAGCTAGCGTCACCTGTGATTGCCTAGTGCCAAAGGCGACGTACGACAAAGGCGGGTCCACCGCCCAAGAGGGAGAACAAGGCGGCATGAACAAGAACACCCCACCGCGTCGCGGCCTTGCCGGACAGGATGTGATTGCCGGCGTCCGCCCCGGGGCGGGCGTCCTCGGCCTGGCGCGGCCCGACACCACGGCCTCAGCCGCGGCGGCGGACGAAGACTCCACCGAGGGTCGGCTGATCGTCGGCGAGGGCATCCACGTGAAGGGCGAGATCCAGTCCTGCCGGACCCTGATCGTCGAGGGCACGGTCGAGGCCTCGCTGGACGCGCGCGAGCTGACCGTCACCCGGGGCGGCGTCTACCGCGGCACGGCGGCGGTGGCCGAGGCCAGCGTCGACGGCCGCTTCGACGGCGAGCTGACCGTCGAGGGCCTGCTCACCATCCGCGCCGGCGGGCGGGTCAGCGGCAAGCTGCGCTACCGCGACCTGAAGATCGAGCAGGGCGGGCGGATCAGCGGCGACGTCGACAGCCTGGCCGAGGCAGCCGGCGCGACCGCCGCGCCACCGCCCGCGGAGGCCGCCGCGGAGGAGCCCCTGCGGGGAAGCGCCGCCGCCCGCTGAGACCGGGATTCCTCAGGCAGCCGCCGCCAGTCCTTTCCAGATTTCCCGCTGCAGCGCGGCATAACCCCGCGAGCGCACCGCGATGCGCGGCGCCAGCAGCCGGTCGGCCGCCGGCAGGGCGTGGAACGGCACCGCCGGGTAGGCGTGATGCGCCGTGTGCCGGTTCATGTTCCAGCAGAGGAAGGCCATACCGCGGTTGGTCAGCGTCGTGCGGCTGTTGGCGAGCATGTCCGCGACCCGCGGGCAGCCGCTGTGCTCGGCCAGCAGGAAGAGCCGCAGGAAGGGCTGGCCGAGGAGGGCCGGGATCACCCAGAGCCAAAGCGCCAGCGAGGCGTCGGCGGCGAAGCTGGCTGCGGCGACCAGCGCGTAGGCCGTCAGGTGGCCGCGCGCTTCGCGGACGATCGCGCGCTGCAGGGGCGCCGGCAGGTAAGGCTCGGTAACGCGGCCGGCGGCATGACGCCAGAAGGTCGCCAGCCGCTCGCCCCAGTAGGGCAGGCCGGAGATCCTGAGCAGGTAGTCGCGCCGGCTGGCCAGGGGCCGGCCGGCCAGTTCCGGGTCGCGCGCCGGGTCCTGGGTGAAGCGGTGGTGGGTCAGGTGGAAGGCCCGGAAGTAGCCCGCCGGCAGCAGCAGCAGCGCGCCGAACACCGCGGCAAGCGTGTCGTTCAGCCGGCGGCTGGCAAAGGCCGTGCGGTGGATGCACTCGTGCAGCGGGGCGAAGAGGAAGGTCAGCACGACGCCGTGGACCAGCAGGGCCGGCCCGAGCCAGAGGCTGTCCGCGGCGGCGAGAACCAGGGCGCCGGTCAGGCAGAGCAGACCGAGGTGGCCGGCGAGCTGCAGCAGCCCTCTGCGGTCGCTGCGCCGGGTCAGCGCCTTCAGGGCCGCCCGGTCGAGGCCGGGGCGGTTTCGGACGCTGCGGGCGTCGGCAGGGTCCATGGCCGCTCCATCAGCTCAGACGCCGAGGACTTTGGCGTGGTGGCGCAGGTGGTCCTCGATGAAGGTCTGGATGAAATAGTAGCTGTGATCGTAGTCCGGCTGCATGCGCAATTCGAAGCGCTGGCCGACCTCCTCGCAGGCCTCGACCAGCAGGTCCGGCAGCAGCTGCTCGCTGAGGAAGGGATCCTCCACGCCCTGGTCGATGAACAGCAGGGCGTCGGAGGGCTGCTTGCGGATCAGGGCGCAGGCGTCGTAGGCGCGCCACAGCTCCTCGTCCTTGCCGAGGTAGCCGAGAAAGGCCTTCTGGCCCCAGGGCACCTGGCTGGGCGCCACGATCGGCGCGAAGGCCGAGACCGCCTTGTAGGTGCCCGGGTTCCTCAGGTGGATGGTCAGCGCGCCGTGCCCGCCCATCGAGTGGCCCATGATGCCCTGGCGGCCCATGTCGGCGGGTAAGTGCTCGGCGATCAGGGCCGGCAGCTCTTTCGTGATGTAGGAGTACATGTTGTAGCGCTGTGACCAGGGCTTCTGCGTGGCGTCGAGGTAGAAGCCCGCGCCGCTGCCGAAGTCGTAGTCGTCGTCCTCGCCGGGATAGCCCGCGCCGCGCGGCGAGGTGTCCGGCGCCAGGACCATGAGCCCCAGCTCGGCGGCGACCCGCTGGGCGCCGGCCTTCTCGGTGAAGTTCGCCTCGGTGCAGGTCAGGCCCGAGAGGTAGGTGACCAGCGGCACCCTGTTGCCGCCCCTGGCCTGCGGCGGCTGGAACACGGAGAAATTCATGGTGCCGCCGCAGACTTCGGACTCGTGGCTGTAGAAGCCCTGCGTGCCCTCGAAGCAGCGTTGCTGGCTGACGATTGTAAGATCCATAGCCCCCTCTAAGGATAGCGATCACGCAGAACGCCGCAGGGGCGGCGCATCCCCCGTGCCGCGCCCCGATTCGGGGGCATGATACCGCTTTTTTCCGGCGTCTCGAAGTCGGGCCTGCACCCGCAGAACTGCGTCAGTAGACGACGACGGATCGGATGGACTTGCCCTCGTGCATGAGGTCGAAGCCCTTGTTGATGTCCTTGAGCGGCAGGGTGTGGGTGATCAGGTCGTCGATGTTGATCTTGCCCTCCATGTACCAGTCGACGATCCTGGGCACGTCGGAGCGCCCGCGCGCGCCGCCGAAGGCGGTGCCCTTCCACACCCGCCCGGTGACCAGCTGGAACGGCCGCGTGGCGATCTCCTGGCCGGCGCCGGCCACGCCGATGATCACCGACACGCCCCAGCCCTTGTGGCAGCATTCCAGCGCCTGGCGCATGGTCTTCACGTTGCCGATGCACTCGAAGGAGTAGTCGGCCCCGCCGCCGGTCAGCTCCACCAGGTGGGCGACGAGATCGCCGTCGACCTCCTTGGGGTTGACGAAGTGGGTCATGCCGAACTTCTCGCCCAGCGCCTTCCTGGCCGGGTTGAGGTCGACGCCGACGATCTTGTCGGCCCCCACCAGGCGCGCGCCCTGGATCACGTTGAGCCCGATGCCGCCCAGCCCGAAGACCACCACATTGGCGCCCGGCTCCACCTTGGCCGTGTTGACCACCGCGCCGACCCCCGTGGTCACCCCGCAGCCGATGTAGCAGATCTTGTCGAAGGGCGCGTCGGCGCGCACCTTGGCCAGCGCGATCTCCGGCAGCACCGTGAAGTTGGCGAAGGTCGAGCAGCCCATGTAATGCAGTATCGGCTTGCCGCCCAGCGAGAAGCGGCTGGTGCCGTCCGGCATCAGCCCCTGGCCCTGGGTCGCGCGGATCGCCTGGCACAGGTTGGTCTTGGGGTTGAGGCAGTACGCGCACTGCCGGCACTCCGGCGTGTAGAGCGGAATGACGTGGTCGCCCTTCCTCAGCGACTTCACCCCGGGGCCCACCTCGACCACCACGCCGGCGCCCTCGTGGCCCAGGATCGCCGGGAACAGACCCTCCGGGTCCTCCCCCGACAGCGTGAAGGCATCGGTGTGGCAGATCCCCGTCGCCTTCACCTCCACCAGAACCTCGCCCTCCTTCGGACCCTCCAGCTGGACCGTCGTCACCTCCAGCGGTTTGCCCGCCTCAACAGCCACCGCAGCGCGCACGTCCATGGTTCTTGTTCCCCCCTCATTTGCCGACGTTCGTCGGTCTCGTCCCGAAGGGCGCGAGTCTAGGCCGCCGTGGCGGGGGCCGAAACCCCAGGGGCGACACAATTTTGGCTAGCGGGGACTAGGAGAGACCGGGGTGAAAGCGCTATCATGGCGCCCGGTTGTGAGAGGAGTTCACGAGATGGATGATTCGCTGACCCAGGCACGCATCGACCTGGCCGCGGCCCTGCGCCTGGCGGCCCGCTTCGATCTCAACGAGGGCATCTGCAACCACTTCAGCTATGCCCCGGCGGAGCGGCCCGATGCCTTCCTGGTCAACCCCTTCGGCATCCACTGGTCGCAGCTGACGGCCAGCGACCTGCTGCTTGTCGACTACGAGGGCAAGGTGCTGGAGGGCGACGGCGAACTGGAGGTCACGGCCTTCTGCATCCATTCGCGCATCCACCGCGATCATCCGCGCGCGGCCTGCGTGCTGCACACCCACATGCCCTATGCGACGACCCTGGCCTCGCTGGAGGACACGCCGCTGGAGCCGATCAGCCAGAACGCGCTGCGCTACTACAACGACGTCGCCTACGACAACGACTACAACGGCATCGCCACCGCGGTGGAGGAGGGCGCGCGCATGGCGCGGGCGCTGGGCGACAAGCGCGTGCTGTTTCTCGCCAATCACGGCGTCATGGTGGTCGGCCCGAACATCGCCAAGGCCTTCGAGGATCTCTACTACCTGGAGCGCGCCTGCCAGGTGCAGGTGCTGGCCCACTCGACGGGGCGCCCGCTGCGCCGGGTCAGCGACAACATCGCCGGCGCCACCTTCAAGGACCCGGCGGCGCAGATGCACTACGCGGAGCGGCACTTCACGGCGCTCAAGCGTCTGCTCGACGCCGAGGACCGCAGCTACGCCAGCTAGGGGAAGCGCGCACCATGCACAGGAGCCGTCTCGGCGTTCTGGTGATCGACTGCAAGACCGACGACCTGGCCCGCGAGGCCGGGTTCTGGAGCGGCGCTCTGGGGATGCCGGTGGTGCCGCCGCAGCCGGAGGACGACGACGCCTATCTCGATCTCCAGGCGGCAGCCGGCGAGCTGCGGGTCCTGCTGCAACGGGTCGATCACGACAGCCGCGTCCACCTCGACATCGAGACCGACGACATCGAGGCCGAGGTCAAGCGACTGGAGGGCCTCGGGGCCAGGCGGGTGGCGCAGATCAAGCGCTGGTGGGTGATGGAGGCGCCGAGCGGCCAGCGCTTCTGCGTGGTGAGCCCGCAGCGCGCGGATTTCCCGGAAGGTGCCAACTTCTGGCCCTGAAGGCGGCAGGGCGGGCGGCTTGAGCCGGGCCGGGACGCGCTTACATTCCATCAACCCTTTGGCCCTAGCCTGAATGCCCGCGGGCGAGCGGCCGGCGGGCAAGGCGCGAGTTGAGGAAACACCTGATGATCTGGCTTTGGGGAGCGCTCGGCGCCTACGTCTTCATCGTGGTGGCGATGTTCCTGGCGCAGCGCAGCCTGATCTACCCGGCCGGGGCCTCGGCCCCGCGCCTGACCGACCACAACCTGCCGGGCCTGGCGGCGGTGGAGACCGACACCCACCCGGGGCTGACGCTGACCCACTGGTTCCACGCGCCGACAAGGCCCGGGGCGCCGCTCATCGTGTTCTTCCACGGCAACGCCAGCGACCTGAGCGCGGCCGTCGCCAAGATGCGGCCCTTCGTCGAGGCCGGCTTCGGCCTGCTGGCCACCGGCTACCGCGGTTACAGCGGCAACCCGGGCAGCCCCAGCGAGGAGGGGCTGAGCGCCGACGCGCGCTCGGTGATCGACTGGGCCCATCACCAGGGCTACGAGCGCGATCGCCTGGTCTACTTCGGCGAGTCGCTGGGCACCGCCGTGGCGGTGAAGATGGCGGCCGAGCGCCCGCCCTCGGCGCTGATCCTGGAAGCGCCGCCGAGCTCCATCGCCGACGTGGC
>JBFGUI010000114.1:0-11771 GCA_041565695.1 Kiloniellaceae bacterium
AGCAGATCGAAGACGGACTCTACAGCGGCGCGACGGGGCGCGATCCCACGGCCATCCGCGCCGCGGCGCTGGCGCTGGCGCTCGAGCACCGGCTGGTGACCCGCTACACCTCCCTGGTTGCCGTCGACCAGGAAGCCGCCCGGCCCCAGGACGAGAGCCTGGTGAGCCACGAGGTGCCGCGCGACCTGCCGCAGGGCTGGGACGCGGAGAAGGTCTTCGGCCTGCAGGAACCGTCGGCGGGCCCCGCTTCCTTCCCGCTGCGCAGCCGCGCCCTGCCCGCGCCCCTGCTGCAGGACGCCGCGCTGGCCGGCGGCCAGCCGGTCAACCTGCCGCAGACCGCGACCCCGGCCGAGCGCATGGCCATCCTCGGCGGCGCCTATCTGGTGCTGGCCGCCCTGCTGATCCTGCTGGTGCTGCACCGGGCGCGGCAGGCGAAGCTCTGTGGCTAGCAGCCGCATCCTGAACCGCGGCCTCGCCGGCCTCGCCCTGCTGCTGTTGGCGCTCGGCCTGTGGCAGCTGGGCGGGGCCGTCCGGATCCACGGCAAGGCCTGGCTGGCCCAGCGCCTGCTCGACCGCGCCTGGGCCGCGACCCTCGCCGGCAGGGAGCAGGTCAGACCCTGGCCCTGGGCCGACACCTGGCCGGTGGCGCGCCTCCAGGTCCCCGATCTCGATGTCGACCTCTACGTGCTGGCCGGGGCCAGCGGCCGCACCCTGGCCTTCGGCCCCGCCGTGGTGCCCGGCACCGAGGGGCTCGGCCACCGCATCCTCAGCGGCCACCGCGACACCCACTTCGCCTTCCTGCGCGAGCTGGCGGACGGCAGCCGCTTTCGGCTACAGGGCCGCGACGGCGCGTGGCGCGACTATGTGGTGCGCGGCAGTCAGGTGGTCGACCTGCGCCGCGGCGTGCGCGCCCGGCGGGCCTGGGGGTCGGAGCTGGTCACCCTGGTGACCTGCTGGCCCTTCGACACCATCGAAGCCGGCGGGCCGCTGCGCTATGCCGTCACCGCCGAGGCGCTGACACCGGTGCCGCCCCTGCCCGAGCCGCCTGGGGAAGCGGCTCTCCCGTCAACCACCCCGGGGGAAATCCACGTAGGAGAAGGCCGTCCCGATGGTGCCCTTTGATATGAATGCTGTTTGATCCGGTGCTGCCGCCGCCGCGCGGCCGGCTCGGGCGCTGGCTGCGGCGCCTCTGCCTCGCCGCCTTCGTCGCGATCGGCCTCGCCGCGGCGCTGCTGCTCTTCGCGCCGCTGCTATAGGGTCGTCAGGAGCTTCTCGGCGAAGACGCCAGCAGCAAGAACAGCCAAACGGCTGTGGCGTGATTCTCAAGGACAGCGCCCTCGGCCCTGCCGCCTTTTCCTGCGGTCGATTTCTTGCACGTAAGGATATATACTAAAAGTTGTGAAACGGAGGCATCAGTTACACTTCCCAACCCGATCCCCGCTCGCTGCAGCGAAAACGGGCGCGAAACCAACCGCAGGCAAGAGAGGTCACCCCCAGTGCACGCCAGACTCAGGATCCTGACCGCGGCGCTGCTGCTCGGCCTCGCGGTTCTCGGCGTCAATCCCGTCTCGGCGCCCGCTCAGGGCCCCCAGATCCGGGAGATCACCGGGTTCGGCGAGAGCGACCATTTCCCGCTGCGGAACGGCATCTTCCGCCGCACCCATATCCTCGCCTACGGCACCGCGATGGAGGACGTCTCGATCGGCTACAACTCGACGGCCGGCCGCTTCCCGTCAGCAACCACCCTCTACCTCTACCCTGTCTACAACCCGCAAGGCGGTGCCACGGCGACTCTGGCGTACGAATTCGAAGAGGTGAAGACGGCCATCGACCGCTTTCCGGGCGGCCGCTGGATCGCACCGCGCGAAGCGGTGGTGGTGACGCAGTCGACCGGCCCGGTCGCGGGCCTGTCGGCGACCTACAGATACCAAGCCAGCTTTCGCGGGCAGCCGGTCGAGCTCTTCACGGTCCTGCATCTCTTCCTGGAAGGCGACCGCTTCGTCAAATTCAGACACACCTATCCCGTGATCGACGCCGATCTCTACCGCCCGGCCATCGACGCGTTGATGTCGCGGCTGAAATGGACCGGGGTCGACGCGAACAACATCGCCGCGCGCCTGGGCCAGCCGCTGTGAAGCGGCGCAACCGGCGCTGCCGCCGTCACGGATCGCGTCCCTGCTGACAGGCGGTTGACAGGAGCCGGCTTCCTCCGGCCACCCTTCGCCCCTGGCATCCGGCGGGGCGGAGCGCATATAAAGAGGCATGTCCAACCCGGTCCTCAGCCCGTTTCCCGCCAAGCCCGCAAGTCAGCCTGGGGCGCTGCCCGCCGGCACGCCCTTTCGCATCGATTCCGACTACACCCCGGCCGGCGACCAGCCGCAGGCCATCACCGAGCTCACCGCCGGCCTGCGCGAGGGCGAGCGCGACCAGGTGCTGCTGGGCGTCACCGGCTCCGGCAAGACCTTCACGGCGGCCCAGGTCATCGCCGACCTGCAGCGCCCCTCGCTGATCCTGGCGCCCAACAAGACCCTGGCCGCCCAGCTCTACGCCGAGATGAAGTCCTTCTTCCCGGACAACGCGGTGGAGTACTTCGTCTCCTACTACGACTACTACCAGCCGGAAGCCTACGTCCCGCGCAGCGACACCTACATCGAGAAGGAAAGCTCGATCAACGAGCAGATCGACCGCATGCGCCACGCCGCGACCCGCGCCCTCTTCGAGCGCCGCGACGTGATCATCGTCGCCTCGGTGTCCTGCATCTACGGCATCGGCTCGCCGGAGACCTATGCCACCATGACGGTGGAGGTGAAGGCCGGGCAGGAGGTCAACCGCGCCGACCTGCTGAAGAAGCTGGTCGAGTTGCAATACAAGCGCAACGATACCGCCTTCCAGCGCGGCACCTTCCGGGTGCGCGGCGACACCATCGACGTCTTCCCGGCGCACTACGAGGACCGTGCCTGGCGCCTCACCCTGTTCGGCGACGAGGTCGAGACGATCCACGAGTTCGACCCGCTGACCGGCGACAAGACCGACAGCCTGGAGGGCATCAAGGTCTACGCCAACAGCCACTACGTGACGCCGCGCCCGACCCTGCAGCAGGCCGCCAAGCAGATCAAAGAGGACCTCAAGATCCAGCTCGACCTCTTCACCAAGCAGGGCAAGCTGCTCGAGGCCCAGCGCCTGGAGCAGCGCACCATGTTCGACCTGGAGATGATCGAGGCGACGGGGTCCTGCGCCGGCATCGAGAACTACTCGCGCTACCTGACCGGCCGCAAGCCGGGCGAGCCGCCGCCGACCCTCTTCGAATACCTGCCCGAGGACGCCATGCTCTTCGTCGACGAGAGCCACGTCACCGTCGGGCAGCTGAACGGTATGTACCGCGGCGACTATTCACGCAAGTCGACGCTCGCCGAATACGGCTTTCGCCTGCCGTCCTGCATCGACAACCGGCCGCTGAAGTTCGAAGAGTGGGAGCAGATGCGACCGCAGACGGTCTACGTCTCGGCCACGCCCGGTCCCTGGGAGCTGCAGCAGACCGGCGGCGTCTTCGTCGAGCAGGTCATCCGCCCGACCGGCCTGATCGACCCGATCTGCATCATCCGGCCCACCGAAAGCCAGGTCGACGACCTCATCGCCGAGTGCCGCGACGTGGCCGCCAAGGGCATGCGCACCCTGGTCACGACGCTGACCAAGCGCATGGCCGAAGACCTGACCGAATACCTGCACGAGGCGGGCCTGCGCGTGCGCTACATCCACTCCGACGTGGATACCCTGGAGCGCATCGAGATCATCCGCGACCTGCGCCTCGGCGTGTTCGACGTGCTGGTCGGCATCAACCTGCTGCGCGAGGGCCTCGACATTCCCGAGTGCGCCCTGGTCTGCATCCTCGATGCCGACAAGGAGGGCTATCTGCGCTCCACCACTTCCCTCATCCAGACCATCGGCCGCGCGGCGCGCAACGTCGAGGGCCGCGTCATCCTCTATGCCGACCGCATGACCGACAGCCTGATGGCCGCGCTGGAGGAGACCAACCGCCGGCGCGAGAAGCAGCAGGCCTACAACGCGGCCAACGGCATCACGCCGGAATCGATCAAGAAGCAGATCGCCGACATTCTGGAGAGCGTCTACGAGCGCGATCACGTCACCGTAGCGACCGGCGACGAGGAAACCAGGCACCTGGTGGGCCACAACCTGCAGGCCTACATCGCCGACCTGGAAAAGCGCATGCGCGAAGCCGCCGCCGACCTGGAGTTCGAGGAGGCGGCGCGCCTGCGCGACGAGATCAAGCGCCTGCAGGACCACGAACTGGGCCTCGACAAGCCCGGCATGCCGTCAGGTGAAGGCGGCTTCGCCGACCGCATCGCCCAGGCCTCTGCCGCCAGCAAATCGCGCAAGCGCAAGGGCAAGGGCAAATACCGCGGCCGGCGGCGCTAGGCCGGACGGCGAGACAGCTCTAGGCGGTCAGAATCTCCAAAAGCGGGGAGGCCAGGGCGGGCGCCGCCAAGGTCAAAACCGCCTGCAGGATGGATTTCAACTGATCAAATCCGCTGCTCTTCCAGAACTCCTCAAAGGACGTTTGCAGGCTATCCGACAGCTCGCCCCGCTCGGGCAGAAGAAAGCGGGCGACCAGGACAGCGGCGCCGGGCGCAAAGGCCATGACGAGCGTCGCGGTATAGAGCAGACCGCAGGCCATCGAGAGCGTGCTCGCCAGTTCGGCATAGAGCTGGTGCTCGGCCTTCGCTTCGGGCAGGAGCAGCGCCGGAAAGAGGTGGAAATAGGCGCGCGCCGTGACCACCGACGATACCAGAATGAGGCTCAGCACCGTCATCTGAACCCGCAGCACGGGGATTGCGGTCTTCGCCGGGGCCGCGTCTGTGGCGGCGGCCGGGCCGCGGCGCAGGAAGACGACCTGGTGGAAGGCGGCGGAGGCGAATACGACGGTCACGGTTCCGAAGATCGTCGGCAACAGAATGGCCAGATAGAGGAAGCCTGCAGCCGTCCCGGCCGGCGGCGAGAAGATGTCATCAACTCCCGTCCGCGCGGAAAGGTGGCGAAACGGCACAACGACCAGGTCGGCAAAGACCGACTCCGTGACGGTCAGGACCACAATCGCAAGGCAGACGCCGAGGGCAAACAGCACCGCGAAGCCGACCTGAAAGCGCCTGTCCGCCGCCGGTACGGCGGGCAGCGCACGCAGACTCTGCAGATAGTAGAAGCAGGCCCCGCTGCAGAGCAGCAGGTGGACGAAGACGTAGCTGGCATAGCCTAGAACGCCGATGCGAAGGTGTTCCGCCGGATATGCGACGAACAGGGCGTCCGGTGATTTGCTCTCGGGAAGCACAGCGTCGAGCGCCGGATCCCCGATCGCAAAGGACCAGAAGACCAGAAGGAAAAGGAGAAGCGGCGCCACCGAAAGGCAGACGCAGACCGCCCACTGGGCTCGCTTGACCTCCCCCCGCATTGTGACCGCGCTCCCTTCGCCTGGCCGGTGGCATGAAATCGAAAGCTACGACAGCAGCATTCGGAAATCTTGTCCAAATCCGCGCAACTGTGCCATGGATGGCCCGGACAAGCTAACCCCGGGCGGCCTGGAAATGAGCGACGGACCTGAATGGATGTCGAAAACGTGAGCGGACAGATCTACGTCGACGCCGACGCCTGCCCGGTCAAGCAGGAGATCTACAAGGTCGCCGAGCGCCACGGCTGGTGCGTGCAGGTGGTGGCCAACGACATCATCGCCCTGCCGGTACACCCGCTGATCAAGCGCGTGGTGGTGGGCGACGGCTTCGATGCCGCCGACGACTGGATCGCCGAGCGTGCCGGTCCCGGCGACGTGGTGGTGACCGCCGACGTGCCGCTGGCGGCGCGCTGCGTGAAGGCCGGCGCCGAGGTGCTGGCGCCCAACGGCAAGGGCTTTTCCGACCGCTCCATCGGCATGGCGCTGGCCAGCCGCAATCTCATGGCCGAACTGCGCGAGGCCGGCCAGGTCACCGGCGGGCCGAAGGCCTTTTCACAGCGCGACCGCTCGGCCTTCCTCTCGGCCCTGCACGACGCCATCGAAAGGCTGAAACGCCCAAGAAGCTGAGAAAGGCCCTCAGGCCGAGACTCTTGCCGCTGCCTCGCTGTAGGCGACGCAGACCCGGTTGCGGCCGCTGTGCTTGGCCTTGTAGAGCGCCTTGTCGGCGGCCTTGAGGCAGGCCTGGTTGCGGCAGTCGGCGACGAAGGGGGCGAGGCCGATGCTGATGGTCACCTGGGTCTCCTGGCCGTCCGGCAGGCGGATGACGCTGTTCTCCACCATCTCGCGCATACGCTCGGCGACCCGCCCGGCCATGGCGAGACTGGCGCCGCGCAGCACCAGGGCGAACTCCTCGCCGCCGATGCGGGCCAGGAAGTCCTCGCCGCGCAATGCCTTGCGCAGAGTCTCCGCCACGGCGCGCAGCGCCACGTCGCCGCCGGCATGGCCGAAGGTGTCGTTAACCTTCTTGAAGTGGTCCACGTCGAGCACGGCGATGGCCGCCGGGACGCCGCCGCGCCGGACCGCGGCATGGACGCGCTGCAGTTCCTCGAGAAAAGCGCGGCGGTTCGGCAGGCCGGTCAGCTCGTCGGAGAGGGCCTGGGCGGAGAGCCGCTGCAGCAGGGCGTCGCGCTCGGCCTCCAACTGCTTGCGCAGCCGGTAGTCCTGCATGATGGTACCGAAGCAGCGCCGGCCGTCGTGCTCGGCGATCTCGAAGGCGCGCAGGCCGATGGGGATGTGCTCGCCGTTGCGCGCGACGATGGTGAATTCGCGCACGTCGCCCATGATGTGGAACTGCGCGCCGGCGTAGCGGTAGTGCTTCAGGTAAGCGTTATGCGTCGCGGCGACCTCTGGCGGCAGGATCCTGTTGAGCGGCTGGCCGACCAGTTCTTCCTGCTTGTAGCCGGTCAAGAGTTCCGCGGCCGGGTTCATGAAGCGGATGATGCCGTCCTCATCAACCACCCAGATGCCGTCGAGGGCGTAGGTCAGCAGATCTTCATACATCAACGACATCCGTTGGCCTGCCACTTCGTCTCCCAACCCGGCGTCGGCAGGCACACCGGATCTGGTTTTGCGGGTAACGCAACTTCCGCTTGGCAGGCGGCGGCTCGATCAACTTTCACGCTAAACATCTCGACTAGTATTTTGCACCTCGAGGTTAAAAATACTCTAAAGGAACAGGCTAAATGCCGGGCGCTGCTTGCCAAAAGCCTCCGGCGCACCGAGATAGGGAGGGGTTTGCCGGGCGCCGCGCCGGCCACAGGAGGAGCCGATTCCGATGACCGCGAAAGTGAAGAAAAGCGACGCCGAACTGCGCCGCGATCTCTCCCGTGAGGAATACTATGTGACCCAGATGGCGGGCACCGAGCGCGCCTTCACCGGCCGCTACCACGACTGCAAGACGCCCGGCACCTATCACTGTGTGGTCTGCGACCAGCCGCTCTTCGCCTCGCAGACCAAGTACGACTCCGGCACCGGCTGGCCCTCGTTCTACGCGCCGCTGGACGAGAATGCGGTGGCGGAGAAGGAGGACCGGACCCTGTGGATGCGCCGCACCGAGGTGCTCTGCGCCGCCTGCGACGCCCATCTCGGCCATGTCTTCCCCGACGGGCCAAAGCCGACTGGGCTGCGCTACTGCATGAATTCCGCAGCGCTCAAGCTGCGGCCCAAGGCCCCCGGCGAGGGCGAGGGGGAGTGAGCCCGGCAACCGGCGGCGACGCAGCCTTTGCGAAACGCGCATTGAAAATCGCACCGGGGATCGACATTTAAGGGCTGCTCGGCCATTGTGCCGCCGGCAGTGGCGGCCCGGCCTGCGTTCCGGGCCCAGCGCCCGCCGCTACCTCAGTCTCCAACCGGCCTGGTGCCACGCCCGGACATGACAGCTCTCGCATTCCTGCAATCCGGCGGCGGTCTGGCCCTGCTGTTCATTGGCGGTGAAGTCATGCTGCGCGGCGCGGTCGGGCTGTCCCTGCGCTTCGGCCTGTCGCCGCTGCTGATCGGCCTGACGGTGGTGGCCCTGGCCACCTCCATGCCCGAACTGGTGGTGACGCTGGTGGCCGGCGTCCAGGGCGTGCCCGACATCGGCGTCGGCAACGTGGTCGGCTCCAACATCGCCAATATCCTGATGATACTCGGCCTCGCCGCCCTGCTCTGCCCCATCGACCGGGAGCCGCGGCGCATTCTGCGCGACACCGTGGCGATGGTGGCGGCCACGGCCGTGTTCATCCTGCTGGCCTGCTTCGAGCAGATGACCTTTATCCACGGCGCCCTCATGCTGGTGCTGCTGATCGGCTACCTCGTGATGAGTTACCGCATCGAGCGGCGCAAAGCCGGCGATGCCGCCACCGGACTGGAAGCCATCGAGGAAACCGGGGCGACCCCGGCCTCGGCCCTGGTGGCGACGGCCCTCGTGGTCGGCGGCATCATCGTCCTGGCCGGCGGCTCGGAATTGCTGGTCAGCGGCGCCACCACGATCGCCCGCGCCGCCGGGGTGTCGGAGACCGTCATCGGCCTCACCCTGGTCGCCTTCGGCACCTCCCTGCCCGAGCTGGCGACGGCCATCGTCGCCGCCTTCCGCGGCCACACCGAGGTCGCGCTCGGCAATGTTCTGGGCTCCAACATCTTCAACATCCTGCTGATCCTGGGCGCGCTGTTCATCATCACGCCGGTCACCGTGGCGCCGGAGATCCTCGCCTTCGACATCTGGATATTGGCCGCGGTCACCCTGCTGGCTGTGCCGGTCATGCTGACCGGCAAGCGCATCACGCGGCTGGAAGGCGCGGTCTTTGTCGCGCTCTACGCCTGCTTCATCCTGTTCCAGTTCGATCCCGGCAAGCCTTCGGCCTCGCTCGCCGCCGCGCCGGCAGGGCCCGGCGCCCCGGCGGTTGAGGCCGCCACCGCGCGGCCTTAGGATGGCAGCGCCGCGCCGCTGCGCTGCTCTATTCATCCCTGCCCTGGCCGAGTAACCCTATGTCGACCACCGAGCCCCGCCAGTCGGGCGACCGCGTCAAGTCAGAGGTGCTTTCCCAGCGCATCCTGATCCGCGACCTGACCCTGTCCTGCAGCATCGGCGTCAGCGATGAGGAACGGGCCCGGCGCCAGCGCCTGCGCATCAACATCGAGCTGGCGGTGGACTATCCCCCGCCCCGGCGCGATGCCATCGGCGAGGTCGTAGACTACGGCAAGCTGGCCAAGGCCGTGCGCAGCCACTGCCTCGACACCACCTTCCGACTGCTCGAAACCCTGGCTGAGGAGCTCTCCGACGTGTGCTTCGGCTTCCCCCCGGTCCGCGAGACCCGGATCCGCATCGAGAAGCTCGACCGCTACGCCGATATCGGTGGCATCGGAGTCGAAATTACACGCAGGCGTAGCAGCGCCTAAGCCTTTGGCCTTGCTGCTAAGCCCTTGCTCCAGAAGCTAATCCGTATCCGCGCCGGGGCGAGTTTTGCACAGGGAGTCGGCGCAGCAGAAAACCACTCCTGAGCCAATGAGGAAATTAACTCATGGCCATTGACTTTGCGCTTGACTTGCCTTTTACGTCGATAAATCAATATGTTAGATTGTAATGCCCAAAAAACGGGCAAGTTAACAAAAATGTAGAATTTCCTAAGCGCCGGCTGCCGGGCGCTGGGGATAGCCACAGACTTATCCACAGCTTTGGTGGATAGAATCCGCAAGCCGCAGGCCTCGATCCCGGCCCAATGCCCCTGCGGCGGCGCGGCGATTGACCGGGCCGGGCCCGGTTGCTTTGCTGGCTCAGACATTTACGCCAAGAGGTTGGCTGCAGGAGACCCCCGATCACCCCATGACGAGCACCCGCAAGCGCCCCGCCTCCAAGCACCGGCCGAAGGACCCTTCGGCCGGCGGCAAGCGCTCGGCCATGTGCATGGAAGAGGATCTGGCGGAGCCTTATGCCGCTGAGGACATCGAGCTCTCCGGGCTCGAATTCGGCGCGCTCGGCGAGGGCCTGGCCCGCGGCGTCACGGTGATCGCCGACACGGTGAAGACCCTGTCGTCCAGCCCCGGCGTCTACCGCATGCTGAACCGCAAGGGCGACGCGCTCTATGTCGGCAAGGCGCGCAACCTGAAGCGCCGGGTCACCAGCTACACGCAGATTTCAAAGCTGCCGCGCCGCCTGCAGCGCATGGTGGCGGAGACCGTCGCCATGGAGGTGGTCGAGACCCACACCGAGGTCGAGGCCCTGCTGCTGGAAAGCAACCTCATCAAGCGCTTCATGCCGCGCTACAACGTGCTGCTGCGCGACGACAAGTCCTTCCCCTACATCCTCCTGACCGGCGACCACGCCATCCCGCAGATCACCAAGCACCGCGGTGCCCAGACCCGCGAGGGCGACTACTTCGGCCCCTTTGCCTCGGCCGGCGCGGTCAACCGCACCATCACAGCGCTGGAGCGCGCCTTTCTTTTGCGCTCCTGCAGCGACGCGGTCTACGCCAGCCGCACCCGGCCCTGCCTGATGTACCAGATCAAGCGCTGCGCGGCGCCCTGCGTCGAGCGTATTTCGGCGCCCGACTACCTGGACCTGGTAACCCAGGCGCGGCGCTTCCTGACCGGCAGCTCCCAGGAGGTGCAGCAGCTGCTCGCCCGCCAGATGGAGGAGGCCGCCGAGAAACTCGACTTCGAGACCGCCGCCGTGTTCCGCGACCGTATCCGCGCCCTGGCCCACATCCAGTCGCACCAGGACATCAACATCGCCGGGGTGGACAACGCCGACGTCATCGCCGCCCACGAGGAAGGCGGCCAGATCTGCATCCAGGTGTTCTTCTTCCGCGCCGGGCGCAACTACGGCAACCGGGCCTACTTTCCGAGCCACGACAGGTCGCTCGGCACCGGCGAGGTGCTCGGCGCCTTCGTCTCCCAGTTCTACGAAAACAAGCCGGTGCCCCGCCTGGTGCTGCTGAGCCACCGCCTGGAGGAGCAGCAGCTCATCGCCGAGGCCCTGTCGCTGAAGGCCGAGGTGAAGGTCGAGCTCAGCCGCCCGCAGCGGGGCGCGAAGCGCAAGCTGATCGACAACGCCCTGCACAACGCCCGCGAGGCGCTGGCCCGCCGCCTTGCCGAGAGCTCGAGCCAGCGCAAGCTGCTGGAGCAGGTGGCGGAGATCTTCGGCCTGGAAGCGGCGCCGGAGCGCATCGAGGTCTACGACAACAGCCACATCCAGGGCAGCGCGCCCTACGGCTGCATGATCGTCGCCGGCCCGGAAGGCTTCCGCAAGAACGCCTACCGCAAGTTCAAGATCAAGGATCCGGAGACCGCCGCCGGCGACGACTACGCCATGATGCGCGAGGTGCTGACCCGGCGCTTCCAGCGCGCCCTGAAGGAGGACCCGGAGCGCGGCGGCGAGCAGTGGCCGGACCTGGTGCTGCTCGACGGCGGCCAGGGTCAGCTCACAGTGGGGACGGAAGTCCTGGCCGACCTCGGCCTCTCCGACCTGCCGATCGCCGCGATCGCCAAGGGGCCGGACCGCGACGCCGGGCGCGAGCGTATCTTTCTGCCCGGCAAGCCTTCCTTCATGCTGCAGCCCCGCGATCCGGCGCTTTATTTTCTGCAGCGCCTGCGCGACGAGGCGCACCGCTTCGCCATCGGCACCCACCGGGCCGGACGCAGCAAGGCGCGCCTGCGCTCGGTGCTCGACGAGGTGCCGGGCATCGGCGCCCGGCGCAAGAAGGCGCTGCTGCTGCACTTCGGCGCCGCCGCGGCGGTGGCACGGGCCGGGCTTGCCGACCTGGAGGCGGTCGAGGGC
>JBFGUI010000115.1:0-11694 GCA_041565695.1 Kiloniellaceae bacterium
GAACCGGGTCAGCGGCCATTTTTGTCCCTTGCCGTGCCGATCCCCGGGCGTCTACTGATTCACGGATGACCGGCGAACATTGACAGCCAAGATCTGACCGCGCTGGCACTGGATCGGCGCACCGCAAAAAATAAACAAATAGACTAGTCTGTTCGTTCCGGTACCATAGTGGCATTCAGGCGGCCTCTCTCGTGGCTGGCGGGGCAGGCACGGATCCTGGAATGCCGAGGGGGCGTGCGATCATGGACAGGAAGATAAAACCAAAAGTTGTGTCGGCAGGCACCGGGTTTCGGACGGCGGGGCAGTGCCGTCCGGCGGTGCCGTGCCCCTGGTCGCGTGCCGGTCTGCGGGCCGCTGCGGCGGGCAGCCGGCGCAGCGCACCACAAAGACAAAAAAGGGAGCATCACCAATGACAGGAATGTTGAAACTTCCCCTGGCTTTCGCGGGATTGCTGGTTCTCGCCGGCTGCGCCGGCAACGAGCTGCGCAGAGCCGAGACCGCAGCGCCGCCGGCCTCGGTCCACGAGCGGGCGCTCTATGACGGCTATGTGGCACTGTCCAAGGGCGAGTACGCCGAGGGCGACTACAAGGATTCCGACGACTTCGCGCTGCGCGCCATGACGGCTGCCAAGGGCGAACCCGTGCAGCCGGCGATGATCTCTTCGCGGCGGCTGCCGGCGGCAAACGTGGAGGAACTGACCACGGCGCGCCTGCGCTTGGTCACGGCCCTGTCGCAGGGCGCGGCCCAGGCCAAGCCGCTCGATGCGGCCGAGGCGCAGGTCAGCTTCGACTGCTGGATGCAGGAGCAGGAGGAGAACTTCCAGCCGGCTGACATCGCCGCCTGCCGCGACCGCTTCGCCATGGCCATGGCCAAGCTGGAAGAACAGCCGAGGGTCGCCGCGGCGCCGCCGCCCATGCCGGCGCCCGGGCCGTTCACGGTCTACTTCGATTTCGACGCTTCCGGCCTGACACCGGATGCGCGCGCCGTGCTCGCCGGCGTGGTCGAGGCGGCGCGGAAGTCCGACACCGGCATGATCAACGTGGCCGGCTTCACCGACCTCTCGGGCAGCGAAGCCTACAACCAGGTGCTCTCCGAACAGCGCGCCAACGCGGTGATCAACTTCCTGGTCGAAAGCGGCGTCGACGCCGGCAAGATCGTCGGTGAGGGACTGGGCGAGGCCAATCCGGTCGTCGCCACGGAAGCGCCCGAGCTGCGCAACCGCCGGGTCGAGATCAAGCTCGGGCAGTAGCCCGTTCAAAAACCCCGGGAACCTTCGTTGTTTCCCTCTCAACTCCGGCCCGGTGGCACCTCGCCGCCGGGCCGCATTCTTTGTCCCAGAGCGCGGCAAGGCGGCGGCTCCTGGCGCTTCGCCAAGGCCGGATCTGAAACGTTCGTGAGGAAAATGGTGCCGCCGGGGTGAATTGAACACCCGACCCCACCCTTACCAAGGGTGTGCTCTACCCCTGAGCTACGGCGGCACTTGGCGAGGCTTCCTGCCTGACGGGGCGGGAACATGCCACCCGGCGCCCGCGATGGCAAGGCCCATCGCGGGAAATTGCCCCGCGGGGCCGTTCTTACGCGGCCGGGCTTAAAGGCGGCTTAACGACCCCGCAAGCGGCCCGGGCAAGACGGCCGGGCCCGGCCTTGACCTCGCCACAATCCGGCGGCAGTGTCGCCGCCATGTCCTCGCATCCCAAGCCTTCCGCCGGTCCGACGGGGAATCCGGCCGGCAAGACTACCGCCCCTGAGCGTCAGGAGCGCCTGGCCCAGGCCCTGCGCGACAACCTGAAAAAGCGCAAGGCCCAGCAGCGCCAGCGCCGGGATGCGCGGCCCGGGCCCCGCGACGGCGGTACGGAGGGCGGCGAGGCCTGATGGGCCGGCCTTGAGAATCCGCCCCCCATCCAGTAGAAACGCCCGTTCCCCGGCGGCCGGTCGCGCCGCCCGGATTCTCCAACAGACAGGAGCGTGACGGCCATGGCCATCATGCCGGACAGCTGGATCCGCGAAATGGCCGAGACCCGGGCCATGATCGAGCCCTTCGTCGAGGCCCAGCGTCGCGAAGGCGTGATTTCCTATGGTGTCAGCTCCTACGGCTACGACGCCCGGGTGGCGACCGAGTTCAAGATCTTCACCAACGTCGACAACGCCATCGTCGACCCCAAGAACTTCTCGGACCAGAGCTTCGTCGAGCGCGATACGGAGGTCTGCATCATCCCGCCGAACTCCTTCTGCCTGGCGCGCACGGTTGAGTATTTCCGCATCCCGCGCGACGTGCTGGTGATCTGCCTGGGCAAGTCGACCTATGCGCGCTGCGGGATTATCGTCAACGTGACGCCGCTGGAGCCGGAATGGGAAGGGCACGTGACCCTGGAGTTCTCCAACACCACGCCGCTGCCGGCCAAGGTCTACGCCAACGAAGGGGCCTGCCAGTTCCTGTTCCTCAAGGGCGACACCCCGCCGGAGGTGTCCTACGCCGACCGGGCGGGCAAGTACATGGGCCAGCGCGGGGTCACCCTGCCGCGGCTGTGAGCCGCCGGCGCAAGTCGATATTCAGATAGAGTAGATTTAAGGACCGGATGGACCAGATCGTTATCCACGGCGGCCGCCGCCTCGAGGGCGAGATCCGCATCAGCGGCGCCAAGAACGCGGCCCTGCCGCTCATGGCCGCCAGCCTGCTGACGGCCGACACCCTCAGCCTGTCCAACGTGCCGCATCTGGCCGACATCGCCACCATGGCGCGCCTGCTGGCGCAGCACGGCGTTGCGGTGCACATGAACGGCCATGCCGAGAACGGGAAGGCCGGGGAAGCTTCCCGGGGCGGGGTGCTCGACCTCAAGGCCGACACCATCGCCTCCTTCGTCGCGCCCTACGACCTGGTGCGCAAGATGCGCGCCTCGGTGCTGGTGCTGGGCCCGCTGCTGGCCCGTGTCGGCGAGGCCAAGGTGTCGCTGCCCGGCGGCTGCGCCATCGGCACCCGGCCGGTCGACCTGCACCTGCACGGCCTCGAGCAGCTCGGCGCCGAGATCCGCCTGGAGGAGGGCTACATCCACGCCCTGGCGCCGGGAGGACTGACCGGCGCCAAGGTCGTCTTCCCCAAGGTCTCGGTCGGCGCGACCGAGAATCTGCTGATGGCCGCCTGTCTCGCCCGCGGCGAGACCCAGCTGCTCAATGCCGCGCGCGAGCCCGAGGTCACCGACCTCGCCGAGTGCCTGATCAGGATGGGCGGCGAAATCGAGGGCCTGGGCAGCGACAGGATCACCGTCCGTGGCGTGGCGAAGCTGCACGGCGCCGAACACCGCGTGGTGGCCGACCGCATCGAGACCGGCACCTATGCCATGGCGGCGGCGATCACCGGCGGCGAGCTCGAGCTTGTGGGCGGCCGCGCCGACCACCTGAGCGCGGTCATCGAGGTGCTGCACGAGGCCGGTGTCAGCGTGGAGGAGACCCCGCGCGGCCTAAGGGTGCACCGCAACGACGGCCCGCTGCGCGGCGTCGACGTGATGACCGAGCCCTATCCCGGCTTCCCGACGGACTTGCAGGCCCAGACCATGGCGCTTATGTCCACGGCGGAGGGCGCCGCCATGATCACGGAATCGATCTTCGAGAACCGCTTCATGCACGTGCCGGAGCTGGCGCGCATGGGGGCCAACGTGAATGTCCACGGGGCTTCCGCCATGGTGCGCGGCCAGAAGCGGCTGACCGGCGCCGAGGTCATGGCGACCGACCTGCGCGCCTCGGTCTCGCTGGTCCTGGCCGGGCTCGCGGCGGAAGGCGAGACGGTGCTCAACCGGGTCTACCACCTGGACCGCGGCTATGAGCAGCTGGAGCAGAAGCTGGCCGCCTGCGGCGCGGCGATCAGCCGCCGCCGGGCGCCGGCCTAGGCAGCGCGGGGTGACGGCAGATGCGCGATAGCACAGACACGCCAGCCGGCAGCGCGGCGGACGACAAGCCGCTGAAGCTGCGTGCCCGCGATGCGCAGGACATGGACGTGGTGGCCGCGCTGCTGCAGGACGCGCTGGTGCCGCTCGGCGACATGGCCTACCTGCCCAAGGAGAAACGCTTCGTCCTGGTGGCCAACCGCTTTCGCTGGCACGGCGACCCGGAAAAGGACCCGCGCCCCGCGGCGCCGGCGCCGCTGGCCGAGGGCGAGGATGCCGCCTTCGACGACGCGGACCAGCCGCCCTACGAGCGGGTCAACAGCGGGGTCTGCTTCGATAAGGTCGAGCGGGTGCGCTACCGCGGCCTGAAGCCCGGCGGCAAGGACGAGATCCTCAGCCTCCTGACCATCACTTCCGAGCCCGGCGCCGTCACCCTGATCTTCGCCGGCGAGGCCGCGGTGCGCCTGGAAGTCCAGGCCATCCGCTGCCATGTGGAGGACCTCGGACAGCCCTGGCCGACCCGCTGGCGGCCCCATCACGACGGCCCGGCGGGCCCCGACGGCGAGGGGACGCCCGCCTGAACCGCGCCCCCGGTGGCGCCCGGGGCGCCGTCCGGCCCGCCGCCGGACCCGGTTCCGCGGCAAAAAGGCGGTGGCAATTCCGGGGAAAAATCGCCATACCAGGGCGCCTGACAGCGCGCAGATCCTGAAGAAGCAGCGGAGCCCCAGCCCGTGACGTCGAACGAGCCCCTGATCCTGGCCGTCCCCAAGGGCAGAATCCTCAAAGAACTCAGCCCTTTGCTGGCGCATGTCGGCATCGAGCCGGAAGCCGCCTTCTCCGACGAGGATGCCCGCCAGCTGCGCTTTTCGACCAATCACCCGGGGCTCGACATCATTCGCGTCCGCAGCTTCGACGTCGCCACCTTCGTTGCCTTCGGCGCGGCCCACCTGGGCGTCGCCGGCAACGACGTGCTGATGGAGTTCGACTATCCCGAGCTCTATGCGCCGGTGGACCTCAGGATCGGCCTCTGCCGGCTGTCGGTGGCGGCCCCGCGGCGTCTCGCCCAGAGCGACGATCCCAGCCGCTGGAGCCACATCCGCGTGGCCACCAAATACCCGGCGATCACCCGCCGCCACTTCGCCGCGCGCGGCGTGCAGGCGGAGTGCATCAAGCTGAACGGCGCCATGGAGCTGGCGCCGGGCCTCGGCCTCTGCCGGCGCATCGTCGACCTGGTCTCGACCGGCTCCACCCTGAAGGCCAACGACCTGGTGGAGGTGGAAACCATTGCCGAGGTGACCTCGCGCCTGATCGTCAACCGGGCCGCCCTGAAGACCCGCTCCGAGGAACTCGGCGGCTGGGTCGAACGCTTCCGCGAGGCTGCCGATGCCGCTTAGGTTGGATGCCGCCGCCGCCGGCTTCGAGGCCGCCTTCGCGGCCCTGCTGGGCAGCAAGCGCGAGGCGGCGGCTGATGTCGATGCGGCGGTGGCCGAGATCATCGCCGAGGTGCGCGCGCGCGGCGACGCGGCCCTGCTCGACTACACGCGGCGCTTCGACCGCCTGCACCTGACGGCCGAGCAGCTGCGCATCCCCGAGAGCCAGCTCGACGCCGCGGTCATGGACTGCGACCCGGAAACCGTCGCGGCGCTGGAACTGGCGGCCGAGCGCATCACCGACTACCACCGGCGTCAGAAGCCGGAGGATCTCGACTACCGCGACGACGCCGGGGTGCGTCTCGGCCACCGCTGGACCGCGGTCGAGGCGGCCGGCCTCTATGTGCCGGGCGGCACCGCGGCCTATCCCTCTTCGGTGCTGATGAACGCCCTGCCGGCCATGGTCGCCGGGGTCGAGCGGCTGGTGATGACCGTGCCGACGCCCGACGGCGTCATCGTGCCCCTGGTGCTGGCCGCCGCGCGGCTGGCGGGCGTCACCGAGGTCTACCGGGTCGGCGGCGCCCAGGCCGTGGCGGCGCTGGCCTTCGGCACCGAGACCATCCGCCCGGTCGACAAGATCGTCGGGCCCGGCAACGCCTATGTCGCCGCCGCCAAGCGCCAGGTCTTCGGCACCGTGGGTATCGACATGATCGCTGGTCCCTCGGAGATCCTGGTGGTCGCCGACGCCGACAACCGGCCCGATTTCATCGCCGCCGACCTCTTGTCCCAGGCCGAGCACGACACCGCCGCCCAGGCCATTCTGATCACCGACGACGCGGGCTTCGCCGATGCCGTGGAGGCGGCGGTGCAGCAGAGCCTCGAGAGCCTGCCGCGCACCGCCATTGCGCGGGAAAGCTGGGAGGCCCACGGTGCGGTGATCACCGTGGCGCGCCTGGCGGAGGCGGTGGCGCTGATCGACCGCATCGCCCCGGAACACCTGGAACTGGCCGTCGCCGATCCCGACGCCCTGGCGCGGCAGGTGCGCAACGCCGGCGCCATCTTCCTCGGCCGCTACACGCCGGAGGCCATCGGCGACTACCTCGCCGGACCCAACCACGTCCTGCCGACGGCGCGTTCCGCCCGCTTCTCCTCCGGCCTTTCGGTGCTGGACTTCATGAAGCGCTCCTCCGTCATCTCCTGCGACGCCGAGTCGCTGGGGCGGATCGGCCCGGCGGCGGTGCGCTTGGCCGAAGCCGAGGGGCTGGATGCCCACGCCCAGTCGGTCGCCCTGCGTCTCGCGGCCAATCCGGAGCCGTCCTGACGGAGTCATCTGCAAGGGAAGCGATTGCAAGGGAAGCGATGCCGCGCGCATGACCGACCATAGCGAGAAGGGGGACGGCGAGAAGGGCGCCCAGCCGGACGAGGCTCGGCGGCAGCGGCTGACCGACGTCACGCTGGACGACAGCGCGGTGATCCGGCGCAGCCCCGAGGTCGAGCACGAGCGGGCTGTCGCCATCTACGACCTGCTGGAGGAGAACGCCTTCCGCCCGGTCGGCGACTACTGCGGACCCTATCACCTGCATCTCTCGATCGCCGAGAACCGGCTGCTGATGGACATCCGCAGCGAGGCGGAGGATGCCCTCGGCACCGTCACCCTGCCGCTGCTGCCCTTCCGCCGGGTGATCCGCGACTACTTCGCCGTCTGCGAGACCTACTACGAGGCCATCAAGACGGCGAGCCCGGCCAAGATCGAGGCCATCGACATGGGCCGGCGCGGCCTGCACAACGAGGGCTCCGAGCTGCTGCAGGAGCGCCTCGACGGCAAGGTCGAAATCGACTTCGACACGGCGCGCCGGCTGTTCACCCTGATCTGCGTCCTGCATATTCGAGGCTAGCTGCAGGTGAGCGACCTTCCCGAAGCGGTGCTCTTCGCCTGCTCGCAGAATTCGGTGCGCTCGCCGATGTGCGAGGCGCTGCTGAAGCACCTGCTCGGCCACCGCATCTACGTCGATTCCGTCGGCGTGCGCGCCCAGGCGATCGATCCCTTCGTCATCGAGGTCATGGACGAAATCGGCATCGACGTCTCCAAGCACCGCGCCAAGTCCTTCGACGACCTGGAGGACACCTCCTTCGACCTGATCATCTCGCTGTCGCCGGAGGCCCAGCACCAGGCGGTGGAGCTGACCCGGACCATGGCCTGCGACGTGGAATTCTGGAACACCTTCGATCCCACGCTGGTCGAAGGCAGCCGGGAGACCCGCCTGCAGGCCTACCGCGGGGTCCGCGACCAGCTGAAAAAGCGCATCGAGGAGCGCTTCACCCTGGACCTCAAGCCGACCCACTGAGCCGCGCCGGAACGCCCGAAACCGGCGGAATTCCGGGCTTTTGCGCCTTGCAGGGGCGGGTTGACCGGGGCGTTTGTCCTTGCCTGCGGATTTCTGTATGATCCGCCCGCCTCTCGAAAGCCGGGATAACCGGGGAGAGACCACGGAGATGAACCGGGCCGGCGCGCCACATCCGCGACGGCCGAGACACCGAGACAAGAAGGACAGATGGCCAAGGAAGATCTGCTGGAATTCCAGGGTACCGTGGTCGAGCTGCTGCCCAACGCGATGTTCCGCGTGAAGCTGGACAACGACCATGAAGTGCTGGCCCACACCGCCGGCAAGATGCGCAAGCATCGTATTCGCGTTCTGGCGGGCGACCGCGTGAACGTCGAGATGACGCCCTATGACCTGACCAAGGGCCGCATCACCTTCCGCTACAAGTAATCCGACGGGCCAGGTCATGGCCGTCGTGCGTGCAGAACGGGCACCGCTGGCTGAAAACGAGGCGGCGGCGCCACTGGTGCTGGCTTCGGCCTCGCCGCGGCGCCTGCAGTTGCTGGAGCAGGTCGGCATCCGCCCGGCCGACGTGGATCCCGCCGAGGTGGACGAGACGCCGCGCCGGCGCGAGCTGCCGCAGCACTACGCCCGCCGCGTCGCCCGCGACAAGCTGGCGGCAGTGGCGGCGCGCCATCCCGGCGCCTTCCTGCTGGCCGCCGACACCGTGGTCGCCGTCGGGCGGCGCATCCTGCCCAAGCCGGCAGACGCGGCCGAGGCACGTTTGTGCCTGGAACTGCTCTCCGGCCGCCGCCACCGGGTGCTCGGGGCCGTGGCGGTGCAGGCGCCGGACGGGCGTCGGGTCGATATCCTGGTGACCACCGTGGTGGTCTTCAAGCGTCTTTCGGAACAGGAGATCGCCCGCTACCTCGCCGGCGGTGAATGGCGCGGCAAGGCCGGCGGCTATGCCATCCAGGGCGCTGCGGCCGCCTTCATCCCCAAGATCATCGGCTCCTATCCCAACGTGGTCGGCCTGCCGCTGGTGGAGACCTGCAACCTGCTGCGCGGCCTCGGCTACCGGGGTTGAGGCGGGCATGACTTCGGCACTGGTGGTCTCCGCGCTGCCCGGCGAAATCCGCGCAGCGTTGCGCCGCGGCGACGTCCTGCAGGACCTGCTGGTCCTGCGCGCCGGCGGTCCGCCCGAGGCCGGCGACTGTTTCCTGGCGCGGGTCCAGCGTTTCGACAAGGGCCTCGAAGGCGCCTTCGTCGACCTCGGCCTGCAACGCCCGGGCCTGCTGCCCAGCCGCGAGATGCCCGGAACCCTGCCGCCCGAGGGCACGGCGATCGCCGTGCGGATCTTGCGCGCGCCCGCCGCCGACAAGGGCGCCCGAGTCAGTGCACGCAACGTCGGGGTCCCGCCGGAGCGGCTGAAGGGCCTCACGCCCCCGGCGCGCCTCCCTGGCGCGGCGGCTACCCTGCCGGCGCTGATCGAGCGCGCCCGGCCGCAGCGCCTGGTCTGCGACGATGCCGCCCTGCTCGGACAGCTGAAGTCCGCTGCGGCAGGGATCGGCGGAGAGCCTGAGCTCTACACGGCGTCAACGCCGCTGTTTGCCGCCGAGGGTCTGGAGGAAGCGCTCGAGGCGCTGCTCAGCCCGCGGGTCGAGCTGCCGGACGGCGGCTTCCTGCTGATCGAGCCGGGCCAGACCCTGACCGCCATCGACGTGAACGCGGGCCGCCGCGATGCGCGCGGCGGTGCTGCGGCGCTGGCGCGGGAGGTCAACCTGGCGGCGCTTCCCGAAATCGCCCGCCAGCTGCGTCTGCGCGCGCTCTCGGGCCTCATCGTGGTGGACTTCCTGGAGATGAAGAAGCCGGAGGACCGCAAGGCAGTTGCCGCGGCGCTGCGCGAGGCGGTGGCGGACGATCCGGAGCCCTGCCAGGTCTTCGGCATGTCGCCGTCGGGCCTGCTGGAGATGACCCGGCGGCGCGGCCGCGTGCCGCTGCACGAACTGCTCTGCCGGCCCTGCGGGCTCGCCGGCTCGGGTCGCGAGAAGACGCCGGAGACCCTGGCCTACGAGGCTTTGCGCCATGCGGCAGCCGAAGCCCTGGGCAAGGTCGTGACCACGATTAGCCTGCGCGCCGCCCCGGAGGTGGCTGCTGCTCTCAAGGTGGAGGCCGGCGCCGCTTTGGCCGCGGTGGAGCGCCGCCTCGGCCGCGGCATCACCGTCGAGGCCGACCCCTTGGTTGCGGCTTACGAGCTCGTGCTAGGCTGAGTGGAGGAGGGCAGGATGGCCGAGGATACCGACGATCTCGATCAGCGCGTGGTGCCGCTGCCGCGCAAGGACGGCGCGCGCCGCAGGTGCCCGATCTGCGAGGCGCCGACGGTGCACCGCTTTCGGCCGTTCTGCTCGCAGCGCTGCACCGACATCGATCTCGGCCGCTGGGTGAAGGGCAGCTACCGCATTCCCACCGAAGAGGCGCCCGAAAGCGAAGCGCCGGTCGACCGCAGCGACGAGGATCTCTAGCTCATGCAACCGCGTCGCGCCCTTGTGCTCTCGGTCTTGCTGCTGGCCGCCCTTGCGCCGTCCGCTGCCCGGGCTTTCGAGGCGCGGGTGCTGGACTCCGTGGTCTCGGTGCTGCCGCTCTGGCCGGGCCAGCCGCAGGGCGGCCAGCCGGATCTGCCGCCCGGCGTGGCGCCGGAGGGCACGGCGGTCGCCATCGCGCCCGGCGGCTACCTCGCGACGGCGCTGCACGTGGTCGACAAGGCGCTGGAGGTCTCGGTGCGCCTGCCCGACGGCCGTCATCTGCCGGCGGAGCTGGTCGGCAAGGACCCGGCCAGCGACCTGGCCTTGCTGAAGGTGGCGGCCGAGCTGCCGCCGCTGCGCTACGCGCCGGAGCCCTCGATCGGCGACCCGGTCTGCGCCGTTGGCAACCAGTTCGGCCTCGATCTCTCGGTGACCTGCGGCGTGGTCTCGGCCCTGCACCGGGCCGGCACCGGCTTCAACCCCATCGAGGACTTCGTGCAGACCGACGCGGTGGTCAATCCGGGGGCCTCCGGCGGCGCCCTGGTGGATGCGGAGGGGCGCCTGGTCGGCCTGCTCTCGGCCATCTTCACCATGGAGAGCGATGCCAACATCGGCATCAACTTCGCCGCCTCGGCGGCGCTGCTGCGCCGGGTGATGGACGATCTGCTGGCCTACGGCCAGGTGCGCCGGGCCAGGGCCGGCATGAGCCTGGAGGAGCTGGCGCCGGAGGAGCGGGCCGAGCGGGTCGGCCTGCGTGTGGGCGGGGTGCAGCCCGGCGGGGCGGCCGAGGCGGCCGGTGTGCGGGCCGGCGACCTGCTGACCGCGGTCGACGGGCGCCGCGTGGTCAAGGTGGCCGAGGCCATCGCCGCCATCCAGATGAAGCGGCCCGGCGAAACCGTCGAGCTGACCCTGCAGCGCGGCGGGAAATCGCGTGAACTGGGCCTGACCCTGCCGCCCTGACCCCGGGCGACGGCGGCGCCCGGGTAATCCGAAAATCGACCCGGATTCCGGCCCCTTGGGGCTGGACAGAGCCGGGCGCAGGGCCTATAAGCCTGCGTCGCTGCTCAACGCAGCGCCAGGACGGGCCCCTTAAGTCCCGGGCCGCCGCCAGGCCGCCCCATACCAACACCCGGCCCGCTCCCCAGTGCCCAGGTAGCTCAGTTGGTAGAGCACATGACTGAAAATCATGGTGTCGGTGGTTCGATTCCGCCCCTGGGCACCATTACTCCCGCGTGAAATTCCGATAGGTTGAGGTCATCCGGGTGGCGGCGGGCGCCTCCGCCGGCGGACGGCTGAGTCTCTTCTGCTCCGATCCGGGGCGGCTGACAGCAGGGGGAAAGCATGAAGATCGGCTTCATCGGGCTGGGGGCCATGGGCGCGCCGATGACGCGGCGCCTGGCGGCGGCGCATCCGGGCGCGGTCCTGGGCTACGACGCGGACGCCGGGGTCGCCTCGCGGGTCTGCCTCGAGGCCGGCGCGACGCAGATGGCCTCGGTGGCGGAGACCGCGGCGGCGAGCGACGTGCTGTTCTCCTGCCTGCCCAACAACGACATCCTGCGCAAGGTCTACCTCGCCGCGGACGGCGTCGCCTCGGCGCTGCGCC
>JBFGUI010000116.1:0-11637 GCA_041565695.1 Kiloniellaceae bacterium
CCCAACAGAGACGGAGTTCCGCCCCATGGCCTATCGCGCGACGCACCCCCTGCCGCAGGCGGGATCATGAGCGCGCTGGAGGAGGTGCTCGCCTTCTGGTTCGCCGAGGGCCGCCAGAAACAGTGGTTTGCCGGCGACGCGGTCTTCGACGGGGAATGCCGGCGGGCGCTGCTGCCGCATCTGGAGGCGCTCAAGGCCGGGCGCTACGAGACCTGGCGGCGCAAGCCGCGCGGCTGCCTGGGCCAGGTCATCCTGCTCGACCAGGTGCCGCGCAACGCCTACCGCGACACGCCACGCGCCTTCGCCTGCGACGCCGAGGCGCGGGCGGTGACCCGTCACGCCCTGCAGATGGGCTTCGACAAGGCGCTGAAGGCGGTCGAGCGGGTCTTCCTCTACCTGCCGCTGGAGCACAGCGAGAACCTGAAGGACCAGGAGGACTGCCTGCGCCAGATCGCCGCGCTGGGCGGCGACAACGAGTGGCTGTCCTACGCCGAGCAACACCTGGAGATCATCCGCCGCTTCGGCCGCTTTCCCCACCGCAACGCCATCCTCGGCCGCGAGAGCACCGAGGCGGAGCTGGCCTTCCTGCAGCAGCCGAATTCGTCGTTCTAGGTAGCCAATTGCTTATCCGTCACCCTCGGGCTTGACCCGAGGGTCCATCGAGCAACACTCGAGATGCGGTACAATGGATGCTCGGATCAAGTCCGAGCATGACAATTGAGTGTTGGCGGATAGCGGTAGACTTAACTCCTTAAGCCGGCGCCGCGACCTCTTCGGTGCCGAAGTCGGCGGGAGAAGTGATCTCGATCAGCTCCATGTCGTCGGAGTGGCGCACTTCGCGGTGGCGGATGCCGGCCGGCTGCAGCACGCAGGAGCCGGCGCGCAGCACGTGCTCGCCCTGGCCTTCGTATTCGAAGACCACCCAGCCCCTGGTCACGTAGACCATCTGGAAGTCGAGCTCGTGGCGGTGCCAGGCGCCGGGACTTTCCAGGCCCGGCACGGCGCGGATCACGTGGGCGCCGAAGCGGCCGCCGGTCGCCTTGGCGATGCCGAGCTCGCGGTACTCGAAGAAGGCACGCAGGCCGGCGCCCTCGAAACGGCTGCCGTCGGCGTGGGAGACGGTGAAGGCCTGGCCTTTCCACATTTCGTTCATGATCGGCTCCCTCGTCTCAACGACAGGATTCAGGGCACCAGCCAGCTGGTCTGCAGCTGGCCTTCCCCGGTCCAGGTGAAATTGGCACGGCGGTGGCCGTTGGGTGTCAGGTAGAGCCAGTCCATCTGGCGCACCCGGCAGACGACCACGGCGAAGTTGCCGCGCCCGGCCGCGCTCTCCTCTTCCGTGGGATCGCGGTTCTCCAGCGCTGCCGGCAGGCCGGAGGTCGCCCAGGCCCAGGGCAGGCCGCGCGGGCCGGAGACCAGGTAGTCGAGGCGGCGGCGCGGTGCCAGCGCGCGCCAGGCTTCCTCGGCCAGGCTGTCGCGGTGATGGATCTCCGCCTCGGCCTGGATGCGCAGCTGGGTGTCCTCGCCGAGCGAGTGGAACAGCAGGGCGACGCGGGGATCGCTCTCGATCTCGCCCACCTTGCGGCTGCGCAGGTCGGTGTAGAACCACAGCTCGCGGGTTTCGGGGATGACCTTGCGCAGCACCACGGTGCGCAGCGCGGAGCCGTGCTGCGGATGGCTGGTGGCGAGCGCGGTGAAGTGGAAGTCGTGCTGCGGCTGGCTGGCGCCGTCGGCCAGCAGGTGCCAGCATTCGGCGAGCACGGCGCCGAGGCGCGGCTCGTCCTCGGAGTGCCAGATATCCAGATTCTCGACGACCAAGAGCGCTTTCCTCTAGGGGCGGATGACGCACCCAGTCTAGTGGTCCGCAAAGCGGGGGCAAAACCTTTCCCAGCATGGTAACGCTGTCGTTTGCGCTGGGTCATTCGGGTGCCCATGATTGTCGGCTAGCTTTGCGGCTGAGCGCCGGCCTTGGGGAAGCGGAGAGATGCGGATCGCCACCTTCAACCTGGAAAGCCTGGACATGGAGCCCGGCGCGGAAGCGGCTTTCGAGCGCCGCGCCGCGGTGCTGCGGCCGCAGCTGGAGAACCTCGCGGCCGACGTGCTCTGCCTGCAGGAGGTCAACGGCCAGCACGTCACCGGCAAGCCGGAGCGCGAGCTGACCGCGCTCAGCCGCCTGCTGGCCGAGACCCGCTACGACAGCTACCACCTGGTGGCCAGCGCCGCGCGCGCCGCGCCGAAGCGGCACAAGGGCGGCGTCGCCGACGTGCACAACCTGGTGATTCTCTCCCGGCGCCCGTCGCACCACGGCGAGGCGCTGCGCCACCGCCTGGTGCCGCCCGTCCCCTATCGGTCGGTGACCGCCGAGCCGGAGGCGGAGCGCGCTCTCACCCTGGAGTGGGACCGGCCGCTGCTGCACGTGGTGCTGGAAACGGATGCGGGCGACAAGCTGCACGTCATCAACCTGCACCTGCGCAGCCCCCTGGCGTCGCCGATCCCGGGGCAGAAGCTCTCGGCGGAGCGCTGGGCCTCGCTCGCCGGCTGGGCCGAGGGCTACTTCACCGCCACCCTGAAGCGCAGCGGCCAGGCCCTCGAGGCGCGCCTCCTGGTGGAACGCATCTTCGATGCGGAGCCGCAGGCGCTGATCGCTGTCTGCGGCGATCTCAACGCCGGCGAGGCGGAGACGCCGTCGCGCATCCTGCAGGCACGTCCGGAAGACAGCGGCAACCCAACGCTTGCCGGGCGCGCGCTGGAAGCGCTGGAGCTGCGCCTGCCCGAGGCCGAGCGCTTCACGGTGATCCACGGCGGGCGCCGCCGCATGCTCGACCACATCCTCTGCTCGCCGGCCCTGGCCGCGCGCTGCCGCGGCATCGAAGCCGACAACCGCAATCTGCCGGACGAAGTAGAGATGGCCGAGGACGACCCGCGCTCCAATCACGCCCCGCTGGTGGCGGCGTTTGATCTGTAGAGCAGCTCGATTGCAGAGCCGATTTTCTCGATCGTCACCCTCGGGCTTGTTGCGAGGGTCCATTTGAGAGGCCGGGCGCCGGGCAGTGCCATGGACCCTCGGGACAAGCCCGAGGGTGACAAGACGAGCGGATGGCAGCGGAAGTGCGCAGCATGCCGGCGATACGACAAGCTGGTTTCTTCCGTGAGGTGTGCTTGCGCCTCACGCCGCCTTCAGGGCGGCGCGGCTGTGCGGCAGGGTGAAGTCGAGGGCCGGGCCCTTGGGCACGATGCCGGTCGGATTGATCGACCTGTGGCTGCCGTAGTAGTGGTGCTTGATATGGTGCAGGTCGACGGTCTCGGCCACGCCCGGCACCTGGTAGAGCTCGCGGGTGTAGTCCCAGAGATTGGGATAGTCGACGAGGCGCTTTAGGTTGCACTTGAAGTGGCCGTGGTAGACCGCATCGAAGCGCAGCAGCGTGGTGAAGAGGCGCCAGTCGGCCTCGGTCAGGCGCCCGCCGACCAGGTAGCGCTGCAGGGTGAGGCGCCGCTCCAGCTCGTCGAGGGTCGCGAAGAGGGCGTCGAAGGCTTCCACGTAGGCTTCCTGGCTCGTCGCGAAGCCGCACTTGTAAACGCCGTTGTTGACCTTGTGGTAGACGGTCTCGTTGATCGCGTCGATCTCGCCGCGCAGGGCTTCGGGATAGAAGTCGAGATCGTTGCCGGTCAGGCCGTCGAAGGCGCTGTTGAACATGCGGATGATCTCGGCGGACTCGTTGCTGACGATGGTGTCGCGCTTTTTGTCCCACAGCACCGGCACGGTGACGCGCCCGGTGTAGTCTGGCCTTGCGGCGGTATAGACCTGGTGCAGCTTCTCGGCGCCGGTGACGCGGTCGGGGATCACGCCGGGGCCCGCCTCGAAGGTCCAGCCCTCCTCGCCCATGTGCCAGTGCACGACGGAAAGGGAGATGATCTCCTCCAGGCCCTTCAGGTTGCGGAAGATCAGGGTGCGGTGCGCCCAGGGGCAGGCCAGCGAGACGTAGAGGTGATAGCGCCCGGCCTCGGCCTTGAAGCCGGCCTCACCGGTCGGCCCGGCGCTGCCGTCGGCGGTCACCCAGTTGCGGAAGGCGCTCTCCTGGCGCTGGAAGCGGCCGCCTGTCTTCCTGGTGTCGTACCACTTGTCGTGCCACACCCCGTCAATCAGCAGTCCCATGCAAAGTCTCCTCGATGTTCTCTAGGGCCGCCTTCTCAGGCGACGTCGGCGAGCAGGACCTCGGAGTCCGCCTCGGCGTCGATGACGATCTCCGCGACGTCCTGCAAAGTGACGCCGTCGCGCGCGTCGACGGCCGCGCCGTTGACCTGCAGCCGGCCGGTAGCGGCGACCAGGTAGGCCTTGCGGCCCGGTTCCAGCCTATGTGTCACCGACTGGCCGGCCTTCAGGTTGGCGGCGAGCAGCGCGGCATCCTGGTGGATCTGCAGCGCGTCATCGTGGTCCCGGCGGCCCGAAGCCAGCGGCACCAGCGCGCCTTCGCGTCCCGCCTTGGGGAAGCTTCGGGTCTCCCAGCGCGGCGCCACGCCATGGACCGCCGGCTCGATCCAGATCTGGAAGATCTGCGTCGGCTCGGATTCGCGGTTGAACTCGGCATGCATGATGCCGGTGCCCGCCGACATGACCTGCACGTCGCCCGCCTCGGTGCGGCCGACGTTGCCCAGGTGGTCCTGGTGGGTGATGGCGCCGCGGCGCACGTAGGTGATGATCTCCATGTCGCGGTGGCCATGCAGGTCGAAGCCGCGGCCGGGGCGGATGGTGTCGTCGTTCCACACCCTGAGCGCGCCGACGCCCATGTTCCTCGGGTCGTAGTAGTTGGCAAAGCTGAAGTGATAGCGCGCCGACAGCCAGTCGTTGTCGAAGCGCCCCAGCCTGTCGAAAGGTTTGATCTCGATCATCGCTGCATTTCCTCGATCGCCGCAGGGGGCCTGCGTCCCAGTCCCTGCACCTCAACACTAGGCGGCCAGCCGCTCCGCCGCCACCAGCCTGCCGGCGATCTCGGCCACATGGCGGCCCTGGAAGCGGGCCATGTCGAGCTCTTTCAGGCTCGGCTGGCGGCTGCCGTCGCCGTCGGACAGGGTGGTCGCGCCGTAGGGCGAGCCGCCGACGATCTCGCTCATGTCCGACTGCGCCTTGCAGGTATAGGGCAGGCCGACCACCACCATGCCGTGGTGGAACAGTGTGGTGTGGAACGAGGTCAGGGTGGTCTCCTGGCCGCCGTGCTGGGTCGCCGTCGAGGCGAACACGCTGCCGACCTTGCCGACCAGGGCGCCGCGCGCCCAGAGCCCGCCGGTCTGGTCGAGGAAATTGCGCATCTGCGCGGCCATGTTGCCGAAGCGCGTCGGCGTGCCGAAGACGATGGCGTCGTAGTCGGCCAGCTCCTCCGGCGCGGCGACCGGCGCCTCCTGGTCGAGCTTCACCCCGGCCTTCTCGGCGACCTCCCGGGGCATCAGCTCCGGCACCCGCTTCAGCGTGACATCGGTGCCGGGCACCTGGGCAGCGCCCTCGGCGACGGCCTTGGCCATGGTCTCGATATGGCCGTAGCTGGAGTAGTAGAGAACGAGAACCCTGGTCATGGTGGAAGATTCCTTTCGATCTGCCTGTAGCGCGGCGGGGACGACCCCAGCGCTGTCTCTCCACAGCTAGCTAGTTTGTTCCTCCTGTCGTATAAATACCCTATTAGGGAATAAGATTGTTTCTTTGAGGAAACAGTAGTTGGCCCGACTGGATGCCATGGAGGTCTTTGCCGAGGTGGTGGAGGCCGAGAGCTTCTCGGCGGCGGCGCGGCGCCTGGAGATCAGCAAGTCCGCGGTCTCCAAGCAGATCGCCCGGCTGGAGGACCGGCTCGGCGTGCGCCTGCTGAACCGCACCACCCGGCGCCTGTCGCTCACCGAGGCGGGGGCGACCTACTACGCCGCCTGCCGGCGGGTGCTGGACGAGGCGGAGACCGCGGAGCGGGCAGTCAGCAACCTGGCCGCGGCGCCGCACGGCCTGCTGAAGCTCAACGCGCCGATGTCCTTCGGCTTCCTCCACCTGGCCGCCGCCATCCCGGCGTTTCATGCCCGCTACCCGGAGATCACGGTGGAGGCGGCCATGAACGACCGTTTCGTCGACCTGGTGGAAGAGGGCTTCGACCTGGCGATCCGTATCGCCAGCCTGAAGGACTCCAGCCTCGTGGCGCGCCGTCTGGCGCCCTCCCATGCCGTGCTCTGCGCCGCGCCGGACTACCTGCAGCGGCGCGGCCGGCCGCAGCGGCCGGAGGACCTGAAAGATCACGACTGCCTGCTCTATGCCAACCATCCCAACCCCCGCGAGTGGCAGCTGCTCGGCCCGCAGGGGGTGCAGAAGGTACGGATCGACGGGCCGCTGATCGCCAACAACGGCGACGTGCTGTGCCGCGCCGCGGTGGGCGGCATGGGGATCGCCCGCCTGCCGACCTTCATTGTCGGCGACCACCTGCGCGACGGGGCGCTCGAGGTCGTGCTGCCGCGGTTCCCCCAGGCCTCGGAGGGCATCCACGCGGTCTTCCCGCACAGCCGCAACCTTTCGGTCAAGGTGCGGGTATTCGTCGATTTCCTGGTCGACACCTTCGGACCTGCGCCCTACTGGGACCGCGGTCTGGAGGGCCTCGTCGGCCCGCCGCCGGCGGTCAAGGGCGGCTGAGGCGCGGGGCGGGAGCGCCAAGCGTCTATGCCGTCCGCGCAATCTGTGTTATTCACAGCCCTTTAATGGATCGCCTGATAGAGAGACTGCATGATTTTCCGGACCAGACAGCAGGACGGATTGCGACGACGAAGCTGAGCAACGCGCCAGCGGCGCGTGCCTTTGCCTGCCGTTCCCCTGTGCCGCCCCGGCCGAAGCAGCCGCCCGCGGCCCGCCCGGAAAAGAGATCATGAGCTTCACCATCGTGCCCGAGCGGCCGCAGGACGCCGCTCTCATCGCTCCCCTGCTGGACCGCACCTTCGGCTTCGACCGCACGCGCAAGACCGTTTACCGGCTGCGCGAGGGCGTGGCGCCGGTCGCCGGACTCAGCTTCTCGGCCATCGCCGGGGACGGCGGCTTCCTGGGCTCGATCCGCTACTGGCCGATCGAGATCGCCGGGCAGCCGGCGATCCTGCTGGGGCCGCTGGCGGTGGAGCCGGCGCTGCAGGGCCGCGGCATCGGCAAGGCGCTGGTGCGCCACAGCCTGGCGGCGGCGCAGAAGGCCGGGCACAGGGTCTGCGTCGTGGTCGGCGATCCCAACTACTACCGGGCCTTCGGCTTCGTCTCGGCGCCGGGCGAAGGGCTCTCCCTGCCGGGGCCGGTAGAGCCGGAGCGCTTTCAGGTCAAGGCGCTGAAGCCCGGCGCCCTGGTCGGCGTGCACGGCGTCATCGGCCGGGCCCGCAGGGAGACGACGGTCGCCAAGCCGCAGCGCCGGAGGCGGGTTCGCCGCTCCGTCGCCTGATTAGGGTGGGTGTTTCAGGTGAAAGTCCTGCGTTGATCGAAAACGGGAATGCCGCTACGGCGATTGCCCTCGTGTCGGGACCCAAGCGAACTGCCGTGTCACGCCCTTCGGCCGCATTGTCTTGGTCTGATCGTGGATGCAGCACGGCAGCCTCCGGGGAAGCATGAGTAGTCCGCCGAGAGATTCCAGCGACTGGGAATACCGGGTCTGCAGTTGCGAAACGCCTGCGGCCGACTTCGGGGTCTTCGCATCGATCGTCGCGCTCTGGAACGCGCGAAGGACCCCGGGCAGGTTGCCGGCCTGGCGGGACTTCCGCTTCGAGGACTTCGTCGGCTGGTACGGCTGGATCTGCGTGTGCGACGTCGTCTATGAGCCGATCTTCGATACGCGCTACCGGCTCTGGGGCACCCGGGTGGCCGAGATCCTCGGTTACGACATGACGGGCAGAAGCCCGCGGCGAAACAGCGCAGCGCCCTTCGAGTACGAGGGGGGATACAGCCAGGCGGAGTTCGACTTCCTCGAGACCCTGGCGCGGCAGCCGGCCATCGGCGTGACCTCGGGTTCGATCCACTGGCAGGGCCGTGACCATGTCAGCTATGAGGAGATCACCCTGCCGCTGTCTGACGCGGGTGACGCCGTCGACAGACTGCTGTTCGTAATCAGCCCCAACAAGTGAACTGGCAGGGTTGCGCCGGCGCAGGCGGCAAGGCGCGTATCGCGACCGCAAGACAGCAGTCCGGTCGCAAGGCGAAATCTACCGCGCCGGCTTTGCGGCCTGTTGTGAGTCAGGCGTTCATGCGCCAGATGGCGAAGTTGAGCGCGCCGGCGTAGCCGAGCCACAGCAGATAGGGCAGGAACAGCCAGCCGGCCACGCGCGAGATGCGTGAAAAAGCGACGGTGGTGAGGATCACCGCCAGGAACAGCGCTGCCAGGGTGACCATGCCGAGGAAGGGGTTGCGCTGGCCAAAGAAGGAAAACGACCACAGCACGTTGATCACCAGCTGGCCGAAGAAGAGAGTGAGCGGCAGGCGCAGCTCGCCGCGCTCGGCGCTCTTCCACACCAGCCAGGCGGCGATGCCCATGGCCAGGAAGAGCAGCGACCAGGCTACCGGGAAGACGATGTCCGGCGGCGTCCAGGTCGGCTTGGCGAGCCCGCGGTACCAGCTCTCCAGCGCCGGTTCGGTGATCGCCGCGCCGAGCCGCCCCGCGGCCAGGCAGACGACCACGAAGACGAGCAGCATGATCGGGCTCGTCAGCGGAGCCATCGGCTTCGGTCGGTGCATGGCTGAACCGGTCTCTGTCAGTGCCCCTCTCTCTGCCATGCTAATACAGCAGCCGCGAGGCCGAGGCAAAGCACGAGCAGCGCCGGCAGGACGGGGATCTGCAGCACGCCGGTCACCACGTAGCCGCCGCCGCGCTTGAGCCCGATCCAGTCGCGCCCGAAGCGGTCGCGCTCCGGGGCCACCTTGCGCAGGGCCGGCAGGTCCTGCCCGGCGAGGCGCCGCACCGTGCCGCCGCTTTCTTCGGCGAGCGGCTCGACCAGGGCGCCGGTGGAGCGGGGATCCTGCAGTTCCAGGGGGTTGAGCGGCCCGGCGGCGGCCAGGGCGGTGAGGCTGCCGTCGGTGATGCGGTAGAGCCCGTTCTGCTCGGCGATGATGCTGGCCGAGGTGCGACCCGGCCCGTCGGGCGTGAGACGCAGCTTGCTGAGTTCGCCGTTGGGCAGGGTGATGGTGACCTCGGGCTCCTCGATGGAGAGCGAACGGCGGGTGATCTTCAGCAGGCCGCCGCGCACCTCGGCGCGCAGGTCCTCCTCCTCCAGGTCCGGCTCCTTCATCAGCCAGTGGGAGATGCGGCGCAGCAGCTCCGCCTGCGGCCCGCCGCCTTCGAAGCCGCGCGACCAGAGCCACATGTGGTCGCTCATCAGTTGCGCGACGCGGCCCTCTCCGAAGCGGTCGAGGATCAGCAGCGGGCTGCGCTGGACGCCCTGCATCAGGATGTCGCCGCGGATCGAGTCGCCTTCGATCTGGCGGAACCAGCGGCCCCAGCGCGGCGCATCCCCCGGCGCGCCGCTGCCGTCCAGCGCGGCGGTCACCGGGTGGCGGGTGCCGAGATCGGTGACCTCGGGATGGAAGCCTGTCTCGAAGATCTGCCCGGTCGGCTCGGCCGGCAGCACGCGGCCCAGCGGCGTGCGGTAGAGCGACAGCGGCGTGGCGAAGGTCGGGCCGACGGCCTCCAGCAGGGCACCGCCCTTTTCCACGTAGTTGGCCACGTTCTCCAGGTAGATCGAGGGCAGCACGCCGCGCCGGCGGTAACGGTCGAAGATGATCAGGTCGAACTCGTCGAGCTTCACCTCGAAGAGCTCGCGCGTCGGAAAGGCGATCAGGGAAAGCTCGCGGATCGGCGTGCCGTCCTGCTTTTCCGGCGGCCGCAGAATGGTGAAGTGGACCAGGTCCACCGAGGGATCGGACTTCAGGATGTTGCGCCAGGCGCGCTCGCCGGCATGGGGCTCGCCGGAGACCAGCAGCACCCGCAGCCGGTCGCGCACGCCGTTGACCACCACCGCGGCGCGGTTGTTGGCCAGGGTCAGCTCCTGCGGGGCGCCGGCGACCTCGATCTCCAGCACCGCAGGGCCGCGGTGGTCCAGCTCGAAGGTCATCTGCTCCTCGACGCCGATGCGCGCGTCGATACCCTGCTTGGCGACGCCGTCCTGGCGCAGCACCACGCGGGCGCTGCCTCCGGCGGGCGCCGCCGGCAGGTCGTCGACCCGCAGGCTCAAGGTCAGCTGGTCGCCGACGATGCCGAAGCTGGGCGCCTTGGTGATGGTCAGGCGCCGGTCGGCCTCATCGGGACGGCCGGTCAGCAGCAGGTGGACCGGCGCCTCGATGCCCAGGCTCTCGACCGATTCGGGCAGGTCGTGGATCTGCCCGTCGCTGACCAGGATGATGGCGGAGACGCGCTGGCGCGGCACCTTGGCGAGGGCCTGGCGCAGGGCGCCGAACAGCCGCGTGCCCTCGACGTCCAGCGCGCCCCGGGTGTCGCCGGCGCGCACCAGGCGCACCTCGGTGTCGTCCAGCCGGCCGATCTGCGTCAGCAGGTGGGCCACCGCCTCCTCGGTCTGGCTGCCGCGGTTCTCGATATCCTGGCTGGTGCTCTCGTCGGCGACGATGAAGACCACGTCGCTCAGCGGGTCGCGCTGCTCCTCGATGATCGAGGGGTTGGCCAGCGCCAGCAGCAGCACGGCGAAGGCGGCGAGGCGCCACCAGGCGCCGGTGGCGCGGCGCCAGAAAGCCAGCGCCAGCAGCACGACGGCGATGACGGCGAGGCCGCCGATCAGCCAGAGCGGCACCAGCGGTGCCCACTGCACGGTCAGGGCATTCACTGGATCCCTCCGATCATTGCCCGAGGCGCTCCAGGATGAAGGGGATATGCACCTGGTCGGCCTTGTAGTTGCCGGTCAGGGCGTACATCACGAGGTTGATGCCGAAGCGGTAGGCCATCTCGCGTTGGCGCGGGCCGCCCGGCACCACGGCGTTGAGCGGTCGGCCGAGCTCGTTGACCGCCCAGGCGCCGGCCCAGTCGTTGCTGCCGATCAGCACCGAGGCGACGCCGTCGTTGACGTTCTCGCCGGTCGATTCGAGCCACAGGGTGGAGCCGACGAAGCGCCCCGGGAAGTCCTCCATCAGGTAGAAGGACTTGCGCAGCACGTGGTCGACCGGCACCGGCTCGAGTTGCGGGATGGCGATGCCCCGGGTCAGGCGCAGCAGGTCTTGGGCGCCGCGGCTGCCGCCGAAGATCTGGGCGCCGCTGTGCGCTTCGCGCAAATCGAAGAGGATCGTGCCGCCGTGCTCGAGGAAGAAGTTGACCTGGTCGATGGCGGCCTGGCTGAGCGTCGACTGGCTGCTGGTGATCGGCCAGTAGACCAGCGGAAAGAAGGCCATGTCGTCGCGCCCCAGCACGATGCCCAGCGGTGGGCCGGCCTCCACGGAGGTGCGCCGCTCCAGCACCCGGGTCAGGCCCATGAGGCCGGCCCGGCTGGTCTCGTCCACCGCGTTGTCGCCGGTCTCGACGTAGGCCAGGCGGGTCATCAGGGTGGCTTCCAGGGCACGGCCGTCGTTGACCGGCTGCGCCATGGCCGGCGGCGGCACCGCGAGGCCGGCGAGCAGCAGGGCCGCGGCAAGTCCGGCGACGGCGGGGCCTCGGCTGC
>JBFGUI010000117.1:0-11545 GCA_041565695.1 Kiloniellaceae bacterium
ACCGTCCTGGGCAGGAAGAGGTAGTAGCGGCCGGTCTGCTTCATGCGCCCGGCCTGGGCGAGCGCGTCCTCGCCGGAGCCCCAGTAGAAATCTCCGCGCACCGCGCCCTTGATGGCAGAGCCGACGTCCTGGGCCACCATGAGGCGGCGCAGGGGCTTGTCCGTCGCCGGCCAGGTGGTGTCGAGCCAGAGCGGCACGCCGAGCGGCAGCAGGGCTGAATCGACGGCCAGGCTGCGGCCCGGCGTCAGCGGCACGCCCTGGGCACCGATCGGTCCCTCGCCGTCGATCTCGCGGAAGAAGATGTAGCGGGCGTTGCGCTGCATCACCGCCTCGGCCTTCTGCGGGTTGGCGCGCAGCCAGTCGCGGATCTTCTGCATGGAGGCCGACTTGCGGTCGATCACCCCCTCGTCGATCAGCGCCCGGCCGATGGCATAGAAGGAGTGGCCGTTGGAGCCGGCATAGCCGACCCGCTTGACGCTGCCGTCGGGAAAGACGACGCGGCCCGAGCCCTGCACATGCAGGAAGAAGGCATCCACCGGGTCGGCGGCCCAGAGCAGTTCCAGGCCGCGCTCGGCCAGGGCGCCGGCGTCGATCTCCTTGCGGGTCAGATAGGGCACCAGGCGCCCGTCCTCGACCCGGCCGACCAGCTTCTCCCCGGCGAGATCGGCGCGGAACAGGGCGAGGTCCACGATCACCAGGTCGTCCGGCACCCGGTAGAGCGGGGTCGCGCCGGGCGCCCGGGGGCTCGCCGCCGCTTTCAGTTCGGCTTCGTAATAACCGGTGAAGAGGCCTTCCGTCTCCCCGGCATTGGAAACAGCAAAGGGCCGGAAATGCTGTTTCAGGGCGGCGCGCAGCGCCGCGTGGTCGCGCCGCGGCAGCGTCTTGACGGCAGCGCAGGGCCCGCGCCAGTCGGCCACAGTGCCCGCCAGGGCATCCGGTCCGACCGGGCGCGCGTCGGGCTGCAACAGCAGACGATCGCAGGATCGGGCGAGCGCCGGCAGGGCTTCGGCGACCGCGTCCTCCGACCAGCCGGACAGCGCGTCGAAATCAACCGGCTCCAGCAGCATCGACGGTGCCGCGGCGGGAAGCGCCGCCTCGGCCTTGGGCGGCTCTTCCGGCGCCGGCGCCTCGCCGTTGCAGCCGGCCAGGAAGCCGGCCAGCAGGACGGCCATAACGACGGCAGCGGCTTTCAGAGGGGCTGAGGGCGTCGCTTTACCGGGGCGCGCCACCATGGGGACCGGCTCAGTTGGGGCTGCGGGTGGCAACCAGCGCCCAGTTCGGATCGCGGCTGCGGGTGTTGCGCGCGAAAGTCCAGATGTCGGTGACCTTGGTAACATGGTTGGGGTCGCCGTCGACGATGCGGCCCTCGGCGTCGCGGGTCACGTTGACCTGCTCGGAGACGAACTTCACCGTGACGAAAGCCGTCTTCTGCTGCATCTCGGCCTCGATGATCTCCGCCGAGGTGATGCCGATCAGCGTGGTCTCCAGGGTTTCCTTGGCTTCCTGGCGCTGCTTGATGGCGCCGGAGAAGTCGTCGTAGACGTCGTTGGCGAGCAGCGGGCGCAGGGCCTTCACATCGCCCTCGGCAAAGGCGGCGATGATCATTTCGAAGGCGGCACGAGCGCCGGCGACGAACTCGCGGGGTTCGAAGCTGCGGTCGGCCAGCCGGATCTGGGTAAGGCCCGCGGCAAGCGGGCTGTCGGCAACCTCTTCCTCGACCGCCTCGGCGGGCTTCTCGCGCCCAGCCTCTAAGAGTTCGTCTTCATCCAGCGGCCGGCCGTTGCCGCGGTCGGGCAGGTGGATCACCTTGTCGTCGCCGGAACGCTGCGCAGATTCGTCCTTCTGGCTGAGAGGATCATAGTCCGGCCGGCCCTCATGGCCGGTGCGCCTGCCGAGCACGGATCGCAGCTTCAGGATAAAAAAAAGTGCGACCGCACCAAGAATGACTATTTCTATGAAGCTGGCGTCGATCATCCGTTCACGATCGTTGGGGCGCGCGGTGGCGAATACGGGCGCGAGTTGGCTGGTTTTACCGCCGGGTGATGCGCATTATGTAGGTAATCAGTAGAGAAAGAGCAAGCATGGCCCTCATTCTGCTGGCAGTCCTCCTCATCGGACTGCCGCTCCTGGAAATCGCCGTGTTCATCGAGGTCGGCGGCGGCATCGGTGTCCTGCCGACCATCGCGGCCACCCTGGCGACAGCGCTGGCGGGCTCCCTGCTGCTGCGCACCCAGGGCCTGGCGGCGCTCGGCCGGGCGCGGGCCCAGATGGACCGGGGCCAGCTGCCGGCGCGCGAAATGTTCGAAGGCGTCTGCCTGGTACTGGCCGGCGCCCTGTTGCTGCTCCCCGGTTTCGTTACCGACGTAGTGGGCCTGCTGCTGTTCGTGCCACCTGTACGCGAATTTCTGCGCTATCTGATCGCCCGACACATCGCCGCCAAGGCCGCCCGCGGCGAAGCCCGGGTGTTCGTCGACGGGGTCGAGGTGACCCGCGGGCCCGGCGGGCCGCAGAGCCCTTCGGGCGACGTGATCGACGCCGACTACCGGGACGTCAGCGCGGAGCCCGGGGATCGCCAGGACCCGCCGGCGCCGGGACAGCGGAGGATCGGCCGGTGATCCTGGTGCGCCACGGTCAGTCCCATTTCAATGTCCACTTCGCGGAGACCCGGGTGGACCCGGGCATCGTCGATCCGGGCCTGACCGAAGAAGGCGAGCGCCAGGCAAGGGAAGCCGGCGAGAGCCTCGCCGCCTGCGGCGTCCGGCGCATCATCGCCAGCCCCTACTGGCGTACCCTGCACACCGCGGAAATCATCGCCGAGGCGCTGGACCTGCCGGTCACCATCGAGCCCCTGGTGCGGGAGCGCTATTCCTTCACCTGCGACATCGGCAGCCTGCGCACCGACCTGAGCCGCCGCTGGCCGCTCTTCAGCTTCGGCGACCTGCCCGAGCGCTGGTGGCCGGAAAGCGAGGAGAGCGAGACAGCCCTGGCCGATCGCTGCCGCAGCTTCCGCGACGCCCATGTCGCCGCCGAGAGCTGGGACGGGCTGCTCGTGGTCAGCCACTGGGGCTTCATCCGCGGGCTGACCGGCGAAGCGGTGGGCAACGGCGTCGCGCTGCGTTTCGACCCCGTCGCCGGTGCGGCGATACCCGCCTTCTGAAGCCCTGCCCGCCGGCCTCGCCGACCCGCCTGGCCCGCCCGCCTGGCCCGCCCCTTGGCTTGGTTGTGCGGGGGGGCGATCCGTGATAGCCAGACCCGCCCCCCGCGATCGAGAGGAACCGGACATGGCCGAGGAAGCCGCGCAGCCGCAGTTGACCATCAACACGCAGTACGTGAAGGATCATTCCTTCGAGAATCCCAACGCGCCGACCATCTACGGCGCCATGCGCACCGGCAAGCCGGACATCAACGTCAGTGTCGAGGTGACGCCGACCCAGCTGCAGGATTCGATCTACGAGGTGGTGCTGGCCCTGCGGGCCCAGGCCACCATCGGCGAGACCCCGGCCTTCCTGGCGGAACTGGACTATGCCGCCGTGGTCAGCCTCGGCGCCGACGTCAGCGAGCAGCTGCGCGAGCACCTGATCATGGTCGAGGTGCCGCGCCACCTCTTCCCCTTCGCCCGTGCCATCCTGGCCGACGACACCCGCGATGGCGGCTTCCCGCCGCTGATGATGGGGCCGATCGACTTCGCGCAGCTCTACCTGAGCCGCAAGCAGGCGGCCGCAACGGCGGCCCAGGGCGAGAACGCGGGCGCCGACGGCAGCAACGGCGCCGGCTGAGTCGGGACTTCCTGAACCGGGAGAGACGTCAGGCCCGCCACAGCGGGTCGGACAACTTCGCGAGCATCGCCTCGTGGGCGGCCTTTTCCTCGGGGCTGGCCGCGTGGTGGCGCGGCGGGCGCACCTCGCGCGCGACCGGCGCCGCCGCCGCGACCTGGCGGCGCTCGCGCTCCAGCACCAGACCGGGCTGGCGGCCGCCGCGCAACTCCAGATAGACCTCGGCGAGCAGCTCGCAGTCCAAGAGCGCTCCGTGAAAGGTGCGCGCCGAGTTGTCGATTTCGAAACGCCGGCAGAGCGCATCGAGGTTGACCTGGGATCCGGGAAAGCGTTCGCGCGCCAGGGCCACGGTATCGATGGCCCGCGCCATCTCCAGGCTGTCGTGCCCGGCCGCCTGCAGCTCGGCATTGAGGAACTTCATGTCGAAGGCGGCGTTGTGGATCACCAGCCTGGCGTCGCCGATGAAATCGAGAAAGCTCCGGGCAATCTCCGAAAATACCGGCTTGTCCTTGAGGAAGGCCTCGCTGAGACCGTGGATGCGCTCGGCCTCCTCCGGCATGTCGCGTTCCGGGTTGATGTATTCGCGGAAGGTGCGTCCGGTCGGCACGTGGTGCAGCAGCTCGAGGCCGGCGATCTCGACGACGCGGTGGCCGGCGGCCGGGTCGAGGCCGGTGGTTTCGGTGTCGAGGACGATTTCACGCATCGCTGTCGCTAAGACTCCGGCAAGCTGGGCTGTCAGCGCGACTGGCGGCGCCGGCCGGCCAGCGGACGGCGCTTCAGGGCTTCACGCTGCAGCAGTCTGACAATGCCGGCCAGCTGACGCAAGGTGTGCGCCTTGTTGAGCCCGGTATGCACGACGAAGTCGGCGCGCCGGCGCTTTTCCGCGTCGGGCAGCTGGCGGGCGAGGATGGCCTGCATCTTCGCATCCGTCATGCCGGGACGGCGCAGCACGCGGGCGCGCTGGATGAAGGGCGGCGCCGAGACCACGATGACCGCATCGCAGAGCCGGTCGCCACCGGTTTCGAACAGCAGCGGAATGTCCAGCACCGCGAGCAGGCGGCGCAGGCGCGCCTGCTTGGCGAGAAAGGCCCGCGCCTCGGCCCGCACCAGCGGATGCAGAATGGCCTCGAGCCGCTTCAGCGCCGCGGCATCACCCAGCACCCTTGCGCCCAGCAGGCCCCGGTCGATCGCGGCATCGCGGGTCACGCCGGGAAAGGCCGCTTCCACCGCGGAGACGGCGGCACCGCCGCAGGCCATCTGCCGATGCACCGCCGCATCGGCGTCGTGCACCGGCAGGCCGAGGCGGCGCAGCATGGCCGCCGCGGTCGACTTGCCCATGCCGATCGAGCCGGTGAGACCGATGACCAGCATGGCCGCGCCTCAGTCCGTACCCATGACGAAGGCGCGCAGCGCCGGCGTGACCGCCGGATCCGGCCCGTACCAGGCGGCAAAGCAGGAACGCCCCTGGTGCAGCAGCATGCCGAGGCCGTCGACCGCCGTGCAGCCGCGCGCGCGCGCCGCGGCGAGCAGCGCGGTCTCCAGCGGGCTGTAGACCAGGTCACAGACCACGGCGCCGGCATCGAGCCCCTCCAGGGGCATCTCCAGCGGCGGCTGACCTTCCATGCCGAGGCTGGTGGAGTTGACCACCAGGCCGGCACCGGCCAGCGCCGCGCGGCGCCGGTCCCAGTCCAGCACCGAAATCGCGTCACCGATATCCGCGGCCAAGCGGTAGGCGCGTTCGCGGCTGCGGTTGCAGAGACGGATTTCCGGCACGCCGGCATCGAGCAGGCCGACGGCCACCGCGCGGGCGCCGCCGCCGGCGCCCAGCAGCACCGCCGGCGCCGTGCGGGCGTCGAACTGCGGCGCGCCGGCTTTCAGGTTCTCCATGAAGCCGAAGGCGTCGGTGTTGGTGGCCGAGATGCGTCCGTCGCGGAACAGCAGCACGTTGGCGGCGCCGATGCGCCGGGCAATGTCGTCGACCTCGTCGCAGAGCGCCAGCACCGCCTGCTTGTGCGGGATGGTGACATTGACGCCGCGGAAGCCGGCGGCGGCCAGCCCGCGGATCGCGATCTCGAGGTGGCCCGGTTCGACCGGCAGGGGCACGTAGGCGCCGTCGATACCGTGCGCGTCGAGCCAGTAGCCATGCAGCCGTGGCGATCGCGAGTGGGATACCGGCCAGCCGATCAGCCCCGCTGTCCTGGCCTTTCCGCTCAGCGCCCGGGTCACTTCGCGAGCGCCTTGTTGAGCCTCAGGAAGTCGAGCAGCGGCAGCAGCGGCAACCCGAGCACGGTGAAGAAGTCGCCCTCGACCGCCGTGAACAGCTGCGCGCCGAGTCCTTCCAGCTGGTAGGCGCCGACGCAGCCGTGGATCTCGCGGCCGGCGGCGTCGAGGTAGGCTGCGATGAAGTCGTCGCTCAGCGGGCGCATGGTGAGGCGCGCGGCGGCATTGTGATGCCACATGCGGCTGCCGCTGCGCACCACGCAGACGGCGGTCCACAAGGTATGGGTCTTGCCGCTGAGCGCGCGCAACTGCGCGGCCGCATGGTCGCGGTCGGGTGGCTTGTCGAACCAGACGTCGTTGCACGACAGCATCTGGTCGGCACCAATCACCATCGCGCCGGGTTGCTTGGCAGCGACCCGCTGCGCCTTCAGCTCCGCCAGCGTCTCGGCCACCTGGGCCGGGCTCGCGCCCTCGGCCTTCAGGGCCGCCTTCATGGCTTCCTCGTCGACCGCCGCGGCCTCGCGCTCGACCTGCAGCCCGGCGGCGGCGAGCAGGCGGGCCCGCGCCGCGCTGGCTGAGGCCAGGATCAAAGGCGGGGCGTCGGCCGCCATCAGTGCCGCCGGGTGTTCCATCACCGGCGCCGTCATGTGTCGGCGCCGATGTGCTTGGCGTAGTAGTTCATGATGGTGGCCGCGGTTTCTTCGATGGAGCGCCGGGTGACGTCGATCAGAGGCCAGCCGTGCTCGACGCAGAAGCGGCGCGCCTGGGCGATCTCCTGGCGCACCGCCTCGAGGTTCACGTAATCGGTTTCCTCGCGGTCCTCGGTCAGCATGCGCAGACGGTTCTGCCGCACCTGGACCAGGCTTGCCGGATCCTTGGTGAGACCCACGACCAGGGGTCCGTTGACCCGCAGCAGTTCCTCCGGCATAGGACAGCCCGGCACCACCGGCACGTTGGCCGCCTTGATGCCGCGGTTGGCCAGGTACATGCAGGTCGGCGTTTTCGAGGTGCGTGAGACCCCGACCAGGATGATGTCGGCCTTGTCGATGTCGCTGCAGTGCTGGCCGTCGTCGTGGGCCAGCGCGAAGGTCATGGCATCCATGCGCCCGAAGTACTCGGCGTCCAGGGCGTGCTGCAGTCCGGGGGTACCGCGGATCTCGACACCGAAGTAGTTGGCCAGGGTATGGATCACCGGGTCGAGCACCGGAATGCAGGGCAGGCCGAGGGCGCCGCAGCGGTTGGTCAGCTGATCGCGCAGCTCGCGGTTCACCATGGTGTAGAGCACCGGTCCGGGATGCGTTTCGATGCCCTGGATCACCTTGACCATCATGCCCTTGGTGCGTACCAGGCTCCAGACATGCTCGATCGGCTCGATGCCGCCGAACTGCACGAGGCAGGCGCGGGCCACCGAGTTTATGGTCTCACCCGTCGCGTCGGACACCAGATGAAGGTGGTGACTGGTCATCTGCCGCAGCTTCCCCTGGCTGTGGGCACAAGCTGTGTGTGACTCCCGGCAGATCGGGGAATTGCGGGGACAAGGACCGCTCCATCACGGGTCTGGAAAAATATCTTCACCTTTGCCTCGCAGTGCTCCCAAGGCTTGCTGCCTGCGGCATGGAATCGCTCCACAGGGTGGGGCGCCCCGGGAAAGAACCTGTTTTGCTCAACCTTTTCCCCGTTATCCCCTGCCGGCGGGTCCGGTGCAAGCTGCGGCTTGAAGCTGGTTTTGCAGTCGATCCGCCCACAAACAGGGTCGCGCTGGCGCGTCCTGCGGATGAGCTTCTGGACAAGTCTGCGAATGACGCGCATCCCCGGGACTCACAGGGATCAACTACAATCACCTTAAGCTTTTAATATTATTTCTTAAAAGAAGAAGGCTTTGCTTGGGGCGCCGAACAAGCCATCTTGACGGGGCTCTGAGACAGCCCCTTGAGCAGCCTGAGCCGAGCAGATTGATTTCCCTGATGAGCCAAGCACCGAACCAGATCGCCGCCGAAGAAAAGCTGATGCTGCGCGCCCTGAAGGGCGAAACTCTGGCCCGTCCGCCGGTCTGGCTGATGCGTCAGGCCGGGCGCTACCTGCCGGAGTACCGCGCGCTGCGCGCCAAGGCCGCCGGATTCCTCGATCTCTGCTACACCCCCGACTACGCCGTCGAGGTCACCCTGCAGCCGATCCGGCGCTATGGCTTCGATGCGGCCATCCTGTTCTCCGACATCCTGGTGGTGCCCGATGCGCTCGGCCAGAAGGTCTGGTTCGAAGAGGGCGTCGGCCCGCGGCTCGAGGCGCTGGCGGAGCCGGCGGCGCTCGACAGCCTGTCGCGCGATGGCCTGCATGACGCTCTCGCGCCGGTCTACGAGACGGTGCGGCGGCTGAGCCGCGAATTGCCGGCGCGAACCACGCTGATTGGCTTTGCCGGCGCGCCCTGGACGGTGGCCAGCTACATGCTGGAAGGCGGCTCGAGCAAGGACTTCGCTGCCGGTAAGCGCTGGGCCTACAGTGCACCGGAGGCCATGCAGCGGCTGATCGACCTGCTCGTTGCGGCGACCGGCGACTACCTTATCGCCCAGATCGATGCCGGGGCCGAGGTGGTGCAGATCTTCGATTCCTGGGCCGGCGTCTGGCCGGAGGACCATCTGCGGCGCTGGTGCCTGGAGCCGGCCAAGGCCCTGGTGGGGCGTATCAGGGCGGAGCGGCCGGGCGTGCCGGTGATCGTCTTTCCGCGCGGCGCCGGGGTGCTCTACCGGGACTATGCGATGGAATGCGGCGCCTCGGCCCTGGGTCTCGATACCACCGTGCCGCTGGCCTGGGCGCGCGAGGAGCTGCAGTCGAAGGTCGCGGTCCAGGGCAATCTCGACCCGCTGCTGCTGGTCGCCGGGGGCGATGCGCAGCGGAGGGCTGTCGCCCGAATCCTGGAGGAGCTCGGCGGCGGCCCCTTCGTCTTCAACCTAGGTCACGGCATCGTGCCGGAAACGCCGCCCGAGCACGTGGCGCAGCTCATGGAACAGATCCGCGGCTGCCGCAGGGAGGGCGGATGAGCAAGACCGCGGTGGTGCTGTTCAACCTCGGCGGACCCGACGGTCCCGAGGCGGTTCAGCCCTTTCTGTTCAATCTCTTCTTCGATCCGGCGATCATTCGCCTGCCGACGCCGCTGCGCTGGCTGCTGGCCAGGCTGATCTCCAGCCGGCGCGCGCCGATCGCCCGGGAGATCTACCAGGAAATGGGCGGCGGCTCGCCCCTGCTGCCCAACACGGAGGCCCAGGCGCGGGCGCTGACCGCGGCCCTGCAGGAAAAGGGCCTGGGGGACCTGCGGGTCTTCATCGCCATGCGCTACTGGCATCCGCGCGCCGCGGCGGCGGCCAGGGAAGTGGCAGCCTATCGGCCGGACCGGGTGATCCTGCTGCCGCTCTATCCGCAGTTTTCCACCACCACCTCGGCCTCGTCGCTGCAGGAGTGGGCCAGGGAGGCGGAGAAGGCCGGGATCACCGTACCGAGCCGTACCGTCTGCTGCTATCCGGCGGAAAACGGCTTTGTCGAGGCGGTGGTCGCAGGCCTGCGGAACGCGGTGCGGGAGGTCGATCACGCACGCCCGCCGCGGGTGCTGTTCTCCGCCCATGGCTTGCCCAAGAAGATCGTCGAGCGGGGCGATCCCTATCAGTGGCAGGTGGAGCAGTCGGTCGCCGCCGTGATGCGCCACCTGGGCGAGACCAATCTCGACTGGCAGATCTGCTACCAGAGCCGCGTCGGCCCGCTGGAGTGGATCGGCCCGCCGACCGACGAGGAGATCGAAAAGGCGGGCCGCGAGGGCCGGCCGATCGTCGTGGTACCCATCGCCTTCGTCTCGGAGCATTCCGAGACCCTGGTGGAGCTCGACATCGAGTACCGCAAGCTGGCCGAGGAGGCGGGCGCGCCGCGCTACATCCGGGTGCCGACGGTGATGACCGATCAGCCCTTCATCGCCGGCCTGGCCGAGCTGGTTGCCGGCGCCCTTGCCACGGAGCGGCCGATCTGCTCGCACGCCGGCGGACGCTTCTGCCCGGCCCGCTGGCGCGGTTGCCCGCAGGCGGGCGAAGCCTGAGGAAAGCGCGAGAGGGGGAACAATGGGCGGATTCCTGGGCGAGGCCTACCTCTGGGTGAAGGCCCTGCACATCCTGGCGGTAATCTCCTGGATGGCGGCCTTTCTCTACCTGCCGCGGCTCTTCGTCTATCACTGCCAGGCCGAAGCGGGCTCCAAGCAGTCGGAGACCTTCAAGGTCATGGAGCGTCGCCTGCTGCGCGGCATCATGACCCCCTCGATGATCGTCGCCTGGGTGACCGGCCTCGCCCTGATGCTCAACATCGAGGCCTGGGAAGGCGGCTGGTTCCACGGCAAGGCCTTGCTGGTGGTCATCCTGACGGTGCTGCACATGGTCGCCGCGCGCTGGCGCCGGGCCTTTGCCGAAGATGCCAACACCCATTCCGAGCGCTATTTCCGCGTCATGAACGAGGTGCCGGCGGTCCTCATGGTCGGGATCGTCATCCTGGTGGTGGTGAAGCCCTTCTGAAGGCGCCGCGCCGGGTGCTTGACTTGCGCCGCAGGTTGCATTAACCGTCAGCAATCTTCAGCACCTTGCCGTCCGGCAGGGCAGGTCCCATATTTGGTTAATGAATCGGTAACCAGCCAAGCGTAGGCTGCACCTGGATCAGTTCTCCCGCTCAGCGGTTTTGTCCCCTCTTCCTGTCACCCCCGTCAGCTCCAGATGCCGCGGTGCGGGTGCCGGCTTCAGAACATCCCCCTCCTGACGTATCCCTTTCGAGAACAGGCGTAAGCGCCCATGAACCTTCAAGAACTCAAAGCCAAGTCGCCGGCGGACCTGCTGGCCTTTGCCGAGGAACTGGAAATCGAGAACGCGAGCACCCTGCGCAAGCAGGACATGATGTTCGCGATCCTCAAGCACCTGGCCGACAACGACCAGCCGATCTACGGCGGCGGGGTGCTGGAGATCCTGCAGGACGGATTCGGCTTCCTACGCTCGCCGGAGTCGAACTACCTGGCCGGCCCGGACGACATCTATGTCAGCCCCAGCCAGGTGCGCCGCTTCGGCCTGCGCACCGGCGACACGGTTGAAGGCCAGATCCGCGCGCCCAAGGACGGCGAGCGCTACTTCGCGCTTCTGAAGGTCAGCCAGATCAACTTCGATCCGCCGGAAAATTCGCGCCACCGCATCAACTTCGACAACCTGACGCCGCTCTATCCCGACGAGAAGGTCAAGCTGGAGGTCGAGGATCCCACGATAAAGGACCTGACGCCCCGGGTCATCGACCTGACGTCACCGATCGGCAAGGGCCAGCGTGCCCTCATCGTCGCCCCGCCGCGCACCGGCAAGACGATGATCCTGCAGAACATCGCCCAGTCCATCGCCGCCAACCATCCGGAGATTTTCCTTATCGTGCTGCTCATCGACGAGCGCCCGGAGGAAGTGACCGACATGGACCGCTCGGTGAAGGGCGAGGTAGTCAGCTCCACCTTCGACGAGCCGGCCCAGCGCCACGTGCAGGTCGCCGAGATGGTGATC
>JBFGUI010000118.1:0-11478 GCA_041565695.1 Kiloniellaceae bacterium
CCTGGCGCGCGAGGATTTCCTGGTGGCGCCGAGCAACAGCCTGGCCGTCGCCTGGATCGACCGCTGGCCCGACTGGCCGGCGCAGGCGCTGGCCATCCACGGCCCGGCCGGCAGCGGCAAGACCCACCTCTGCCAGGTCTGGCGCCGGGCCTCCGGCGCCGTCGAGGTCGACGTGGAGACGCTGCGCCGCGACGAGCCGCCGGCCTACCTCGGCACCGCCGAGGCCGGGGTGCGCGCCTGCGTGGTGGAGGACGTCGCCGCTGTGCTGGAAGCGGAGCCGGAGGTCGCGCGGCGCCTGTTGCATCTCTACAACATGATGCTGGAGCGCGGCGGCTTCCTGCTGCTGTCGGACCGCGCGGCGCCGGCGCGCTGGGCCTGTCCGCTGGCCGACCTGCGCTCACGCCTCGCGGGCATGCAGGCGGTCGCGCTGGGCGACCCGGACGACAGCCTGATCCGCGCGGTGCTGTGGAAGCACTTCACCGACCGCCAGGTGATCGTCGGCCCGGAGGTCGTCGACTACCTGATGACGCGCATGGAGCGCTCCTTCGCAGCGGCGCGCGGCGTCGCCGCCGCACTGGACCGCGTGGCGCTGGCGCGCAAGAAGCCGATCACCGTGGCGCTGGCGCGCGGCGTGCTGCAGGAGATCGAATCCGCTGAAGCGGAAGACTCACCAAAGGGAGATTAGGAATGGATCTTGGGATTCGCGGCCGCAAGGCACTGGTCTGCGCGGCGAGCAAGGGGCTGGGCCGGGCCTGCGCCGTGTCGCTGGCGCGCGAGGGCGTCGACGTCACCATCGTCGCGCGCAGCGCCGGGCCGCTGGAGCAGACCGCCGAGGAAATCCGCAGCGCCACCGGCGTCACGGTGAACGCCGTGGCGACCGACATCACCACGCCGGACGGCCGGGCCCAGGCCCTGGCGGCCTGCCCGCAGCCGGACATCCTGGTGAATAACGCCGGCGGGCCGCCGCCGGGCGATTTTCGCGACTGGGACCGGGAGGACTGGATCAAGGCGCTCGACGCCAACATGCTGACGCCCATCGAGCTGATCAAGGCGACGGTCGACGGCATGCTGGAACGCCGCTTCGGGCGCATCGTCAACATCACCTCGGGCGCGGTGAAGGCGCCGATCGACATCCTGGGGCTTTCCAACGGCGCCCGTACCGGCCTGACCGGCTTTATCGCCGGCCTGTCGCGCAAGACGGTGATCAACAATGTCACCATCAACAACCTGCTGCCCGGCGCCTTCGACACCGATCGCCTGAAGCAGACCATCCACGCGGTGGCCGAGAAGACGGGCCGCAGCGATGAAGAGGTCGCCAAGGAACGGGCCGCGGGCGTTCCGGCGGGGCGCTTCGGCTACCCGGAAGAATTCGGCGAGGCCTGCGCCTTCCTCTGCGGCGAGCATGCCGGCTACATCACCGGCCAGAACCTGCTGATCGACGGCGGCGCCTATCCCGGCACGTTCTGAGGCAGCCGCGGCAGGCTGTGGCATAAAGAGGGTCAATTGTGACATTTCAGGGGCGCCCGGGGACAGCCGCGGCGCCCCTTCTCGTAGCACCGATCATACCAATGCCTGCAACGGCATCCTTGGGAGGATCGGAGACATGTCGAAGAAAATCGTACTGGCGCTCTGTGCGCTGTTCATCTTCACCGCAACGCCGGCGCTGGCCGACGACGACCGCCGCGGCGGCGGCCGCCACTGGCAGGGCGACTATGACGACGACGACCGGCGCTGGGGCCACCGGGCGGAATCCAAGCACCACAAGTATAAGAAACACTACAAGGTGAAGGGGCACGGCCACGGCAGCCACCGCCGCGGCCACTACCGCGGACACGGCCATGGTCACGTGCACAAGCACAAGTACAAGTTCAAGCACGACCACAGTCACGGTCACGGCTACGGCCACGGGCACTACGAGCGGCGCGATCACCGCGCCGGGCGGCGCGGCCGCCACGACGACTGGGCACTCTATGCCATCCTCGCCCTGCAGCTCGTCGAGGTGCTGAACGACAGCCAGCGCGACAGCTTCGCCTGGGCGCAGCAGCGCGCCGCCACGGCGCCGCTCGGCGACACCATCATCTGGAACGACGGCGGGGCCCGCGGCAGCGTGGTGCCGACACGCGACGGCAGCGATACCGCCGGGCGCTACTGCCGCGAGTTCCAGCAGGAGATCGTCGTCGGCAACCGCCGGCAGTCCGGCTACGGCATCGCCTGCCGCCAGCCCGACGGCGCCTGGCAGATCGCTTCGAACTGAGGCGCCCGTCGTCCGGTCTGTTCGGGATCCTGGAAAGTAAGGAGGCCTTCCCGGGGGCTGTGAAGCCCGGCGGGAAGGCCCTGGCTCATGGGGCTGGGTAGGGATCACCCACGGGCCGCAATCTCTTTAACCCAAAACATTCCACGACGCTTTGATGTACATCAACCGTAGTGACGGCTTAACGGTGGTATCCCTTGAATTTGCTCCTGTTTTTGGTCAGGTAGTCCTATTTCTGTAAGAATTCGGTATGCTTCACCATGTTATAGAGGCAATGTCGGCCTTGGGCGCCGCACCCAGGAGAATAAAGAGTGGAAGAAGGTAAGATCGTCGCGCTTGAAATCGAGCCGCTGGAGCAGGAATCCGACCTGCCGGCGGGCGCCGAGGTTGCCGCCATCGACCGCACCTCGCCGGAGCGCCTGATCAACCGCGAGATCTCCTGGCTGGCGTTCAACGAGCGGGTGCTGGAAGAGGCCTACAACGCCAACCACCCGGTGTTCGAGCGGCTGCGCTTCCTGTCGATCTCGGCCAGCAACCTCGACGAGTTCTTCATGGTCCGCGTCGCCGGCCTGCGTGGCCAGCAGCGCGCCGGGGTGAAGACCCGCTCGCCCGAGGGCCTGACCCCCGCCCAGCAACTCGCCGCCATCAACGAGCGGGTCGCCAAGCTGATGCGCTGGCAGCAGGAAAAGTGGCTCGACCTGATCGGCGAGCTGGACGAGGCGGGCATCTCGGTGGTCGGCGCCGGGCAGCTGACCCGCGGCGAGCGGCGCTGGCTCGACGACTATTTCACCGCCCAGCTCTATCCGGTGCTGACGCCGATCGCGATCGACCCGGCGCATCCCTTTCCCTTCATCCCCAACACCGGCATGTCGATCGTCATGGAGCTGAGCCGCGACGGCGATTCGATACAGCTGAACGGGCTGATCCCCATTCCGGCGATGGTCGAGCGCTTCATCCGCCTGCCCGGCAGTGGCGCACGCTTCATCCGCCTCGAAGAGCTGCTGCGGCTCTACTTCGACGAGCTCTTTCCGGGCTTCGAGGTCCAATCCAGCGGCATCTTCCGGGTGTTGCGCGACAGCGACATGGAAGTCGAGGAAGAGGCCGAAGACCTGGTGCGGGTGTTCGAAAGCGCGCTGAAGCGCCGGCGCCGCGGCTCGGTGATCCGTCTCACCGTCGATGCCGACATGCAGCCGGCGCTGCTGGAGTTCGTCCAGCGCGAGCTGCAGGTCGAGCCCGAGAACGTGTTTCCGCTGGACGGCATGCTGGGCCTGGTCGACACCAAGGAGCTGATCATCGACGACGAGCGGCCCGACCTGGTCTTCAAGCCCTACAACCCGCGCTTCCCCGAGCGCATCCGCGACTTCGGCGGCGACAGCTTCGCGGCGATCCGGACCAAGGACCTGGTGGTCCATCATCCTTACGAGAGCTTCGACGTGGTAGTGCAGTTCCTGCGCCAGGCGGCGCAGGATCCGGCGGTGGTGGCCATCAAGCAGACGCTCTACCGCACTTCGGAGGACTCGCCCATCATCAAGGCCCTGGCCGAGGCGGCAGAGGCCGGCAAGTCGGTCACCGCGCTGGTCGAGCTGAAGGCGCGCTTCGACGAGGCTCAGAACATCCGCTGGGCGCGCAACCTGGAGCGCGCCGGCGTGCAGGTCATCTACGGCTTCCTGGAGCTCAAGACCCACGCCAAGATCTCGCTGGTGGCGCGGCGCGAGAGCGGTGCCATCCGCACCTATGTCCACTACGGAACCGGCAACTACCATCCGATCACGGCGCGGATCTACACCGACATCTCGTTCTTCTCCTGCGATCCCGCGCTGGGGCGCGACGCCACGCGTCTGTTCAACTACATGACCGGCTATGCCACGCCGAAGGACATGGAGAAGATCGCCTTCGCACCGCTCACTCTGCGCCAGCACCTGCTGCGGCTGATCAACGGCGAGATCGCCCACGCGCGGGCCGGCCGCCCGGCCACCATCTGGGCCAAGCTCAACTCGCTGGTCGACCCGGAGATCATCGACGCCCTCTACGAAGCCTCGCAGGCCGGCGTCTCCATCGACCTGGTGATCCGCGGCATCTGCTGCCTCAGGCCGGGCGTTCCGGGGCTGTCCGACAACATCCGGGTGAAGAGCATCATCGGGCGGTTCCTTGAGCACAGCCGAATCGTTTGCTTCGGCAACGGCAAGCCGCTACCGTCCCGGGACGCCAAGGTCTTCATCTCCTCGGCGGACTGGATGCCCCGCAACCTGGACCGCCGGATCGAGACCCTGGTGCCGATTGAGAACGCCACGGTTCACCAGCAGGTCCTCGACCAGATCATGATCGCCAACCTGAACGACGAAGCGCAGAGTTGGATCCTGGAGCCCGAGGGCACCTATCGGCGCGTGCGCTCGACGGCAAAGTCCTTCAGCGCACACACTTACTTCATGACGAACCCCAGCCTGTCCGGCCGCGGGTCCGCCCTGAAGAAGTCCAAGAAAGCGCCCAGGCTGGTGCTGAAGAAGTCCTGACAAGCGGATGAACGTCCAAGAGCAGGCGGCGGTCGCATCCCTGGCACGGGGCAGCGCCCGGGACGAGCGCGTCGCCGTCATCGACATCGGCTCCAACTCCATCCGCCTGGTGGTCTTCGACGGCCTGAAGCGCGCGCCGGCGACCGTCTACAATGAAAAGGTGCTCTGCGGCCTGGGCCGTGGCCTGCAGTCGAGCGGGCACCTCTCGCCCGAGGGCGTCGCCCTGGCGGTGCCGAACCTGGTGCGCTTCACCGCCCTGGCCCGCGCCATGGGGATCGGGCGCATCGAGCTGATCGCCACCGCGGCGGTGCGCGAGGCCGAGGACGGCGCCGAGTTCCGCGCTGCGGTGGAAAAGCAGTGCGGCCACCCGATCCGCGTGCTGAGCGGCGCGGAGGAGGCGCAGATCTCGGCTCTCGGCGTGATCGCCGGCAACCCCGCCGCGGACGGCATCATGGGCGACCTGGGCGGCGGCAGCCTGGAGCTGGTGGAGGTCAACGACGGCAAGGTCGGCCACTCCACCACGCTGGCGCTGGGCCCCCTGCGCCTGATGGAAAGCTGCGGCGACGACCGGCAGGCAGCGCGCAAGCTCATCGACAAGGCGCTGAACAAGGTCGACTGGCTGCCGGCGGGCAAGGGGCGCAGCTTCTATCCGGTGGGCGGGGCCTGGCGCAACCTGGCGCGGCTGCACATGGAGCAGAGCCACCATCCGCTGCATGCGATCCACGAGTACACGATCCGCCGCGACGACGCCGTCAAGCTGGCGCAGGTGATCAGCCGCCTCGGCAAATCCTCGCTCTCGGGCATCGAGAACGTCTCCCGGCGGCGTCGCGAGACCCTGCCTCTGGCCTCGCTGGTGCTGGCCCGGCTGCTGCGCAAGATGCAGGCGCAGCAGGTGACCTTCTCGACTTTCGGCCTGCGCGAGGGCTTCCTGTTCAACCAGCTGCCCGAAGAGGTGCAGCATGAAGACCCGCTGCTCGCCGGAGCGGCGGAGATCGCCGAGCGCGAGGGCCGCTTCGGCGGCCTGGGCGAGGCCCTGATGCAGTGGAGCGAGGCACTGTTTGACGATCAGGACGCGGAGGAGACCCGCCTGCGGCTGGCCGCCTGCCACCTGTCCGACCTGGCCTGGCGCGAGCATCCGGAGTTCCGCGCCACGCACGCCCTGCGGCGCATCCTGCACTACCCGCTGGTCGGCATCGACCACCCGGGGCGCGCCTTCGTCGCCTACACCGTCTACCTGCGCTACGGCGGCGCGCCCGACGCGAGGGAGGCGGCGCCGGCGGCGCTGCTGCTCAACGAGCGCTGGCGGACCCGCGCGGTGGTGCTGGGGGCGGCTCTGCGCCTGGCCTTCCGGGTCTCCGGCGCGACGCGCTGGGTGCTCGAGCACAGCGGCCTTTCCGTCGACGGCAAGGTCCTGGAGCTGCATCTGCCCGACGACGGCTCGGTGCCCGACGGCGAGGCGGTGCAGCGCCGCCTTAAGACCCTGGCCCAGGCCGGCGCCTTCGAGGACACGCGCATCGTCGTGTGACGCGACGGGCCTCTAGCGGACTTCGATTTCCCGGGTGGCTTCCAGCACGATGACCGTGGTGTCGCCGATGGCGCGCTCGACCCTGTAGATGCCGCGGTAGACCCCCGGCGGCCAGCCGTTCTTGGGCCGCTTGCGGCCGATCCAGCGCCACAGCCTGGCACGGTCCCGCTCGACCGCCTGCGCCTTGGTGATCGCGACCTCCCCGTTGGGGGCGATCACGGTGAGGACCTGCTGGTCGTCCTTTCGCAGACCCCAGGCGCCGATCCAGAACACCATCAGCGCGGACTCGCGGGACAGCGCGCGCGGCGGCTCGATGCCGGCATAGATCTCGCCTTCCACCGGACGGCGGTCGAGAAAGCCAGCGGCGAGCAGGCCGCCGGCGCGGTAGGCGAGCTGGGCCCGGGCGGCGGGCGACCACAGCGGCGCGCCCGTCTCGCCGCAGGCCGCCGCGGGCTGCTGGCCGGTGAAGGGGTCGAGCAGCCGGTTGTCCTGGGTGACGGCGAAGTGCACATGGGGGAAGTCGGCGTTGCCGGAGAGGCCGACGAGGCCGAGCTTCTGGCCGCGCCTGACCTGCTCGCCGGTCTTCACCACGACGCTGTCCCGACGCAGGTGGGCATAAGTGGTGACCCAGCCGTCGCCGTGGCGGATGGCAACCCAATTGCCGTTGCGTTCGTTCGTGGTCTTGCCGGGGCCGGTGTCCTGCATCAGCAGGTCGGGCTGGCCGTCCTCGGCGATGATCACCTCGCCGTCGGCGGCGGCGACCACCGCCACGCCCTGGCGCATCTCGATCTGGGTCGGCACCTGGAAGTCGATGCCCTTGTGGCCGTCGTAGGAGAGGTGGCCGCAGGTGTGGTCGGCCCAGCCGGGGCCGGGGTCGTGGTCGATGTAGTTCTGGATCGAGCAGACTTCCCACATGCGGCAGTCGACCGGCAGGCCGAAGCCGCCGCCGGGCGGTGCCGGCGAGCGGTCCTGGCCGAGCGCCGCATTCGAAGCAGCGATGAGGAACACCAGCGCAGCAGCTAAGGGCAGGCGGCCGAACATCGGGAAGGTCCGGCGCGCCATCGGAGGCTCAGCCCTTGCCCGGGCGCTCGAGCGGCACCACGCGCACCTTGCTGCCGGCGGCGCTGAGCGCCACCGTGCCGTGCTTCAGCGCCAGGGCGTCGCGCCCGAAGATCTCGTAGCGCCAGCCGCGCAGGGCCAGCACGTCGGCCTCGTCGCTGATCGCGATCTGCTCCAGGTCGGCGGAGGAGGCGATCAGCTTCTGGGCCACGTCGTGCTCCTCGCAGCGCAGCTTCAGCATGACCTTAAGAAGGTCCATCAAGGGCCCGATGCCGTTGCCGCTTTGCGGCTTGGGCGGCGGCTTGGGCAGATCCGCCTCGGGGATCGCCAGGCCCTGCGCCACGGCCTCCAGGATGGCCTTGCCGATGCGCCCGCGGGCGAGGTCGCGGTTGATGCCGCGCGAACGGGCGAGTTCCTCCTCGCTGGTCGGGCGGTGGGCGGCGATGTCGAACAGCTGCTCGTCGCGCAGCACCCGCCCGCGCGGCACGTCGCGCTGCTGCGCCTCGAGCTCGCGCCAGGTGGCCAGCGCGCGCAGCACCGCCAGGTAGCGGCGGTCGTTGGAGCGGGTCTTGAGCCGGCGCCAGGCCGCCTCCGGCTCCAGGCGGTAGGTCTCCGGCGAGGTCAGGATGGCCATTTCCTCGTCGAGCCAGGGCGCCCGGCCGCTCTTCTCCAGGCGGCGGGCCAGCTTGCTGTAGACCTTGCGCAGGTGGGTGACGTCGGCCAGGGCGTAGGTCAGCTGGCGCTGGGCCAGCGGGCGCCGCGACCAGTCGGTGAAGCGCGAGGACTTGTCGATCTGGGCCCCGGTCATTTTGCGCACCAGGGTGTCGTAGCCCACCGACTCGCCGAAGCCGCAGACCATGGCCGCCACCTGGGTGTCAAAGATCGGCGCCGGCAGGCGCCCGGTCATGTGGAAGAAGATCTCCATGTCCTGACGCGCCGAGTGGAGCACCTTGACGATCCCGCGGTCGTCGAAGAGGTCGAGCAGGGGGCTCAGGTCGAGGCCCTCGGCCAGGGTGTCGATGGCGGCGACGGCGTCCTCCTCCGGGCCCGCCACCTGGAGCAGGCAGAGCTTCGGCCAGTAGGTGGAATCCCGCAGGAACTCGGTATCGACGGTGATGTAGTCGGCTTTCGCCAGACGCGCGCAGAAGGCCTGGAGCCCCGCGCTTTCGGCAATCAGGGTCATGGCAGGGGTATACACGCTAATGGGCAGCCGTTAAAGCGCCGAAGCCGGGCTCCCCGGGGGGCGCCGGGGGACCTCCAGGCTTGACAAAAGGGCCGATTCCCGGCCTCTTGCGCGCTGATTCCACGCCCCTCCAGACCTGATTCCGGAAAGTCTTCCATGCACGCCTACCGTACCCACACCTGCGGTGAACTGCGCCCGGCCCACGCCGGCCAGCGGGTCCGCGTGTCCGGCTGGATCCACCGCAAGCGCGACCATGGCCAGCTTCTCTTCGTCGACCTGCGCGACACCCACGGGATCACCCAGTGCGTCATCGACGTGTCCAGCCCGATGTTCGAGCAGCTGGAGTCCGCCCGCGTGGAGAGCGTGATCACGGTGACCGGGCCGGTGGTGAAGCGCACCGCGGAGACCATCAACCCGGCCATGCCGACCGGCGAGGTGGAGCTGCAGGTCGAGGAGCTGACGGTGCAGTCGCGCGCGGCGGTGCTGCCGCTGCAGGTCAACGCCGAGGAGGACGCCGGCGAGGAGACCCGCCTGCGCTACCGCTACCTGGACCTGCGCCGCGAGAAGATGCAGGCGCGCATCCGCCTGCGCGGCCAGATCATCCAGGCGATCCGCGCGGGCATGGTCAAGCAGGGCTTCCAGGAGTTCCAGACCCCGATCCTGACCGCCAGCAGCCCCGAGGGCGCGCGCGACTACCTGGTGCCGAGCCGCCTGCACCCGGGCAAGTTCTACGCCCTGCCGCAGGCGCCGCAGATGTTCAAGCAGCTGCTGATGATCGCCGGCTTCGACCGCTACTTCCAGATCGCGCCCTGCTTCCGCGACGAGGACAGCCGCGCCGACCGCTCGCCGGGCGAGTTCTACCAGCTCGACTTCGAGATGAGCTTCGTGACGCAAGACGACGTCTTCAACGCCATCGAGCCGGTGCTGCACGACGTCTTCGAGCAGTTCGCCCGGGGCCGCAGCGTGACGCCGGCGCCGTTCCCGCGCATTCCCTTCCGCGAGGCCATGCTGAAGTACGGCTCCGACAAGCCGGACCTGCGCAATCCGGTGGTCATCGTCGACGTGACCGAGGCCTTCCGCGGCTCCGGCTTCGGCATCTTCGCGAAAGCCGTCGAGGCGGGCTCGGTGGTGCGCGCCATTCCGGCGCCGGGCGCCGGATCGCGGCCGCGCAGCTTTTTCGACAAGCTGAATGACTGGGCCCGCGAAGAGGGCGCCGCCGGCCTCGGCTACATCATCTACGGCGAGGACGGCACGCCCAAGGGCCCCATCGCCAAGAACCTGGACGCGGCGCGCACGGCCGAGATCAAGCAGGCCGCCGGCCTGAAGGACGGCGATGCCGTGTTCTTCTCCTGTGACAAGGAAGGCGCCGCGGCCAAGCTGGCCGGGCAGGTGCGCAACCGTCTCGGCGACGAGCTCGACCTCTTGGAAAAGAACGCCTTCCGCTTCTGCTGGATCGTCGACTTCCCGATGTTCGAACTGGACGAGGACAAGGGCAAGATCGAGTTCAGCCACAATCCCTTCTCCATGCCGCAGGGCGGCCTGGAGGCGCTGGAGAGCAAGGACCCGCTCGACATCCTGGCCTACCAGTACGACATCGTGTGCAACGGGGTGGAGCTGTCGTCCGGGGCGATCCGGAACCACCTGCCGGAGGTCATGTACAAGGCCTTCGCCATTGCCGGCTACAGTCAGGCGCAGGTCGACTCGGAGTTCGCCGGCATGATCTCGGCGCTGAAGTTCGGCGCGCCGCCGCACGGCGGCTCGGCGCCGGGCATCGACCGCATCGTCATGCTGCTGGCCGACGAGCCGAACATCCGCGAGGTGGTGGCCTTCCCGATGAACCAGCGCGCCGAGGACCTGATGATGCAGGCCCCCGCGCCGGTCAGCGAGCGCCAGCTGCGCGAGCTGCACATCAAGCTGGACCTGCCGCCCGAGTAAGCGGGCCGGGGGAGAGGAGCGGCAGCCATGACTGAGCGCTTTCCGGTCGACGACGGCTACACCATGCCAGCCGAATGGGCGCCGCATGCGCGCTGCTGGATGGCCTGGCCCTGCCGCGAGTCGCTCTGGACCGAGGGGCTGGACGCGGCGCGCGACGCCTATGCGGCGGTGGCCCGCGCCATCGCCGGCTTCGAGCCGGTGATCATGCTGGCCAATGCCGAGGACCTGGCAGACGCCGCGGCGCGCTGCGGCGACAGCGTCGCCTGCCAGGCGCTGCCGCTGAACGATTCCTGGATGCGCGACTTCGGCCCTACGTTCATCGTCGACGGCAAGGGCGGCCTCGCCGCCGTCGACTGGGGCTTCAACGCCTGGGGCGGCAAGTTCCAGCCCTATGACGCGGACGCCCTGGTCGCCGAGCGGGTGCTGGCGCAGCTGGGGGTCCGGCGCTACGCGGCGCCGCTGGTGCTGGAAGGCGGCTCGATCCACGTCGACGGGGAGGGCACGCTGCTGACCAGCGAGGAGTGCCTGCTCAACCCCAACCGCAACCCGGATCTCAAGCGCGGCGAGATCGAAGACCTGCTGCGGCGCTACCTGGGCGTCGAGGCCTTCGTCTGGCTGGGGCAGGGGCTCGACAGGGACGACACCGACGGCCACATCGACAACATCGCCTGCTTCGTCAAGCCCGGCGTGGTGATGGCGGTGACCTGCGACGATCCGGCCGACCCGAACCACGCGATCCTGAAGGACAATCTCCAGCGCCTCGCCAAGGCGAAGGACGCCCGGGGCCGGGCGCTGGAAGTGATCGAGCTGCCGCTGCCGCGCGAGGCCCGCTACCTGGACGGCCAGCGCCTGGCGCTGTCCTACGTCAACTACTACATCGCCAACGGCGGCGTGGTGATGCCGTCCTTCGGCGATGCCCACGACGACCTGGCGCGCGACATCGTCGCCAGGGCCTTTGCCGACCGCAGGGTCGCGCAGGTCCCGGCCAGCGCGATCCTGGTCGGCGGCGGCGGCA
>JBFGUI010000119.1:0-11474 GCA_041565695.1 Kiloniellaceae bacterium
ACCAGGTCGGCGCGTCCGGACCGGCCGCAGGCGCGGATCGAGATTCCCGGCTTGCTGGCAAAGAGCCCGCCCATGTGGTCGGCGACCTCCATGCCTTCCGCGGTCAGCTCTGCCGTGCCCGGCTCGAAGGGTGCCGGCTGCATCTTGAATGTATTGCCGTCCGGTCCGAACCAGCTGGTCGGGAAAATCTTGGCCATGGCGCCGGAAATTGCCTTGTTGACCGCCTCGCTGTAGTCGATCTCCGGCGCCTCGATGGTGCCCGACAGCGGCAGGCCGAAGGCGATGACGCCTTTGGAGTCCTTCAGAATGCTGACCGCGAAACCGACGGGCAGGCCGATGTCGGCCTGCAGCCGCTTGGCTTCCTCCTCGCTGAGCGGCGTGACGAAGAGGTCGACGATGCGCAGGTCGATCTTGCCGGCGAGCTTTGCCTCCTCGGCTGTCGCGTCGACCCCGGCGGAAAGCGCACCGCTTTCGATGTTCACGCCGGTCGCCACGGCCGCGTAGGGCGACAGGTAGGGCAGGGGAACGCCCTCGATCCGGGACGTCAGCGCGAAGTCCGGTGCGGCCTTGAGCGGTGCTGCCCAGCCCTGGAGACGCAGCTGCGAGGTCTCGTTCGCCGCAAGCGCGAGCGTGATCTCGGTGCGCTGCTCGGGCACCTCGGTGTCGAGCGGACCGAACCGCAACTCGTTCAGCAGAAGGCTCGCCTGCAGGGGCGGCTGGACGCTGCGGTCCACCACCTCGATTCTCGATCCGGGCGCCAGGGTGAACTCGCCCAGCCGGAACGGCCGGTCGAAGACCGGTGTCGTCGCGCCGTCCTCGCTTTTGGTCTCTGCGGCTGCGGCCGGCGGTTGGGCCGCGGCGGCGCCTTCATCGCTGCCGGCCTCTGACGCCCCCTGGCCGGGCAGGGGGAAGCTGAGCTTTGCCGTCAGCAGGCCGAGCGCGATGCGCTCGATGGCCGCGGCACCGTCGCTGTCCGCGGCAAGACCGACGACCGAGAGGCTGGCAAGGTCTAGGCTCTGCGGCGCTTTGCCTTCGGTGCGCGCGGCGATGCCCGTGGCCTCGATCCCGCCCGTGGCGCGGAGCGTCTCGCCGGCGATGGCCAGTTCCGAGAGCGGCGCGTCGAGCGCGTCCAGGCTGGCCTCCACCGTGGTCTCGCCGGTGACGGGCAGGCGCGTCTTCAATGCCGTCAGCCGCGTGTGGCTGGCGAGAGAGACCTCCGGCCGGTCGCCGTCGAGACCGGAAGCCCGCAGCCCCTCGACCTGGTTCTCGAAGGACTCCAGCGCGATCGAAACGAGGTCCGTCCCGCCACCGGACTGGGCGCGCAACTCGGAGAGCACCGTCGTGAACGCGCCTTCGATCTCGGCCTGCGGGCTGAGCGGCGCGACGCGCAGGTCCTGGAAGTCCGTGCGCGTCGCGGCCAGGGAGGCGGACAGCGGCTGCTCGCCGCCGCGCTCGAATGCAAGGCCCTGCGCCGCGAGGCTGCCGGTAAAGCGCGCCGCTTCCTCCTCTTCCTCACTGCCCAGGGCGAGCGACGTCAGATCGAGGTCCAGCCCGGCGCCGCGCAGCGCCAGGTCCCCCTCCGGCCTCGTCAGGCCGGCGGTAAAATCCTGGAGGCTGGTGCGATTGGTCAGGGAGAGGCTGGGGATCGCATGCGCCAGGTCTGAGACCCGCAGCTGCTCGGTCCGGTTTTCGAGAGACTGCAGGTCGAGCGTCACGGCCTCTGCGCCTTGACCGGCCTGGAACTGAACCTCCGAGAGCCTGGTCGTCAGCCCGCCGGTGACCGTGGCCTCGGCGCTCAACGGCGCAACCCTGATCTCGGAGAGTTCGCTGCGCAGGGAAGCGACCGAAGCGGCAAGGGAACTGTCTCCGCCGCGCAGCAGCGCGAAGTCGTCGACCGCGAAGCTGCCGGTAAAGCTTGCGGCCTCGCCCTGCTTGCCGTCCAGCCTGAAGGGCGCCAGGCTCAGGTTCAGGCTCCCGCCGCTGACGGTCAGGGGACCTGCCGCATCCGGCAAACCCGCCGACAGCCCTTCGATATCCAGAGTCACAGGTCCGGCGGCCTGCTCGCTGTCTCCCGTCTGCGCGATTCTGAAACGCTCCGTGGCAAGCACCAGGCGATCGAAGTTCAATGCGCCGTCTTGGCCCTGGCGGGCGGCAAGACTGCGCAGCTCCACGGCAAGGTCGAAATCGAGCGCGGTTTTCGCGCGCATCGCCTCGAACTCGATGCCGCGCGCGCCGACGCGGATCTCCGGAAGAGCGGCCTCCGCGCTGCCGTCCTGCAGCGCCAGTTGCAGGCCGGTGACGACCGTGTCGAGTGCACCGCGGGCGTTCCAGCCGGCATCGAAGGCTTCGCTGGCGACCTCGCCGAGGTCGATGTCCACCTGGTCGACGCGCAGTTCCTGGCCCGGCAGGCCATCGCGCGCGGCGAGGCGCAGGCGACCGGTCTTCAACGTCACACCCGGCTTGCCATCGATCGAAAGACGGTGATTGAGCGCGTCCTCTCCCAGTCTCCGCGCCCAGCCGATCAGCAGCTCGACGATGCTGGGGATGGCCTCGGCGCCGGCGCCCGCCGCCGGTGCGGCTGCAAAGAGGCGCTCGCGCGGTTCCGCGGCTTTGCGCAGGTTCAGGTCTTCGATCGCCAGTTCGAGCGAGTCGAGGTCGATCGCGTCGCCGTCGGCGGTGGCGAGGGCCAGCCGCCCGCCGGCCAGTCTCACCTGACCCGTCGCCGTGGCGCTGCCGTCGGGCCGGATTTCCTGGTGCAGGTCGACCTTCAGGACCGCCGCGTCCAGTTTCACGGTCGCGCCGTCCGTGGTGGCGACGTCGAAGCCGGCGAAGGTGTAGGTGCCGTCGACCGTTCCCTCGATGCTGCCGTCGCGGTGGATCGCATAGTCGTAGTGCACATCGGTTTCGGCGGACCCCTCCTGCCTTGCCAGTCCGGTCGGCCCGATGAAGCGCGCGAGACGGTCCAGCGTGATCCCCTTGACGCGGCTGTTGAGGGTCACGATCAGCGGATTGCCCAGCGGCACCACCGTGCCGTCGAGCGCGATCTCGGTTTCGTTCAGCCGTCCCTCGAAGGCAAAGCCGGTCGGCTCGTCCGGGGTCCAGCTGCGCAGCCTCTCCAGGGTCAGGCGGTGGAGGTCCAGGGTTAGGGTGCCGCCGCTCACGTCCCGGAAGACCAGCCGGCTGTCGGTGAACTCAAAGGTGTCGCCGCCGAAGCCGAAACCGGATCCTTTCTCTTCCGCATCGCTTGCAGCCGCGCCGGCAGCCTCCCGGGAGGCGGCCCGGCGCTGCAGGTCGATGCCGTTGATCTCGATGGCGCCGTCGTCCCGACGGGTGATGTAGACGTCCACCCCGCGCAGGTAGAAGGTCTGAACGAAGGCCCGGCTCTCGAACAACTCGCCGAAGCTGTAGTCGAAGCCGGTCGCGCCGATCTGCCCCTCGTCGGCCCCACTTGACCGGAAGGCAACCGGCCCGGCCCGAACCTGGCTGTTCCACAGGTCGATCTCGACCGTATCGATGCCGCTGTGCTCGATGCCGAGATCTTCGAGCTGGGATTCAATAACGTAGCGTGCCACCGGTGTGGGCAGCACGAAGACCAGGAGGACAAAGAGGACAGCGATCGCGGCCGCGCCGGAGCCCAGCCAGATCGCAATGCGTTGCCGCCGCGAGAACCGCGGTGGCTGCACTTTGTCCTCAGTGGCTTCGGTCTCTGCTGGCATGGCGGCATCCTCCCTGGAACGCTGTGCTGCTGCTGTCTCCTACCTTGGCGCGGCAGGCCGCCGCGGCAAGGCCGGCGGGTTGAACCGGCGCCCCCAAAGTCGCGCGCTGCGATCCGGGCTCGCGAACAGTCTGAAACAGTCTAGCGCAAGAAGCCCCCGCGGCGATCGAGCCAACTCAGATCACCGACTGCGGCCGGCAGAATCGGCCGGGGCGCTGCGATCGGGCGCGAAGCCAACAACGGCGGTTTCGTCAGTAAAACGAGTATGTTGTGGAGTATTTCGACCGTAGTAGGTTATCGCAGGCGAATCCAGGGGGCCGGCACCGGCGCTGCCGAGTTGGCTCCATCGCGCCGCCTCATCTGGCCCTTTAGCGGCGGGCGCGCGCTGTCGTATATCCCTGGGGTGGCGGAAAGGCGGACGTTCTCGTCGGCCGGACCCGAGGGAAAAGGGACCCAAGCGATGAAGATGACCACGGAAGAGGCCTTCGTGAAGGTGCTGCAGATGCACGGCATCGAGCATGCCTTCGGCATCATCGGCTCGGCCTTCATGCCGATCTCGGATCTCTTCCCCAAGGCAGGGATCACCTTCTGGGACGTCGCCCACGAGACCAACGGCGGGCTGATCTGCGACGGCTACACCCGGTCGACCGGCAAGATGGGCATGGCCATCGCCCAGAACGGCCCGGGCGTCACCGGCTTCGTCACCGCCATCAAGACCGCCTACTGGAACCACACGCCGATGCTGCTGGTCACGCCCCAGGCGGCCAACAGGACCATCGGCCAGGGCGGCTTCCAGGAGGTCGACCAGATGCCGATGTTCCGCGAGATGGTCTGCTACCAGGAGGAGGTGCGCGACCCCGCGCGCATAGCCGAGGTGCTCAACCGGGTGATCGAGAAGGCCTGGCGCGGCTCGGCGCCGGCGCAGATCAACGTGCCGCGGGACTACTGGACCCAGGTGATCGACATCGAGCTGCCGCAGATCGTGCGCATCGAGCGCCCGGCCGGCGGCAAGCGCGCCATCGCCGAAGCGGCCAAGCTGCTCTCGGAAGCGAAGTTCCCGGTGATCCTCAACGGCGCCGGCGTGGTGATCGGCGGCGCCATCCCGGCCTCCCGGGCGCTGGCCGAGCGGCTCGACGCGCCGGTCTGCTGCGGCTATCAGCACAACGACGCCTTTCCCGGTTCGCATCCGCTCTCCGCCGGGCCGCTGGGCTACAACGGCTCCAAGGCGGCCATGGAGCTGATCGCCAAGGCCGACGTGGTGCTGGCGCTGGGCACCCGGCTCAATCCCTTCTCGACGCTGCCCGGCTACGGCATCGACTACTGGCCGAAGCAGGCGGCGATCATCCAGGTCGACATCAACGCCGACCGCATCGGCCTGACCAAGAAGGTGACCGTCGGCATCCAGGGCGACGCCCGGCTGGTCGCCGAGCAGATCCTCGCGCAGCTCGCGCCCAGCGCCGGGGACGCCGGCCGCGCCGAGCGCATGGCGCTGATCCACCAGACCAAGTCGGCCTGGCTGCAGGAACTCTCCTCGATGGATCACGAGGAGGGCGACCCGGGCACCACCTGGAACGGGCGCGCGCGGGCCCGCGAAGCCGATCGCAGGTCGCCGCGCCAGGCCTGGCGGGCGATCCAGGCGGGCCTGCCGAAGAACGCCATCATCTCCTCCGACATCGGCAACAACTGCGCCATCGGCAACGCCTATCCGACCTTCGAGGAAGGCCGCAAGTACCTGGCGCCCGGCCTCTTCGGGCCCTGTGGCTACGGCTTTCCCTCGATCATCGGCGCCAAGATCGGCTGTCCCGACGTGCCGGTAGTGGGCTTTGCCGGCGACGGCGCCTTCGGCATCTCGATGAACGAGATGTCCTCCATCGGCCGGGAAGAGTGGCCGGGCATCACCATGGTAATCTTCCGCAACTACCAGTGGGGCGCGGAAAAGCGCAACACCACGCTGTGGTACGACGACAACTTCGTCGGCACCGAGCTCGACCCGCAGCTGAGTTACGCGCGCGTCGCCGAGGGCTGCGGCCTGAAGGGCGTCACGGTCAAGACCCAGCAGGAGCTGACCGACGCGCTGCAGGCGGCCTGCAAGGCGCAGGACGACGGCGTCACCACCTTCATCGAGGTGATCCTCAACCAGGAGCTCGGCGAGCCCTTCCGCCGCGACGCCATGAAGAAGCCGGTCGCGGTCGCCGGCATCGACCCCAGGGACAGGCGCCCGCAGCACCCCGCGTGAGTACGGGGGCCGCTACCTCCGGCGCTGCCGGCCGGGCTCTCAAGTAGTGCCCCAGAGTTTTCGTTCCAAAGGATACAGCTTTTCTCGAATGATCCCGGGTGTCCGCGCCCGGGCGCGCTCCGGACGCTTGCGGTCACCCTGCGGACCGGCCTGGACGTTCCGGCAGCGCATCCGTTGGGTCTGTCCGCCCGGACGGGCGCGCGTCGCTCCTTCTCCGGCATGCGGCCCCGGTGACTTCGCCGGCCTGACATTAAGCCTTTGAGCGACCAAATTAAGCGAGATATAGTCAATTTGCTTAGGTGCTTATCTCGACCCGCCAATCACCTGGTGTCGGCATGTCGTTGTTCACCACCGCAGGGCTCCGAGTCCGCTTCTCGGCCATTGCCGCTGCCGCATCGATCGCCGCCGGGCTGATCGCATATGCCTACCATCACAGCGCCGCCCGGGCGACGTTGGACGTGACGGCCGCGGACATCGAGATTCAGTTGACCGAAATGTCAAACTCGGTCCGGCTGCTGCTCGAGACTCTGGAAGGCATCGCTTATGCCGTAGCGATTCACACGGAAAAACTCCACGCACGAAAGGGTAGTTTCGATGCGGACGCCGAGCAAGAGTTCAACGATTCTCTCAGTCAGCGTTTTTCGAGGCTGAGAACGATCGTCTCGATCGCTCCGTCCGGCGTTATTCGGTCGGACACACGTGAAGGCAGACCTGCCATAGGCATCGACGTTTCCGATCGCGAGTACTTCAGAGTTCACCTCTCCGACTCCAGGAAGGGCGTGTTTGTCTCCAAGCCCGTGATCAGCCGCGTAGACGGCAAGTGGACGTGGGTGGTCTCAAATCCGGTCTTGGACCGGGATGGGAACCTCGAGTCGGTTGTCGTTGTCTCGCTGGACCGGCGCTACTTCGCTGAGGTTTTCGTCGCTGCCAACCATGCCGAGGGCCTGAGCTTCTTTCTCGTCCATGACCAGAATACGGTGCTGGAAGGGCCGCAGCGGCTTAGTCACGTCATTGGAGGCTCCTTAGCCGAGCACTTCCCGGATGCGCGTCAATTCTCCAGAGAGACGGAGGTTGTCGATCTGTATCTTCCCGGTGGGGATCGCCCGTTGCTGGAGCACGGGAAGCAAATCGGCGATTGGCCATTGCGGACCACGGTCGTGGTGGACTCGGCATATCTGACCGCTACGCTTGGGAATCAACAGCGAAAAACGGTGTGGATGACACTTGCTCTGATCGCCGTCGTTCTCGTCGTCACCTTCTTCGGGTACCGCAGCGCCGAAGCCAACCGTCGGGCGACGATCGCTGCCGAGTCCGCGAACGATGCCAAGTCACGGTTCCTGGCCAATATGAGCCACGAGCTGCGAACCCCCTTGAACGCCATCATTGGGTTTTCCGAGATCATGTAAGGGGAGACGCTCGGAGGGATCGAGAATGAACGATACCGGGAATATCTCGGAATCATCAATCGCAGCGGCTTGCGTCTGCTTTCTCTCGTAAACGATATCCTCGATCTTTCGCGGGTTGAGAGTGATGACTACACACTGCAAGAAGAAGTGCTCGACATGGGCGAGCTTATAGCGGCCTCGGCTGATCGTTGCCTTGCGGCGTTGCACCCGGGCACGACGTCACGGATTGAGCTGAACGTTGCCCCCGACGCTGGGTCACTGAGGGCCGACCGCCGAGCGATATCCCAGATCGTTGACAACCTTCTGTCCAACGCCCTGAAGTTCTCATCGCAGGATTGCGTCGTTAAGGTCGGCTGGTCGATGCAGGCGGATGGTCGGGGTGAGTTGGCGGTAGAAGATGCAGGCGTGGGGATCTCACCGGAAGACCTTGTGAGTATCACCGACCCCTTTGTCCAGGGCACCAAAAGCAACCCGGTCGATCCCTTTGTCACCCGGCAAAGCGAAGGGGCGGGATTGGGTTTGCATATTGTCAGGAAACTGGCGGAACTGCACGGAGCGAAGCTGAGGATCGAAAGCGAGGTCGATAAAGGTACGCGGGTCGTCGTGACGTTCCCGCAAGACTGCGTCGTCGCGACGTTCCCGGAAGACCGCGTTGCCAGCGCAGGGGCCGCCTGACTGACGACGCTTGGCAGAATCGGCAGAATTCAAACGATCCGGAGGCAGACGGCGTCCGCGTCGGAACATCGGTTCCGGGTCGAACTGACATTTGCTTTCTACGCCGAGCGGGTCCCGTCAATGCCCAGGTTGGGACGTCTGCAGGCCGCCTCACAGAACCGGACACCACGCTCCCCTTCTACAGGGGATGCCCGGGCTCTGCGCCTGGACATTGCCCTCACGCCCGGTAGTCCGGGTTGTCGTAGCCGAAGCGGCAGCCGGCCTTCCAGGCCTCGCGGTCGTTGCCGTGGTTGGGCAGGCCGCCGGCGTCCTTCAGCAGGCGCGCCAGGTGCATCAGGTTCCAGGTCATGATGGTGGTGTTGCGCTGGGTGAAGTCGTTGTCGAAGCCGGCCGGCTTGCCGTCGACCTCGTCGCCGTAGGAGGGGCCGGGACCGGCCTCGCCGATCCAGCCGCAGTCGGCCTGCGGCGGGATCGTACAGCCCAGATGTCCCAGCGCGTAGAGGATGGTCATGGCACAGTGCTTGACGCCGTCCTCGTTGCCGGTCATCACCGCGCCGCCGACTTTGCCGTAGAAGATGCTCTGGCCCCGGTCGTTGAGCAGTCCCGACATGCCGTAGAGGCGTTCGATGAGGATGCGGCAGAGCGAACTTTCCTCGCCCAGCCAGATCGGCGTGCCGACGATCAGAATATCCGCCGCCTTGACCTTCTCCCACAGCGCAGGCCAGTCATCGCGCTCCCAGCCCTGTTCGGTCATGTCCGGATAGACCCCGTAGGGGATCCGGTGATCGGCGAGGTGGATGTGCTCCACGGCAACCCCGCCGCGCCGCAGGATCTCCTCGCTCACCGAGAGCAGCAGGCGGGTATGGGACTCGTCGGCCTGCTTCTTCAGCGAGCAGTTGAAGGCGATCGCCTTGAGATCGGAGAAGTCGGTGGTGTTTTCCGCGCAGAGGCGGTCCTGGGTGTCGTTCAGCGTCATGTCGCGAATGTCCTCCCGGTGATCGGCGGATGGGCGGTCTTGCGTCGTGGCATTGAAGCAGATCGAGGCGGCGGGGTGAAATCTCCTGGCACCTGGCGGGCGGACCGGGCGGCGATGCTGCGCTGCGTGCCGGGCCGGCCGCCTTTCGGCAGGGCGACAAACGCCGCACAACTGCACGCGATACGACTGATACCTTTGAAACATGGCCTCGGCGTTGGGCTCGGCGCTAGACTGTGCCTCTGCCGCACGAACCCGGAGGAAGCATGTTCGACATCGACCGCTTCATCGAGGACTGCCGCGCCGCGGCGGCCGAGGACGCAACCCACAAGGCGGCCCGCGAGGTCGTGGCCCGCGCCATGGCGGACCCGGCGGCGGTCATCGCGGCGCTCGGCGAGCCGCGCGAAAGCGCCGTGCACAAGCTCTATGCCGACGACAGCGTGACCATCGCCAACGTGGTCTGGGCCCCCTGGATGACCATCATGCCGCACAATCACGAAATGTGGGCGGTGATCGGGATCTATTCCGGGCGCGAGGACAACGTCTTCTGGCGGCGCGTTCCGGATGCCCGGGACGGCCGGGTCGAGGCGGCCGGCGCCAGGGCGCTCTGCGTCGGCGACGTGGCGCCGCTCGGGCCCGACATCATCCACTCGGTGACCAACCCGATTCCCCGCTTCACCGGCGCGATCCACGTCTACGGCGGCAACTTCTACGAGCAGCCGCGCAGCCAGTGGGATCCGGAGACGCTCTGCGAGGCGCCCTACAGCCTGGCGGACAACCTCGGCCGCTTCGAGACCTTCGGGCGCATGGCGGCGGCCGGCGCTGCTCAGTAGGCCTGCGCGGCCTCGCCACGAAAGGCGGGCCTCAGGTCGCTCGGCAGCCCCCAGGAATAGCGCGCCAGGATGTCCCGGTAGAGTTCCGTCCAGGCCGCGGCATCGGGGTTGGCGAGGGTCTCCCGCCGTTTCTTGAGGGCGCGGGTGATCTCGGCGACGTTGTGGTACTCCGGCCAGATGTCGCGGGCCTCCTCGAAGGCGGCGATGGCCGCCTCCACGTCGTGGTCGATCAGCGCCTCGAAGCCGCGCCGCTCGGCGGCGGCGGCCAGGCTTGACCGGCTGGCCTGCTGGCTCTGGGCCTCGATCGCCGCCTGGCGCGTGCTCGGCGGCGCGGCCTGCAGGACCTGCTGCTCGCTCTGCACCCGGCTAATCTCGCGTGACAGGTTGCGCTCCAGGCTGCTGAGCTTGGCGGCCAGGTCCTCGCTGACCAGCGGTGCGCTCTCGCCGGCGCTCGCCGCCGCCTGCTGCCTTTCCAGCAGCAGGCGGATGTCCTCGATCTCCGCCATGGCCTGGGATTCGATCTGCTCGACCTTCTCGCCGATGCGCAGGCCGAAGATGTCGACTTCGCGCTCGGAGAGGATCTTGCGCACGTCGTCCTGGTAGATGACCACCACGATCACCGCCACCAGGGGCCACATGAAGGCCCGGATGTAGTCGAGGACGAGGCGTCCGAGCGCGTAGTCCTTGCCCTTGCCGTCGCTGTCCTTGCCGTTGCTCATGACATTCCTCCTTCGCACGCCTGGTTCAGGAGAAACATCAGCCTAGCGCAAGATGATGCCGCCTTCTGTGACCAAACGCAGGCGCTGGCTTCCGGCCGTCAGATCAGCTCGTCGGAGCGGTCGTCGGTCTCGCCGTAGCGGTGCAGGATCGCCGGGCGGGTGCCTTCATAGGCCGCCGGCAGGTTTTCCGCGATCTTGGCGTTCTCGCGGTCGAACAGGCTGTTGCCCTGCAGGTCGCTGGCGACGATGAAGGGCCCGAAGCTCTCCACCTCCAGGATCCACATGGCCTGGGCGATGCCCAGTTCCTTCGGCCAGTGGACCGCGCGCACCTTCTTGACGCCGCGCCCCAAGAGCGCGCCGGTGCCGTAGCCGACGGTGGTCAGGTAGACCGCGCCGTTGGGCACGAAGTAGCGCTTGTAGTCCTCCTGCGACATGCCGCCCTTGCCGATGATGACCTTGGCGCCGGAAACCTCGAACCAGCGCTCCAGCCACTTGGAAAAACGGAAGGAGGCGGTGGCGGTCACCGCGGTCAGCGTGGTCTGGCCGGCCTCGTCGATGTGCGCGGCGGGCGAGCAGTGGAAGTTCACCTGGCTGAGCTCGGCCAGCGGCACCGGCGGCGCCTCGCCGTCCTCCAGCACCTTCTTGTAGACTCCTTCACGGGCGGTATAGACCACGCCGTCGAGATAGACCACGTCGCCCAGCTGCAGGTCGCGCAGGCCCTCCGGGCTCGGCTTCGTGCCTAGGCGGACTTTTCGGAGCTTTCCGCTTGCTTCGGCCATTCGACCGTCTCCCTTCGCATGTAGGGGGTGAACCACGCAGGGTCGGTGCGGTACTCGACCCGGCCGTCCGGGTGCAGCCGCGCCGTCGCCCGCCGGGACGAGAGGCAGAAGGCGTGCACGCTCATCGGCATGCCGCCG
>JBFGUI010000120.1:0-11147 GCA_041565695.1 Kiloniellaceae bacterium
TCTCTTCTGCTCCGATCCGGGGCGGCTGACAGCAGGGGGAAAGCATGAAGATCGGCTTCATCGGGCTGGGGGCCATGGGCGCGCCGATGACGCGGCGCCTCGCGGCGGCGCATCCGGGCGCGGTCCTGGGCTACGACGCAGATGCCGGGGTCGCCTTGCGGGTCTGCCTCGAGGTCGGCGCGACGCCGATGGCCTCGGTGGCGGAGACCGCGGCGGCGAGCGACGTGCTGTTCTCCTGCCTGCCCAACAACGACATCCTGCGCAAGGTCTACCTCGCCGCGGACGGCGTCGCCTCGGCGCTGCGCCCGGGCAGCATCACCATCGACTGCTCCACCGTCGGGCCCGACGCGACGCGCGACGTCTACGCCGGCCTGCAGGCGCGCGGCGCCAGCCACCTCGATGCCTCCATGCTGGGCTCCGTCAAGCAGGCCAACGAGGGCAGCATCAGCTTCGTGGTCGGCGGCGATGCCGAGGCCTTCGCGCGGGCCGAGCCGCTGCTCGCCGCCTGTGGCCAGCTGATCCGCCACTGCGGGCCCTCGGGTTCCGGCAACCACATGAAGCTGATCCACCAGACCCTGGTGGCGGGCCATGCCGTCGCCGTGGCGGAGGCCATGGCGCTCTGCCTGGAGACCGGCGCCGACATCGAGGCCTTCTACGAGATCGTGACGCAGGGCACCGGCATGGCCTATTCGCGCTACTTCGAGAACCGGGTGCCGCGCATGCGCCAGGGCGATTTCTCGCCGCTCTTCATGCTGAAGTTCATGCTGAAGGACGCGCGCCTCGCCCGCGACATGGCGCCCGACGCCGCTCGCTACCCGGCGCTGGCCGCGGTGATCGCCACCCTGGAGGAAGCCGAGGCCGCCGGCTGGGGCGACAGCGACTTCTCCGCGGCGATGCGCGCGCTGGAAGCGCGCATCGGCAGGAAGATCGACGGATAGTTCCTAGAGCCGATAGGCCTCGGCGGCGTTGGCGTACCAGAAGCGGTGGCGCTCGTCGGCGCTCAGTCCCTCGGTCATGCGCCTGAGCGCATGGATCAGCTCGGCAAAGCCGATGCGGATGCCGGAGACCGGCGCGTTGGAGCCGAACATGGCGCGCTCGACGCCGAAGATGTCCAGGGCTTCCAGCACCAGGCGGCGGTTGTCGTCGTAGTCCCAGGGGCCGTCGGGCAGGCCGAGCTCGGAGATCTTGAGCCAGACGTTGTCGCGCGCGGCGAGGTGCTTCATGCCGTCGCGCCACACGGCGAGGCCTTCCTCGCTGCGGTCCCAGGCAAGGCCGGTGTGCTCCACGATCACGACGGTGTCGGGGATCTCCGCCACCACGTCGGCCGCCTCGGCGAGGTGCCAGAAGGGCACCCGCAGGTCCCAGGAGAGACCGTGCGCGGCGAGGCGCTTCAGGCCGGCAAGCCACTTCGTGTCGTCCATCGCCCCCGGCTTGCCGCGCACGCTCTCACGCGGCGTGACGCTGGTGGTCGGCTTGCAGCGGATGCCGCGCACCAGCGGGCAGGCCGCCTGGGCCTCCAGCACCGCCTCGACGTCGGGCGCATGGAAGGTCGCATGGGCGACGATCGCCGTCGGCAGGCCGCTTTCCGCCGCTACCCCGACCAGCCAGCGGGTCTCGCGCAGCGGCTCGTCGTGATCGGCCTCGGCCTCGACGTGCACGGTCTTGACGATGTTGAAGCCCGCGGCGGCGCGCCGGTAGTCGTCCGGCGAAAAGTTGCGCTTGATGGCGTCGTAGTTGCCGAGCAGGAAATTCGGTTCCGGCCGGTCGGTCAGCCAGGGATAGTAGACCGCCTCCAGATCGAAGAAATGGTGGTGGGTGTCGATGATCGGCTGGTTGTCGATGGCGTCGGTCACGGTGCGGCTGTCCCCCGGTTGGGCCTGACCAGGCCGGCGGCCCGGCTAAGCGATCTCTGGCGGGATAGTAGCAACCGCGCGCCGCGTAAGGACAGATCAGTTGTGTGCGCCGAGCGGCGCTGTCACGGGCGAGGGAAGGTCCGAGGCGGCGTGGTGGCGCACGCCTTCGTGCGGCTCGAGCAGCCTGTCGCGCTGCGCGGCGTCAATGATCTGATGGGCCGCATAAGGCGACAGCAGAAAGACCTGCGGGAAGCGCGAAACGGCGAGGGCGTAGCCGCTCGACGGTTCGGACCTGCTCAGGTCGCAGACAAGCTCCGCCCCACTGCGCAGCACGACCGTCAGCGTCAGTTCCGGGGCGGCAATGTCGGCCTCGCTTGCCTCGGCGGGCAGCATGCCCTCGATCTGCAGGTCGGTAAGAAGATCCACCAGATGCTCAGCGGCTGTCGGGTTCAGCACGCCGCTCTTGCCGGGATCCTCCAGGTGCCAGCCTTCCACCCCGCCTTTCGCGGGTGCGACGAGGCGCAGGCCCGCAACGTCGATGGCCGCAATGTCGTCCGGCGCGATGCGCAGCACGCCCTTGTCGATCCATTCGGCTGCGGCCGGAACCGCATCGAAGAGACCGAAAGTGACCGTGTAGGCCTGCGCTTCCCCCGGCAGGCGGGCATGCACCTGGCGCGGTCCCTGGGACGTGCCGACAATGACCGTCGCCAGGACCTCTTCGCCGCGTGCCAGGGTAATGCGCCGCGCGAAGTCCTCATCGGTCAGCCTGAAAGCGCGCAGGGAGTCGCGACCCGAATCGACCGGCAGATCCCGGTCGATCGCCAGCAGGCGCCGGAGCATCTGCTCAACCTTGGCATCGTCCGCCGGAAAGTCGCCGAGCGTCGCAATGATCCAGCCGTCGCCGCGGCGCGAAAGGTCGCTGCGCTCGCCGTCGGGGCCTTCGACCAAGATCCGGTCGACGCTCTCCGGCCCGAAGTGGAAGATGGCGGCTTTCGCCTTCCTCTCTACGCGCACCTGGTCTTCGTGGAGGGCAACCGTAAAGGCCACCACGATGAGCGCCACCAGCATGCAGCCGATGATCGCTAAGACCTTTCCCATGATTTGCAGGCTCCCGGTAATGTTCTCAATCGGCCAAACAGACGCCTGACCGCTTACGGATCTGCGGTCGGTCCCAATCTGGTGCATGGCGGGCCGCCTGGTGACAAGTGCCAATTCTGCAGGGCAACCCGTTAACGGGCCGTTGAACGGGGCCGGCGGGTGGGCAAGGCGCCCTGTCCCGCTTCGCCCCGCGCTTCGCCGTTGACCGCGCGTTGCCGGGGCTGCTTTGCTGGCCGCCCGAGGGATAGGGGGTATGCGGAATCCATGCGCATCGGCGTCGCCAGGCTGTGGCATGAGGCGAACTCCTTCACGGCCGCGACGACCGGCCGCGAGGCATTCCGCGCGCGCGAGTGGCTGCGCGGCACCGATGTCGCGGCGCTCCATGCCGGCGCCGCGACGGAGATCGGCGGCGCGCTGGCCTGGGCTGAGGCGCATGGCGATGCGGCGCTGGTCTTCTCGCGCTCGGCCTCGGCGCCGCCCGGCGGCCCGGTCGAGCAGGCCGTGCTCGACGACTTCCTGGACGAGGTGATTGGCGATCCGGTGTTCGACGCTGCGGACGGGCTCTACCTCTCGCTGCACGGCGCCTGCCTGGGCACTGACAACCTGGCGCCGGAAGCAAGCCTGCTGGAGGGGCTGCGGCAGCGCTTTCCGGAGCTGCCCATCGCGGCTTCCTTCGATCTGCATGCCTGCCTCGGTCCGCGGGTCGCCGCGGCGCTCAACGCCGCCACGGTCTACCGCAGCTATCCGCATGTCGACATGGAGGCGGCGGCGGCGCGCGCTCTCGACATGCTGGCGGCGATGATCGTCAGCGGGCGGCGCGCCCGCGTTACGCTCAGGACCATCGGGCGCGTCCTGCCCAGCTTCAACATGCGCACCGACGGCGGCGGGCCGATGGCCGAGGCCGAGGATTTCGCCCGCGCGCTGGAGCAGGAGCACCGGGCCGCGGCGCCGGCGGGCGCGATCTTCGCCGCTTATCCCTACGGCAGCTTCGCCTATGCCGATGTGGAGACCGCCGATGCCGGCGCCGTGGTGACCAGCGAGGACCGGCAGGCGGGAGCGGCGGCGGCCGAGGCGCTTGCCGCCTTCCTCTTCGAGCGGCGCGCCGCCTTCCGGCCCGCGCTGCCCAGCGCCGCCGAGTGCCTCGCCGCGCAGCCCTGGGCCGGCGGCCGGCGCGTCGCCATCCTGGAGCCCGCCGACAATCCGCTGTCCGGCGGGCTGGGCGACACCCCCGGCCTGTTCGCCGCCGCGCTGGCGGCCGGGGTGCCGCAGGGCGCGGTCTTCGCCTTTTTCTGCGATCCGGCGGCGGTGGCGGTGGCCCGGACCGCCGGGCCGGGCGCGCGGCTGGACCTGGCGCTGGGCGGGCGCCGCGACCGTCGGTTCGGGGCGCCGGTTGCCTGCGAGGCGGAGGTGCTGCGTCTCACAGAGGGGCGGTTCCGCAACGCGGGGCCCATGGAGCGCGGGCTGCCGGTCGACCTCGGGCCTACCGCGGTGCTCGGGGTCGGGCCGCTCCGGGTCATCGTCACCAGCGGCTGCCAGGCGCCCAACGACAGCGAGTACTTCCGCCTGCACGGCATCGATCTGGACCGGGTGCCGCTGCTGCTGGCCAAGGCCAAGAACCACTTCGTCGCCGCCTTCGCCGAGCGCTTCGACCTCATCCGGCTCTGCGACACCCCCGGCCCGGCCATGGCCGACGTCTCCCGCCTGCCGTTCCGCCGCATCCCGCCTGAACGCCTCAGCCTCGACTGAGGTGGCGGCGCTGCCCAGGTTCTGGACTCATGGATTGTCATGGCCGCGCGGGTTTATCGGTACAGGACTAAGACCTGCGCGGCATTTGCGGCTATGATCGGACCGGGAAGGGACAGAACTGCACGGCTCAGGCGGCGACCCGGGCAAGCGTCGGGCCTGTCGGTACGTGAGGGGTGCATGAACCGCAAAAACGCAGAGTGTACCGAATCGATCTGCGACGACCGCGGCTGGTCCGACGCCGCAGAAATCGGTAAGAATGCGGCCGGGCGGCAATGCGCCGAGACCATGGAGGAACCCTTGTCGGCACTGCGGCGGAATTTCCTGGAAGGCATGAGCCGCGCGGCCTGCACCGTCAGCGTCGTGACCACCGACGGGCCGGCGGGACGGGCGGGGGTCACCGTCTCGGCCATGGCCTCGGTCTCTGCCGAGACCCCCTCGCTGCTGGTCTGCGTGCATCACCAGAGCCCGGCCGCATCGGCGGTCCTCGGCAACGGCGTCTTCTGCGTCAACCTGCTGCGCGAGGACCAGTTGGCGATCGCGGAGACCTTCGCGGGGCGGCGCAGCACGGAAAGCGGTGACAAGTTCGCCTGTGCCGAGTGGACCCGCCTGGTGACGGCCGCGCCTCGCGTGATCGATCCGCTGGTCGCTTTCGACTGCCGGCTCAGCGAGAGCGTGCGCGTGGGCACGCACCACGTCATCTTCGGCGAAGTCGCCGACATCTTCGTCGCCGAGGGAAAGCCGCTGGTCTACGCCAACCGCGAATACGGCGCGACGGCGCCACTGCTCGCCCCCTGACCTCCGCAGCAGCAACACAACGGCTCTCATGACCCATACCCGGATCCGCAAGTTCAACACCAGGGACACCTATCCAGAACAGATGCTGGATAACGACCTCTGCCAGGCCGTCGTCGCCCGCGGCACCATGGTCTTCGTGCGCGGCCAGGTCGGCCAGGATCTCGACACGGCGCAGAGCGTCTGCATCGGTGACGCCGCGGGCCAGGCCGATCAGGCCATGGCCAACATCAGGATCCTGCTGGAGGAGGCGGGCTCGCGCCTCGAGCATATCTGCAAGATCACCATCTACATCACCGATCCGCGCTACCGCGAAGCGGTCTACCGCAGTGTCGGCAGGACCCTGAAGGGCGTCTACCCGGTTTCCACCGGTCTGGTGGTGTCCGGCCTGGCGCGGCCGGAATGGCTGGTCGAGGTCGACGCCATCGCGGTCATTCCCGACGCGGACTGAGCCGAGGCATCCATGGCGCGCAGACCTCCAGAAGTACTGACAGCGGCGCAGGTCGAAGCCTTCGAGCGCGACGGCGTGCTGCTGGTGGAGGACGCGGTGACGGCGGCGGAGCTCACGGCGCTGCGTGCCGACTTCGAGGGCTGGGTCGAGGAAAGCCGGCAGTATCGCGCCAGCTACGGCACGACCGTCGACGGCCGCCCGCGTTTCGACCTGGAGCCGTCGCACAGCGCGGAGCATCCGGGGCTGCGCCGGGTCAATGCGCCGGTCGACGTCTCCGAGGTTTTCCGCCGGCTGGCGCGCGACAGCCGCATGGTCGACATGGTGGCCGACCTGATCGGCCCCGACCTGCGCTACCACCACTCCAAGATCAATTCCAAGCTGCCCGGCTCCCGCACCGCAGTGAAGTGGCACCAGGACTTCCCCTTCACGCCGCACAGCAACTGGGACCTGGTGACGGCGCTGCTGATGATCGACGAGGTGACGGCGGAAAACGGTCCGCTGGAGGTGGTGCCGGGTTCGCACCGGGGGCCGATCTACCCGCTGTGGCACGACGGGCGCTTTACCGGCGCGGTGGCCGACGAAGTGGCGAAACAGCTGCGAGCCAAGGCCGTAACCTGCACCGGCCCGGCCGGCGCGGTCTGCCTGATGCACACCCGCCTGGCCCACGGATCGGCACCCAATCTCTCGACGCGGCCCCGCAGCCTGGCGATCACCGTCTACGCCGCGGCCGATGCGGCGGCCTGCGCGCCGAACCCGGTGCCCTCGACGCTGGACCGCGAGATCGTGCGCGGGAGCGAGCCGAACCGCATCCGCTGCGAGGCCTACGAGCTGGAGCTGCCGGAGTTTCCCAAGGGCGCCTCCTTCTTCCTGCAGCAGGGCGCCGGCTGAATGACATCGACAGGGACGAAAGCATGACCTTCTCCATCGCCGTGCGCTGCGCCGAGACCGGCATGTTCGGGCTTGCGGTCGCCTCGTCCTCGCCGGCGGTGGCGGCGCGCTGCGGCTATGCACGGGCCGGCGTCGGCGCCGTCGCGAGCCAGAACGTCACGGATCTGACGCTGGGTCCCTGGATCCTCGACCTCATGGCCGGCGGCGCTTCCGCCGAAGAAGCCATGGCGCAGGTCACGGCCAGCGCGCCGCACATCCAGTTCCGCCAGCTGACCGCCGTCGACGCCGAGGGGCGCACGGCGTTCTTCGAGGGCGACAGGACCCTCGGCATTCACGGCGCGGCCCAGGGACGCGATGCGGTGGCCGCCGGCAACCTGCTCGCCGAGGCGGACGTGCCCGAGGCCATGGTCGCGATCTTCGCAGGCGCAGGCGGACACCTGGCAGACCGCCTCCTTACCGCGATGAAGGCGGGTCTGGCCGCCGGCGGGGAGGCCGGGCCGGTGCACTCCGCCGGGCTGCTGCTGGTGCGCGAGGTGCCCTGGCCGGTCGCCGACCTGCGCGTCGACTGGCACGAGAGCGATCCCATCGGCGCGCTGGCTCAGCTGTGGGAGATCTACAAGCCGCAGCTCGACGCCTACGTGACCCGCGCGCTCGATCCCGCCGCCGCCCCCGGCTTCGGAGTGCCCGGGGATCTCTGACGCGGCTTTGCTTCCCAAGTCTCCGCTGCTGGGTTAAACCTGGGCAAAGACATCGCGCGCCGCCAAGGGCGTCATCAAGGGCAGGGGAGGAATGGCATGACCCTTGGACTGGAGCAGGAAGTCGTCGATCGCGCGGCCTACGCGCACAACGTGGCGCGCCTTCGCGAAGCCGGCATCACCCTGCCGCGCATCGCCGAGCTGGCAGATCCCGCGGTGCGCCTGGCGGAAAAGGTGTCGGCGCTCGCCGGCGTCGATCCCGACGCGCCGCAGGCCGGCAACCTCTATCGTGTGCATTGGCACAACGCCGCTGACCGGCGCGGCCTCGCCCCGTTTCCCGAACACCTGGTGCTGCCGCCGGCGCTGACCGGGGTCGAGGCGAAGATCGTCGTCGCCCTGGGCTGCCGCTTTCCGATGATCCAGGCCCACAAGGTGCTGGCGGCCTACGGCTGTCTCGTCCCGCGGCTGCTGTCGGGCAAGTTCGATGCCGGCCGGCACCGCGCGGTCTGGCCGTCGACCGGCAACTACTGCCGCGGCGGCGTTGCGATCTCGCGCATCCTCGGCTGCCGCAGCGTCGCCGTGCTGCCCGAGGGGATGAGCGCCGAACGATTCCGCTGGCTGGAGCAGTGGGTCTCCGATCCCTCCGACATTGTCCGCACCCCCGGCACCGAGAGCAACGTGAAGGAGATCTACGACGCCTGCCACGCGCTGGCAAAGGACCCGGACAACGTCATCCTCAACCAGTTCTCCGAGTTCGGGAACTACATCGTGCACCGCGCCGTCACCGGGCCGGCCCTGGCGCGGGTCTTCGCAGCGGTGAAGGGAGCCGATGCCCTCACGGCACGCGCCTTCGTCTCCGCCTCCGGCTCGGCCGGGACCCTGGCGGCCGGCGACCACCTGAAGAAGACGCTTGGGACCGACATCTGCGTCGTGGAGGCGGTGGAATGCCCGACCCTGCTCTATAACGGCTACGGCGAGCACAACATCCAGGGCATCGGCGACAAGCACGTGCCTCTGATCCACAACGTCATGAACAGCGATTTCGTGATCGGGGTCTCGGACGTCGCCTGCGATAACCTGAACCTGCTGTTCAACACCACGGTGGGCCGTGCCTTCCTGGCCCGGCGGCTCGGCCTCGATCAGCAGCAGCTTGCCGCTCTGGGCGACCTCGGGCTGTCCTCCATCGCCAACATCCTGGGCGCCATCAAGTACGCCCGCTACATGGGCCTCGGTCCCGGCGATGCGGTACTGACGGTGGCGACCGATGGCGCGGGCATGTACCAGACCGAACTGGGGCTGGCCGAAAAGCGGCTGGCGCCGCGGGCCTTCGACGAGCTGATGGCGGCAGAGGTCTTCGGCCGCTACCTGCGCGGCGTAGCCACCGACCACATGATCGAACTCGGTCGCCGGGACCGCGAGCGCATCTTCAATCTCGGCTACTACACCTGGGTCGAGCAACAGGGCGTTGCGCTGGCCGACTTCGATGCCCGCCGCGATCCCGACTGGTGGGACGGCCTGATGAAATTGGTCGCCGTGTGGGACGGCATGATCGAAGATTTCAATCGGGCGGCCGCAGCGTGACTTCGGCCGCGCTCGCCCTCCCCCTGTTGGGGGAGGGCTTGCATGGTAACGGCACGCTCAGCACCCGGCGGTGCACTTGCCCTTGCCGTCGAACTCCATGGTCCGATCGCTCAGCGCCGGGTAGACCGGCACCTTGGTGGCCTTGGTGAAGGTCTCCGTCTTGGAGCCCGGCTTCACCTTGCCGCCGGAGGTCGCTTCCTCGTTGGCGTGGGAGGCGATGACCGAGGCCGGCTTGACCAGCTCGTTGATCACGAAGGCCGCCTCCTCGGGTCCGGTGGTGAAGATGCCGCCGATGTTGATCACTGCCAGTTCCGCGCCGAAGCGGCGGCGCACCACGACCTCCTGCTCGGCGGTGTGGCCGGTGTCGCCGGACAGGTAGACGGTTAGCCCGTTGGTGAACTCGACGACATAGCCGCCCGGCGGGCCGAGGTAGGCGGTCAGGCCGCTGGCCTTGAGGGACTCGGCATAGGGCCCCTCCAGGAATGCCGGGTTGAGGCCGTTGGAGTGCACGGCGGGTACGCTGTAGATCTTGACGCCGCCGACGTCGCGCACGCCGCCGTAGCGGGCCAATTGCACCTGGCTGGCCTCACCGCCGGCCGCTTCGACCTTCTGGGCGAAGAAGGAGGCCATCTCGGCGCCGACCACCAGCTTGGCCTTTTTCTCCACGGTGATCAGCACGGTGTTGGAGATCGGCACGACTGCGACGGAGACGTCCGGGTCGCCACAGGCGCCGGCATTGGGGCTCGGCTGGTGGCGGTCACCCAGGTGGTCGCCGTGCACGTGGCTCAGCAGCACGGCGTCGATGTTGCCGAGGCGCGGGTCATAGGGGCCGCGCACGGTGCGCCCGGCGTCATAGAGCACCCGCGTGCCATTGGGGTCCTCCAGCACCAGAGCCCGGTCGAAGCGGCAGAATTCGCCTTCGTGACTGCCCAGCGGGGTGATCTTCACGGTCTGCGCGCTGGCCGCAGGCGCGAGAAGCAGCCCGGCCGCCGCAGCAGCCAGGCAGGGTATCAACAAAGCCCTCATTTGCACTTTCCTCCCGGTCAGTAGGTCTTGTCCCCAGACCCTTTGAGCCGGAGAAGTCTAGGCGCATCCGGGGGTGGCGTCCACGCGGTCTCCGGTTCGGTAATCAGACCAGTTGAGCGCGTGGCGGAAAGGGGCCGGCCGCCGGCCGCCGCGCTAGAAAGTCACGGTCTGTCGGATGTTGACGAGGATGTCGTTGTCGGGGCTGCTGCTGGCGGTGTCGGCGGCCAGCGACAGGTCGTTGACGAAGGGCTGGGTGACCACCGGGTCCTCTTCCGGCAGCGCCACGTGGGTGACGAGGCGCAGCGGGCAGGGGCCGCTGAGGTCGGCGACGGTCACCGGGAAAAAGGCGCCGATGTGCTGCAGCCCGCGCACCGGCGTGTCGAAGCCCTGGCTGTGCCAGATGGAATTCTTGACGCCCTCCTCGCCGCCGTAGAGCGCCAGCAGGCCGTCGCGCTCCTCGCGCCAGGTTTCGGTCCAGCCGCCCTCGCGGTGCTCGACGTGCTGGCCGTCGACCCAGCGGTCGTAGGTCCACCACACCTTCAGCTGCCAGTCGCGGTACATGGAGAACGGCAGGTAGCGCGTCGGGCGGATGATGCGGCCCTCGTTGTCCTCCAGCCACATGGCGTGGAAGGTACCGTCGCCCGGCACGTCGTCGAGTTTGGCGCTGACCAGCAGGCCGTCGTCGACGAAATTGCCGCGCAGCTGCATGTCGACAGCGCCGGCACGTGCCCGGAAGAACGAGCCGCTGGTCGGGTCGTCGACGGTCTCCGGCCCCTTGCCGCCGCCACCGCCGCGGGTCGCCTTCTCGCTGAAGGTGCCGGTGCCCCTGGGCTTGCCGCCGAAGGTGCTGCCGCCGCCGCCCAGGCTGCCCAGGCCACCGCCGCCGCCGAACAGGCTCTTGGCCGTCTCCTTGATCTCGGCGCCCGAGCCGTAGGTCTCGTTGGGACCGATGGCGACCTGCTCGTAGCTGCGCTCCGGCGTGTAACAGGCCGTCTTGGTCTTGCAGGTCTTGATGCA
>JBFGUI010000121.1:0-11090 GCA_041565695.1 Kiloniellaceae bacterium
CGCCGAGGTCTTCACCGAGGAAGAGCTCGACGCCATGCTGGCCTTCTACACCAGCCCGGCCGGCCAGAGCATGATCAAGAAGATGCCGCAGATGATGGGACACACCATGCAGCTCAGCCAGCAGTGGGGCATGGCCCTGTTCCAGAACCTGCCGGGACGGGTGGAGCAGCGCCTGCGCGCGGAGGGCTACGACCTCTAGGGCGCCAGGGCGAGCCGCAGGGGCGCCCTGCGTGGTTCGAGACGCGCCCCCGAGCCGAACTCGGGGGCGCTCCTGACCATGACGTTTTTTCTTCGTCGCATCAAAGATTTACCTCATCCTGAGGCGTGGGGCCGGGCAAGGCCCGGGCACGCGTCTCGAAGGACGCAGCCCGCCGCCCCAAGCGCCAGTTTTCCCTTGATTTCGGGGCGCCTGAGGGGTATCACCCGGCCACTTTCAATCTCACACGCGGGCATTGCGGCCTTCGGGGAGACATCCCGATCGTCGCTCCGGTGTCTGAAACCCCAGGTTTTCTGCCGTTTCGGCGGGCTTCCGGGGGGGCAGATGACAGGCCCGCGGTGGACCAACCGGAGAACATCTCATGGCGCTTCCGAGCCCCTCGATGCGCCAGCTGTTGGAAGCTGGCGTCCACTTTGGACATACCACCCGTCGCTGGAACCCGCGCATGGCCCCCTTCATCTTCGGGGCCCGCAACGGCGTCCACATCATCGACCTGGAGCAGACCGTACCGCTGCTCAACCAGGCCCTGGTCACCGTGCGCGACATCGTCGCCGGCGGCGGGCGCGTGCTGTTCGTCGGCACCAAGCGCCAGGCCAGCGAGAAGGTCGCCGAGGCGGCCAAGCGCTGCGGCCAGTACTACGTCAACCACCGCTGGCTCGGCGGCATGCTGACCAACTGGAAGACCATCTCCAACTCCATCAAGCGCCTGCGCGTGGTCGAGGAGCAGCTCGCCGAGGAGCAGTCCGGCCTGACCAAGAAGGAGCTGCTGGTGCTGACCCGCGAGCGCGACAAGCTGGAGCGCGCCCTGGGCGGCATCAAGGAGATGGGCGGCCTGCCCGACGTGCTCTTCGTCATCGACACCAACAAGGAGCACATCGCCGTCGAGGAAGCCCGCAACCTCAACATTCCGGTGATCGGCATCCTCGATTCCAACTCCAGCCCGGAAGGCGTGACCTTCCCGGTGCCGGGCAACGACGACGCGCTGCGCGCCATCGGCCTCTACTGCGACCTGATCGCCGACGCGGTGCTCGACGGCATCCAGGCCGAGATGACGGCCAGCGGCGCCGACGTCGGCGAAGCGGTCGACGTGCCGGTCGAGACCCTGCCCGATGCTGGGTCGGAAGCGGGCACCAGCCAGGTCGAGGCGACCCCCGAGACCGCCGTCGAGGGGCCTGCCGCGGCCGAACCCGCGAGCCAGGCCGAGGCGACGCCGGAAGCCGCGGCCGAGAAGCCGGCCGGGGAAGCCGCTCCGCAGGCCTGACCCGCACCTCGGGCGAGGCCGGCAGCGGCCGGCCTCACCGGGCAACCAAGAACTTCCTGTAGGAACGCGCCCCAGCGGACCATCCGGCGGGCGCGGCAGATTTGAGAAAGAAGGATTCCGTCATGGCTGAAATCACAGCGGCGCTGGTCAAAGAGCTGCGCGAGACCTCCGGCGCGGGGATGATGGACTGCAAGAAGGCGCTGACCGAGACCGGCGGCGAACTGGAGGCCGCGGTCGACTGGCTGCGCAAGAAGGGCCTGGCCGCCGCCGCCAAGAAGGCCGGTCGCGTCGCCGCCGAGGGCCTGGTCGGCGTCGCCGCCGAGGGCACGCGCGGCGCGGTGGTCGAGGTCAACGCCGAGACCGACTTCGTGGCCCGCAACGACACCTTCCAGGGCTTCGTGCGCAACGTCGCCGAGATCGCCCTCGCCGAGGGCGGCGACCTCGACAGGATCAGCGCCGCGGCCTATCCGGGCAGCGGCAACACGGTGGCCGAGGAGCTGACCAACCTGATCGCCAAGATCGGCGAGAACATGGCGCTGCGCCGCACCGCCGGCATCGCGGTCAGCGACGGCGTGGTGTGCTCCTACATCCACAACCAGACGGCGCCCGGCCTCGGCAAGATCGGCGTGCTGGTCGGCCTCGAGTCGAGCGGCGACAAGGCCAAGCTGGAGGCCCTCGGCAGGCAGCTGGCCATGCACGTGGCCGCCGCCCAGCCGCAGGCCGTCGACCGCGCCGGCGTCGACGCCTCGGCCCTGGAGCGCGAGCGTGACGTGCTGAGCGAGCAGGCCCGCGCCAGCGGCAAGCCGGAAGAGATCATCGCCAAGATGGTCGAGGGCCGCCTGCGCAAGTTCTACGAGGAGGTCTGCCTGCTCGAGCAGGTCTTCGTGATCGACGGCGAGAACAAGGTCGCCAAGGTCCTGGAAAGCGCCGCCAAGGACGTCGGCGCGCCGGTCAACATCGCCGGTTTCGTGCGCTTCCAGCTCGGCGAGGGCGTCGAGCGCGAGGAGCAGGACTTCGCCGCGGAGGTCGCCGCCACCCTGGGCGGCTGATTTCCCGGCTTCGCCCCGTCGCCGCCGCGATTTCGCCCGATCCGACGGGCAGGGTTGAGAGCGGTGGCGGGGGCGCCGGGACGGCGGTTCCGGCCCGCTGGCGCAAAGCCGCCGGGCGCATTACCATGTGCCCGCTTTCGCCGGCCGGCGCCGCCGGCGCCGGCTCCCGCCGACAGGCTTCGTAACGGCCGCCAGGCCTTGCACCGCTGGACCTTGAAGGGGCTCATGTCCGAAACGCAGACCCGGGTCGATCGCCTCCCGCAGTACAAGCGCGTTCTCCTGAAGATCTCGGGCGAGGCCCTGATGGGCCGCCGCGACTACGGCCTCGATCCGGACATGGTGGCGCAGATCGCCGCCGATGTGGGCCAGGTCCGCGCCATGGGGGTCGACGTCTGCCTGGTGGTCGGCGGCGGCAACATCTTTCGCGGCGTCTCGGCCGCCGCGCGCGGCATGGAGCGCGCCTCGGCGGACTACATGGGCATGCTGGCGACGGTGATCAACGCGCTGGCCCTGCAGAACGCCCTGGAGAACATCGACGTCGACACCCGCGTGCAGTCGGCCATTCCCATGGCCACGGTGGCCGAGCCCTACATCCGCCGGCGCGCCGTGCGCCACATGGAAAAGGGCCGGGTCGTGATCTTCGCCGCCGGCACCGGCAACCCCTTCTTCACCACCGACACGGCGGCCGCGCTGCGCGCCTCGGAGATGGGCTGCGACGTGCTGCTGAAGGGGACCAAGGTGGACGGCGTCTACGACGCCGACCCGCAAAAGAACCCCGAGGCGAAGCGCTACGAGACGCTGAGCTACATGCGGGTGCTGACGGAGGACCTCGGCGTGATGGACCATGCCGCCATCTCGCTTGCCCGGGAAAACGCTATCCCTATCCTTGTGTTCTCAATATACCGACCCGGGGCTTTCGCCGAGGTCCTGTCCGGCAGGGGCTGCTTTACACTGGTGAGAAACGAGGAATGAGCCGTGGCTGATCCTGATCTACGCGACATCAAGCGCCGCATGGACGGCGCCATCGACGCTCTTCACAAGGAATTCGCGGGCTTGCGCACCGGCCGCGCCTCGGCGGGCCTGCTCGAGCCCATCCACGTCGACGCCTACGGCGCCTCCATGCCGATGAACCAGGTCGGTTCGATCAGCGTGCCCGAGCCGCGCATGGTCACGGTCCAGGTCTGGGACCGGGGCCTGGTCGGCGCGGTCGAGAAGGCGATCCGCGAATCCGGTCTCGGCCTCAACCCGGCGAGCGACGGCCAGCTGGTCCGGGTGCCGATCCCGGCGCTCTCAGAGGAGCGCCGCGTCGAGCTGACCAAGATCGCCGGCAAGTACGCCGAGCAGGCCCGCGTGGCGGTGCGCAACGTGCGGCGCGATGGAATGGAGATGCTCAAGAAGATGGAAAAGGACCACGAGATCTCAAAGGACGAGCATCACCTCTGGTCGGAGGAGATCCAGGGCCTGACCGACAAGCACATCAAGACCATCGACGCGGCCCTAGCGCAGAAGGAGGAGGAGATCCTCCAGGTTTAGAGGGCAGGTCCAGGGGCTGTTCCGACCCTCGAGTTCCCTTTGGCGAAGACAATGCACGACGCAGGTTATCCTCCGGACCAGATTACCCCGCGGCACGTCGCGATCATCATGGACGGCAACGGCCGCTGGGCGAACGCGCGCGGCCTGCCGCGCACCCTGGGCCACCGCCAGGGGGCCGAAGCGGTGCGCCGCACCGTCGCCGGGGCCCTGGAGATGGGCATTCCCTTCCTGACCCTGTTCGGCTTTTCCTCGGAGAACTGGCGCCGCCCGATGACCGAGGTCGAGGACCTCATGGGCCTGCTGCGCCGCTACCTGCAGAGCGAGATCGCCGAGTTCCACAAGAACGGAATCCGCCTGCGCGTGATCGGCGAGCGCGGGCGCCTGCCGGGGGACATCGTGCGGCTGATCGACGACGCCGAGCGGCGCACCGCCGACAACCAGGCCCTCGACCTGGTCATGGCGATCAGCTACGGCGGCCGCCAAGAGATCGCCGCCGCCGCCCGCCGCCTGGCCGAGGCCGTGGCCGCCGGCGAGCTGGCGCCCGAGGACATCGACGAGGAGCGCTTTGCCGCCGGGCTCCTGACCGCCGGCATTCCCGACCCGGATCTGCTGATCCGCACCTCCGGCGAGCAGCGGCTCTCCAACTTCCTGCTGTGGCAGGCCGCCTACAGCGAGCTGGTCTTCGTCGACAAGCTGTGGCCGGACTTCGACAAGAGCGACCTGGAAGCCGCCGTCAATGAGTTCCGGCGGCGCGAGCGGCGCTACGGCGCGGCGGCCGAGTCCCTCTAGGGCCGGGCCTCTTTTGCTCCTCACCCGGGTCATCTCCGCGCTCATCCTGGCGCCCCTGGTGCTGCTGGACATCTGGTTCGGCGGGCTGTGGCTCGACGGCCTCATGGTGGTGGCGGCCGGCCTCATGGGCTGGGAATGGGCGCGGATCTGCGGCGAGGGCCGCATCGGCCTCGGCGGCGCCCTGTCCATCCTCGCCCTGATCGGCGTGCCGGTAGCCTTTGCCCTGGGGATCTCCCAGCACGCCCTCTCGGAACTGCTGATCGGCACCGCCGCGGCGGCGGCGGCGACGGCCCTGTCGCGCCCGCGCCAGGTGCCCTGGATCGGCCTGGGGACGCTCTACATCGGCCTCGCCTGTCTGTCATTTTTGTGGCTGCGCGCCGTGCCGGAAGAGGGGCGCGCGCTGGTGTTCTGGCTGCTGGCGGTGGTCTGGGCCACCGACATCGGCGCCTACTTCGCCGGGCGCGGCATCGGCGGGCCCAGGCTGGCCCCGGCGGTCAGCCCGAACAAGACCTGGGCCGGGCTGATCGGCGGCATGCTCTCGGCCGGGCTGGTCGGCGTCGCGGCTGCCCGCCTGCTGGCCTGGGACCCGGTTCTGCTGGTCGCCGGCGGCATGGCCCTTGCGGTTGTTGCCCAGGGCGGCGATCTTCTGGAATCCTGGTGCAAGCGCCGCTTCGGGGTGAAGGATTCAAGTCACATAATCCCCGGGCACGGTGGTATCCTCGATCGCGTCGACGGACTGCTGGCGGTTTTCCCGGTCGCGTTCCTCTATATCTGGGTAGTGGGGGTTTAGATCTGACATGTCACTGGCGTCGACTTCGCCGAAATCCGCCAGCCAGCCGCGGCGGCTCACCATCCTCGGCTCTACAGGTTCGATCGGCTGCAGCACCCTGGACCTGGTCGAGCGCAATCCCGAGGCCTTCGCGGTCGAGGCCCTGACCGCCAACCGCTCGGTGGCGCGTCTCGCCATGCAGGCCAAGCGCTTCGGCGCCCGCCTGGCGGTGGTCGCCGACGAGGCGGCCTACGGCGACCTGAAGGAGGCGCTGAGCGGCAGCGGCATCGAGGTGGCGGCGGGCGCGGCCGCGGTGGCCGAGGCGGCGACCCGCTCGACCGACTGGGTGATGGCCGCGATCGTCGGCGCCGCCGGCCTGGCGCCGACCCTCTCGGCGATCCGCCAGGGCACCGTCGTCGGCCTCGCCAACAAGGAGACCCTGGTCTGCGCCGGCAGCCTGATGACCGCCGAGGTGCGGCGCTGCGGGGCGCAGCTGCTGCCGGTCGATTCCGAGCACAACGCCATCTTCCAGGTGCTCGACCTGGAACAGCCCGACAGCGTCGACCGGCTGATCCTCACCGCCTCCGGCGGGCCTTTCCGGACCTTCAGCCGCGCCGACATGGCCGCGGTCACCCCGGCCCAGGCGGTGGCCCACCCCAACTGGGACATGGGGGCCAAAATCTCCGTCGATTCCGCCACCATGATGAACAAGGGCCTGGAGCTCATCGAGGCGCATTTCCTGTTCGACATGCCCGAGGCGCGGATCGATATCCTGGTCCACCCGGAATCGGTGATCCATTCCATGGTGTCCTATGTCGACGGCTCGGTCCTGGCGCAGCTCGGCCAGCCCGACATGCGCACGCCCATCGCCTATGCCCTGGCCTGGCCGGAGCGCATGGCCACGCCGGTCGAGCGCCTCGACCTGGCGCGCATCGGCCGGCTGAACTTCGAGCCGCCGGACGCGGAGCGCTTCCCCAGCCTGGCCCTGGCGCGCGCCGCGCTGAGGGCCGGCGGCACCGCTCCGGTGACCCTCAACGCCGCCAACGAGGAGGCGGTGGCCGCCTTCCTGGCGGGACGGATCGGCTTCCTGGCGATCCCGGAGATCGTCGAGCGCACCCTGGAGACCCATCCCGCCGCGACGCTGGCCAGCCTGGACGAGGTCGAGGCGGCCGACAGCCTGGCGCGGCGCACCGCGCGGGGCCTGCTTGACGCCCGGGCCGCGGGTGCCTAGGTCCTTTTTTGAGTAAGGATTTTGCGGTATCAAGCAGGGGAATTCCGATCACAGAAGCGGACAGGGACCGGCGGCGGGCCGGGGCGGTGCCCAGGGCCTCAATGATTTTCGCGGGCAACCGCAACTTGCTTACACACAACCATAGGACTTTGTCGTAAGTTATGGATTTTTCTGGAGGTCTCTACGGCTTCGGGCTGCCCTTCCTGGTCGTTCTGACGGCCCTGGTCTTCGTGCACGAGCTGGGGCACTACCTGATCGCCCGCCTCAACGGGGTGCGGGTCGAGGTCTTTTCCATCGGTTTCGGGCCGGAGATCTACGGCTGGAACGACAGCAGCGGGACGCGCTGGAAGTTTAGCCTGATCCCGCTCGGCGGCTACGTGCGCTTCTTCGGTGACGCCAACGCGGCCTCCATGCCGGCCGAGGGCAACGACCAGATGACCGAGGCCGAGCGGGCCGAGGCCTTCCCCTACAAGCGCCTGGGCCAGCGTACGGCCATCGTCGCCGCCGGGCCGATCGCCAACTTTGTCTTCGCCATCGTCATTCTCGGCGGCCTCTTTACGCTGGTCGGCCAGCCCTTCACGCCGGCGGTGGTGGGCGAGGTGAAGCCCGACTCCGCCGCCGAGGCTGCCGGCTTCCTGCCCGACGACCGGATCGTCGCGATCAATGGCCAGAGCGTGGCACGTTTCGAGGAGCTGCAGCGCATCGTCGCCCTGCGCCCCGGGGTGCCCATGGACATCGCGGTGATCCGCGACGGCCGCAACATGGTGCTGCGGGCGACGCCAACCCCCTTCGAGCAGACCAACAGCCTGGGCGACACCCAGGTCATCGGCCTGCTGGGCATCCAGCGCAGCGGGCGCGAGTTCACCCGCCACGACCCGGCCACGGCGGTATGGCAGGCCACGCGGGAGACCTGGTCGATCATCAACCAGACCTTCACGGCGCTCGGCCAGATCATCCGCGGCGACCGCGGCGCCGACGAACTGGGCGGGCCGATCCGCATCGCCCAGATCTCCGGCCAGGTGGCGGAGATCGGGATTCCGGAGCTGATCTACTTCGCCGCCGTGCTGTCGATCAACCTGGGTCTGATTAATCTTTTCCCGGTGCCCATGCTGGACGGCGGCCACCTGTTGTTCTACGCCTTCGAGGCCCTGCGGGGGCGGCCGCTGGGCGAAAAGGCGCAAGAATACGGTTTCAGGATCGGTCTGGCTCTGGTATTGACGTTGATGGTGTTCGTGACCTGGAACGACCTGGTTCGTATCTGGTTGGAGTTAACAGTTTAGTCTGTTTGATCAAAGGCCTGGGCATGTCAAAGCACCAGCGCCGCGGGGGAAGGACAAGGGAACGTGTGTCGCGGACGGTTGCTCGTCGTCGTCTTGGCGTATCTGCTGTCCTGTGCAGCTTGGTTGGGGGTTCCTGAGCAGGGATTTGCGCAATCGATCCTCGAAGGGGGAAGGATCGAGGCGATCCGCATCGAGGGGACTCAGCGCATCGAGGCCTCGACCGTGCGCTCCTACATGCGCGTCAATCCGGGCGACCCCTTCGACCCCGTTCGCCTCGACAGCTCGCTGAAAAATCTCTTCGCCACCGGTCTCTTCGCCGACGTGCGCCTCGAGCGCGACGGCAACACGCTGGTCGTGATCGTCTCCGAGAACCCGATCGTCAACCGCATCGCCTTCGAGGGCAACGACCGCATCAACGACGAGACCCTGCAGCAGGAGATCGAGCTGCGCCCGCGCGTGGTCTTCACCCGCACCAAGGTGCAGAGCGACACCAACCGCATTCTCGAGATCTATCGCCGCTCCGGCCGCTTCGCCGCGACCGTCGAGCCCAAGGTCATCCAGCTGGAGCAGAACCGCGTCGACCTGGCCTTCGAGATCGACGAAGGCCCGCTCACCTCGATCCGATCGATCAATTTCATCGGCAACCGCGAGTTCTCGGACTCCACGCTGCGCGACGAGCTCACCACCCTCGAGGCCTCGTTCTGGAACTTCTTCACCACAGCCGACACCTACGACCCCGACCGGCTGACCTTCGACCGCGAGCTGCTGCGCCGCTTCTATCTGAACGAAGGCTACGCCGACTTCCGCGTCGTCTCGGTGGTCGCGGAGCTGACGCCGGACCAGCAGGACTTCATCGTGACCTTCACGGTGGAAGAGGGGCCGCGCTACACTTTTGGCAAGATCGGCCTGGAGACGACCCTGCGCAACCTGGATCCGGAGGTGCTGCGCGGCGAGGTCACGACCTTCCAGGGCGACTGGTACGACGCCAGCGAGGTCGACAAGACCATCGAGATCCTGACCGATGCCGTCGGCGACCTGGGCTACGCTTTCGTCGACATCCGCCCGCGCGTGCAGCGCGACCGCGACAACCTGACCATCGATATCGTCTACGACATCCAGGAGGGCCCGAAGGTCTACGTCGAACGCATCGACATCGAGGGCAACATCCGCACGCTGGACCGCGTCATCCGGCGCGAGTTCCGCCTGGTCGAAGGCGACGCCTTCAACACCTCCAAGCTGCGCCGCTCGCGACAGCGGGTCCAGAACCTCGGCTTCTTCAAGACGGTCACCGTCGAGAACGAGCCGGGCAGCGCGCCGGACCGCACCGTGGTCAAGGTGGCGGTCGAGGAGCAGTCGACCGGCGACGTGACCTTCGGCGCCGGCTTCTCCTCGGCAGACGGCCCGATCGGCAACATCGGCGTGCGCGAACGCAACCTGCTGGGCCGCGGCCAGGACCTGCGCCTCAGCTTTACCCTGGCCGGCGAGGCCTCGGAGCTGGACTTCAGCTTCACCGAGCCCTATTTCCTCGACCGCAATCTTTCCGCCGGCGTCGATCTGTTCCGCACCACCAACGACCGCAGCGACGAGAGCTCCTTCGAGGAAGAGCGCCTCGGCGGCTCGCTGCGCGCCGGCTTCAACGTTACCGACGAGATCCGCAACGTCGTCCGCTACACCCTGGAGAACCGCGACATCACCGACGTCGATGGCGGCGCGTCGCTGCTGGTGCGCTCTGAGCAGGGATCCACGCTGCGCTCGGGCATCAGCAACGAGATCGCCTACGACACGCGCGACTCGCGCTTCGATCCCCGCGAGGGTTTCATCACCAGCCTGCGGACCGAGTTCTTCGGGCTTGGCGGCGATGTAACCTTTGTGCGCGGCTCCGCTTCGGCCGGCTATTACCACACGGTCTACGAGGACTGGACTATCAGCCTGCGCGGCTCCGGCGGCGCCATCATGGGCGTCGGCGAGGATACACGCATTTCCGACCGATTCTTCCGCGGCGGCAGCAGTCCGCGTGGCTTCGAGTACGGCGGCATGGGGCCGCGCGACGGCACCACGGGCGACTCGCTGGGCGGCAAGTACTTCTACACCGGGACGGTCGAGGGCTCATTTCCGCTCGATTTGCCCTTCGACCTCGATGTGCGCGGGCGCATCTTCACCGATATCGGCGCCGCCTTCGAGATCGACAACAACAGCATTCCCGTCAGCCTGCAGGATTCGAGCTCGCCGCGAGTGACGGTCGGCACCGGCATTTCCTGGAACTCGCCCTTCGGCCCGCTGGTGGTCGACATCGGTTATGCCGTCGTAAAGGAAGACTTCGACGAGACCGAGATCTTCAGTTTCAGTTTCGGAACGCAGTTTTAGGAAACATGACAAGGCTCTGCCGCTGGTCGTTGTACCTTGCCGCAGCGCTTGTGCTGTTCGCGGCACCGCTCGGCAAGCTGCATGCCCAGAGCGTACGTCCTCCGAACATCGGCATAATCGACATCCAGGCGGTGCTGCGTGCCTCCGCGGCCGTGCAGTCGCTGTCGCGCGAGATCGAGCGCCAGCGCGAGACCGCGCAGGAGACCATGCGAGAGCGCGAGGAAGCCCTGCGGGCGGCCGACCTGGACCTGGCGCAGCGGCGGGCATCGCTGTCGCCCGAAGACTATGCCGAAGAGCGCGAGGAGCTCGAACAAGAGGGCGTGGATCTGCAGCGCCAGGCGCAGGAACTGCGTCGCTCGCTCGACCAGGTGTTTTCCCGCGGCATGTCGCAGGTCCAGCAGGTTCTGGTGCAGATTTCGCAGGACATCGCGCGGGAGAACAATCTTGACCTCGTCCTGGCCAAGACCACGATCGTTCTGGCGGCGGTGTTGCTGCTGGCCTCCCTCTGCCGGCGGACCCCGGCGGCCATCCGCCATTTCCTGCTGGTGCTGGCGCTGGCTTCGCTGCCGCTGGTGCCGTTGCTCTCGCTGTCGCTCC
>JBFGUI010000122.1:0-10981 GCA_041565695.1 Kiloniellaceae bacterium
GCCTACGGCTTCATCTATCCCAACGACGACGAGACGCCGGAGTTCCGCCAGGCCGCCAAGTGACGGCCCGGGCGCCTTCGTGATCCGCCCGTCCGCGGCGCTGCGGGCGCGGCCAATTCGCTTGATCTGATGGCGCGCGGCGGCACAATGGCAGCCATTATCGTTGTTGGGGGCCCGTAGTTCAGCGGTCAGAACCCGCCGCTCATAACGGCGTTGTCGCAGGTTCGAATCCTGCCGGGCCCACCAAGACCACTCGATCCCTGCCGCCGTCCGACTCCGCAGAGTTGATGTGACTCAATGCATCGCGGGCGGGCTCTGCGTGAGGCTCGTTGTCGGCGGCCCCAAGGTCGCTCGCGGATCGGCCTGTACAGTCGGAGGTCCGGGAAGGTGTTCAAGTCGCTGCAGAACCGTCAGTTCGCGCCGCCGGCCGGAGCCGGTCGCCGCGCCTCGGCGGTCGCTTTGCTGATCCTTGCCGGGGTCTGCGCCGCGGCAGGGCCGGCGGCAGCGGCGGACGATTTCGCGGCCGAGCGGGCCCGAATGGTGGAACTCGTCGAGGACTACGGCTGGGGCAGCGATGCCGCGCTCGGCCGCGAGGCCATCGACCCGCAGGTTCTGGCGGTGATGCGCCGCGTGCCCCGCCACGACTTCGTTCCCGAGGAACTGCGCGACAGCGCCTATGCCAACCGGCCGCTGCCGATCGGCTACGGGCAGACGATCTCGCAGCCGCTGATCGTCGCGCTGATGAGCGATCTGTTGCTCTTGTCGCCGGATCACGTGGTGCTCGAGGTCGGCACCGGTTCGGGCTACCACGCGGCTGTCGTGGCCGGTCTCGCCGGGCGCATCCATACCATAGAGATCATCCCGCCGCTCGCCGAGACGGCGGCGCGACGTCTGGCACGGCTCGGCTACGACAACGTCGAGGTGCGCAGCGGCGACGGCTACTACGGCTGGGCAGAGGCAGCGCCCTTCGACCGGATCCTGGTGACCGCCGCCGCGACCCACGTGCCGCCGCCGCTGATCGAACAGCTCAAGCCGGGCGGGCGCATGGTCATCCCCATCGGCGGCGCCTTTGCGCTGCAGCACCTCGTGCTGGTCGAAAAAGATGAAGAGGGCGGCATTCGGACACGACAGCTGCTTCCCGTGCGCTTCGTTCCCTTGACGCGCGACGGGTGAGGCCGCCGCTCCTCGCCATAGCGGTCCTGTCCGCGGCGGTGCTCGCTTCCGAGGTGCTGCTGACGCGGCTCTTCTCGATCGTCCAGGTGCATCACTTCGCCTACATGGTGATCAGCATCGCGCTCCTGGGCTATGGCGCGAGCGGCACTTTCCTGGCGCTGTTTCGCGAAACCCTCAAGGCGCACTTCGCCGCGGCCTTCGCGGTGAACGCCGCTCTTTTCGGCGTTTCCCTGGTCGCCAGCTTCGCCCTGGCTCTGCGCCTGCCCTTCGTCGCCGCGGCACTGGTCTGGGACCCGCGGCAGCTGGTCTATCTCTTCCTGCTCTATGCGCTCTTCACCCTGCCGTTCTTCTTCGCGGCCAACTGCACGGGGCTCGCCTTCGCCTGCTTTCCGGGTCGCATCGGGCGCATCTACCGCTACGACCTCATGGGGGCGGGCGTCGGTGCCCTTGCCGTCGTTATCCTGCTCTTCGTGTTCTTCCCCGCCCCGGCCCTTCGCCTGGTCGCCACGCTCGGGCCGCTCGCCGCCGCCTTGGCAGTGATCCTCTGCGGCGGGCGGCAGCGGGCCTGGCCGGCGGCGGCGCTGCTGGCGCTCGCCGTGTGCCTGGCCTTCGCGCTGCCGGCGTCCTGGACCGAGCTGCGCCTTTCCGAGTTCAAGAGCCTGCGTCAGACGCTGCTCATCCCGGGCACGCAGGTCGTCGCGGAGCGATCGAGCCCGCTGGGGCAGGTCAGCGTCGTGCGCAGCCCGACCATTCCCTTCCGCCACGCCCCCGGCGTCAGCCTCGGCAATACCCAGGAGCCGCCGGAGCAGCTCGGCATCTTCGTCGACGGGGAAGGGCCGATGGCGATTACCCGCTTTGAAGGTGAACGTGAGACCCTGCGCTATCTCGACTCGACGACCATGGCCTTGCCCTACCACATCGCCGAGCGGCCCCGGACCCTGATCCTCGGGGCGGGCGGCGGCGCCGACGTGCTGCTCGCGTTGTATCATCGTGCGGCGCGGGTCGACTCCGTGGAGCTCGACCCAGAAGTGATCCGCCTGGTTCGCGAGGACTTCGCGGACTTCGCCGGCAACATCTACGGCCGGGAAGCCGTGCGACTGCACGCGGCCGAGGCGCGGGGCTTCGTTGCCGGCAGCAGGGCGCGTTTCGACGTGATCCAGATTCCGCTGCTCGACTCCTTCGCCGCGGCGGCGGCGGGCCCCTTGAGTCTCAGCGAAAGCACGCTCTATACCGTCGAAGCCCTGCAGACCTATCTGGATCACCTCGAGCCGGAGGGATTCCTCGTCATCACGCGCTGGCTCAAGCTGCCGCCGCGCGACAGCCTCAAGCTCTTCGCGACGGCGCTGGAGGCGCTGGACCGGATGGGCGTCGCCGCCCCCGCGCAGCAGCTCGCCATGCTGCGCAGCTGGAGCACCACCACCTTGCTGGTCAAGAACGGCGCGCTCAGCCCCGGGGATCTGGGAAAGATCCGGGCGTTCGCCGGTGAGCGTTCCTTCGATCTCGTCTATCTCCCCGACCTGCGGCCGGAGGAGGCGAACCGCTACAACGTGCTGAGCGAAGCCTATTTCCATGCCGGCGCCGCGGCGCTGGCGGGCGCGGAAAGGGAGTCCTTCCTGCGGCGCTACAAGTTCGATCTGCGCCCGGCGACGGATGACCGCCCCTACTTCTTCGACTTTTTTCGCTGGCGCGCGCTTCCGGAACTTCTCGAGCTGCGCGCCCAGGGCGGCGCCGCTCTGCTCGACTGGGGCTATCTGATCATCTTCGCGACCCTGCTGCAGGCCGCGCTGCTCAGCGCCCTGCTGATCCTCCTGCCGCTGTGGCTGTGGCGGCGGGTGCCGGCCAAGCGAAGCGATCGCTGGCGCGTCTTCGCCTATTTCTTCGCCATCGGCATCGCCTTCCTCTTCGTCGAGGTCGCCTCGATCCAGCGATTCATGCTGTTTCTCAGCCATCCGATCTATGCGGTGGCCGTGGTGCTCGCCGCCTTCCTGGTCTTCGCCGGCCTCGGCAGCGGCGTCGCGCCGCGCCTGGAGGGCTGGCTGCAGAGGGTCCGGAAAGACGGGGCGGCAGCCGGCGTACTGGGAACCTGGCTGCGGCGCCTGCCGGCCTGCTCCGCCCTGGAGCTGGCGGTCGCGGCCATTGCGGTCCTGGCCGTCCTCTACCTGCTGGCCCTGCCGCCGCTGTTCGGCTGGCTCATGCCGCTCGGCGATGGCGCCAAGATCGCCCTTGCCGTCGCCCTGATCGCGCCCCTGGCCTTCTGGATGGGGATGCCCTTTCCCCTGGGGCTGGAGCGGGTTGCCCAGCGGCTTCCCGCGCTGGTGCCCTGGGCCTGGGGCGTCAACGGCTGCGCCTCGGTGCTCAGCGCCGTACTCGCCACGCTGCTGGCGATGAATGCCGGCTTCACCGTCGTGGTGCTGACGGCGATCGCCGTCTATGCCGGCGCCGCGGCGCTGCTGCGGCGGCCGCTGAGCGTGGCCGCGGGCTGACGGCGCAGCCCGCGGTCCGGGGCACCTTCGAAATTGCCCGAAGCCGCGCGGCTGGCTAACCTCTCGCCCTGCATCGGCGCTATCGCGACAACAAGAGGTGATCCGTGTCCTTTCTGCCTTTCCAGGCCCTGTATTTCGAAGACCTGAGCCTCGGCATGACCGAGGTCTACTCCAAGACCGTGCGGTCCTCCGACGTGGTGGGCTTCGCCGAGATCACCGGCGACCGTAATCCGATCCACCTCTCCGAGCATTTCGCCGCCAGGACGCCGTTCAAGGGCCGCATCGCGCACGGGCTCTACACGGCGAGCCTGATCTCGGCGGTGATCGGCACGCGCCTGCCGGGGCCGGGGGCGATCTACATCTCCCAGACCCTGAAGTTCCTGGCGCCGGTGAAGATCGGCGATACGGTGGACGCCATCGTCGAGGTCACCGAGCTGAACGAGGAGCGGCAGCGCGCCAAGCTGCGCTGCGAATGCAAGGTGGGGGAGACGACGGTCCTGGAAGGTGAGGCCATGGTCAAGGTGCCGCGCCGCGCCGAGGCATAAGGCGCGTCCCGAGCGGGACTGGTTTTTAGCCGCATTTTGTCGAGCGAGCAGTGGGAGCGACGCAGTGACCGGAAGAAAGAAAGCCTACTCCGACCTGCGCAGCGCCCGCTGGATGGCGCCGGACGACCTCAGGTCCTTCGGCCACCGCTCGCGCACCATGCAGATGGGCTATGCTCCCGAGGACTGGGCCGGCAAGCCGGTCATCGCGATCCTCAACACCTGGTCCGATATCCAGCCCTGCCACTTGCACTTCAGGCACCGGGTCGAGGACATCAAGCGCGGCGTCTTTCAGGCCGGCGGCTTCCCGCTGGAGTTTCCGGCGCTCTCGCTCTCGGAGAACTTCGTCAAGCCGACGACCATGCTCTACCGCAACATGCTCGCCATGGAGACGGAGGAGCTGCTGCGCTCCCATCCGGTGGACGGCGCGGTCCTCATGGGCGGCTGCGACAAGACCACGCCGGGCCTGGTCATGGGCGCGATCTCCATGGGCCTGCCCTTCGTCTACGTGACCGCGGGACCCATGCTGCGGGGCAACTACAAAGGCAAGGTGCTGGGCTCCGGCACCGACGGCTTCGGGCTCTGGGACGAGCGCCGGGCCGGCCGCATCAGCAGGGAAGAGTGGCTCGGCGTGGAGGGCGGCATCGCCCGCTCCTACGGCCATTGCATGACCATGGGCACGGCCTCGACCATGACCGCCATCGCCGAGGCGCTGGGCCTGACCCTGCCCGGCGCCAGCTCGATCCCGGCGGCCGATGCCAATCACCAGCGCATGTGCGCGGCGGCCGGCCGGCGCATCGTCGAGATGGTCTGGGAGGATCTGACTCCGGACCAGGTCGTCGGCGAGGCATCGGTGCGCAACGCGGCGACCGTGGCCATGGCCATGGGCGGCTCGACCAACGCGGTGATCCACCTCATCGCCATGGCGCGTCGCGCCGGTGTGCCGCTGGAGCTGGAGGAGCTCGACCGGATCGGCCGCAGGACGCCGGTGATCGCCAACGTGCGGCCCGCCGGCAAGGACTACCTGATGGAGGACTTCTACTATGCCGGCGGTCTGCGCGGCCTGATGAAGAACCTGGGCGACAGGCTGGATGCCACCGTCATGACGGTGAGCGGCCGCCGTCTCGGCGAAACCCTGGAAGGTGCCGAGGTCTATAATTCCGAGGTCATCCGCCCGCTCGACAGGCCGGTCTACCACGAAGGTTCACTGGCGGTGCTCAAGGGCAACCTGGCGCCCGACGGCGCCATCATCAAGCCGGTAGCCTGCGACCCGAAGTTCCACAGGCACGCGGGCCCGGCGCTGGTCGCCGACAGCTATGCCGAGCTCAAGAAGATCATCGACGACGAGGACCTGGACCTCGATCCGGATACCGTTCTCGTGCTGCGCAACGCCGGGCCGCAGGGTGGCCCGGGCATGCCCGAATGGGGCATGATCCCGATGCCGAAGGCGCTGTTGAAGAAGGGCTGCCGCGACATGGTGCGGCTCTCCGACGCGCGCATGTCCGGTACCTCCTTCGGCGCCTGCGTGCTGCACGTGGCGCCGGAGGCCTATGTCGGCGGCCCCCTGGCGCTGCTGCGCAACGGCGACATCGTCGAGCTCGACATCCCGAACCGCAGTCTTTCCATGCGGGTTGCCGAGGAGGAGCTGGCCCGGCGCCGCGCCGCCTGGACCGCGCCGCCGCCGCGCTACGGCCGCGGCTACGGCTGGATGTTCGCCCAGCACATCCAGCAGGCCAACGAGGGCTGCGACTTCGACTTCCTGCGAACCGAGTTCGGCCCGCCCGTCGGCGAGCCGGAGATCAATTGAACCGGCCACCGGGGACGCGCGATGGAAGGCAGCAGGGCCAGGGGCATTCGCTTCGGGTCTCCGGCGCGACCCCGCCTGCCGCCGGTGACCTGCAGCGCAAGCGCCTATTGTAGATGTTAGCGCTATCCGCGATGATGCGGGCTCGGATTTCGGGACCCCCTTCCTGCGGTCCCACGACACAAAAAAACGGGAAGCGTCATGACACTGGAACTGACCGGAAAGCATCTCATCGCCGGAGACTGGGTCGCGGGCGAGGCGACCTTCGACTCCGATCCGGCCGAGGGGCCGCAGCGCGCCTTCTCCGTCGGCACGCCGGCCCATGTCGAGGCCGCGGCCGCGGCGGCCGAGGCGGCGTTCTGGAGCTACGGCTATTCAAGCCGCGCCGAACGGGCGGCCTTTCTCAACGCCATCGCCGACGAGATCGAGAAGCGCGGCGAGGAGATCACCGAGATCGGCACCCAGGAGACCGGCCTGCCCGCGGCGCGCCTGCAGGGCGAGCGCGGGCGCACCACCGGCCAGCTGCGGCTCTTCGCCCAGCACATCGAGCAGGGCGACTATCTGGATCGCCGCCACGATGCGGCCCTGCCGGAGCGCCAGCCGCTGCCGCGGCCGGACCTGAAGCTGGTGCAGCGGCCGATCGGGCCGGTCGCCGTGTTCGGCGCTTCCAACTTTCCGCTGGCCTTCTCCACCGCCGGCGGCGACACCGCCGCGGCCCTGGCCGCCGGCTGTCCGGTGGTGGTCAAGGGTCACTCGGCCCATCCCGGCACCGGCGAGATCGTCGCCCAGGCGGTCGCCGCGGCAATCCAGGCGACGGGGGTGCATCCCGGTGTCTTCTCCCTGATCCAGGGCGGTAAGCGCGACGTCGGCACCGCCCTGGTGCAGCATCCCCTGATCAAGGCCGTCGGCTTCACCGGCTCGCTGGCCGGCGGGCGCGCGCTCTTCGACCTCTGCGCCCGGCGCCCGGAGCCGATCCCCTTCTTCGGCGAACTGGGCTCGGTCAATCCGATGTTCCTGCTGCCCGCCGCTCTGGCGGCGCGCGGCGGCGAGATCGCCAAGGGCTGGGTCGGCTCGCTGACCCTGGGGGCCGGCCAGTTCTGCACCAACCCCGGCATCGCCGTCGCCGTCGACGGGCCGGAGCTGCAGAGCTTCGTCTCCGCCGCCTCGGCGGCGCTGCAGCCGATCGGCGCCCAGACCATGCTGACCGACGGCATCGCCGAGGCCTACCGCAAGGGCCGCGACCGGGTGCGCGCCTCGGCCGGCGTGCAGGAGGTGCTGACCACCACTTGCGACCTGCGCAACGCCACGCCCTATCTCTACTCGACGACCGCCGGGGACTGGCTGGCCAACGAGGAGCTCGGCCAGGAGGTCTTCGGTCCCCTCGGCCTGGTGGTCGCGGCCAGCGGCTTCGACGAGATGGTCGAGGTGGCCAGGAGCCTGCACGGGCAGCTCACCTGCACGCTGCACATGGACGAGGCCGACACCGAGCGCGCGCGGCGCCTCATGCCGATCCTCGAGCGCAAGGCCGGCCGCCTACTGGCCAACGGCTTTCCCACCGGCGTCGAGGTCTGCGATGCCATGGTGCACGGCGGTCCCTATCCGGCCTCGACCAACTTCGGCGCCACTTCCGTGGGCACGCTCTCGATCCGCCGCTTCCTGCGGCCGGTGTGCTATCAGAACCTGCCCGATGCCATCCTGCCGCTGGACCTCGCGTCCTGACGTCTTGACCCCAACAGAGGTGCCGCCGACATGGAACTTCCGCACAATGCCTTCAAGGCGGCGATTCTCGCCGGCCGGCAGCAGATCGGGCTGTGGTGCATGCTGCCCGGCAGCTTTGCGACCGAGGCCCTGGCCGGCGCCGGCTTCGACTGGCTGCTGCTCGACACCGAGCACTCGCCTTCGGACGTCCTGCCCGTGCTGCCGCAGCTCCAGGCCGCGGCGGCCTATGACGTCTCGACGGTGGTGCGCCCGGCCGCCAACGACCCGGTGCTGATCAAGCGGTTTCTCGATCACGGGGCGCTGAGCCTGCTGATTCCCTACGTCCAGTCGGTCGAAGAGGCCGAGGCCGCGGTCGCCGCGGTGCGCTACCCGCCACGCGGTATCCGCGGCGTGGCGGGACTGACCCGCGCCAGCCGCTTCGGCCGCGTCGAGGGCTATGCCAAGCGTGCCGAGGAGGAACTCTGCCTGCTGGTCCAGGTGGAGACCCGCAAGTCGCTCGACGCGCTGGAGGACATCGCGGCGGTCGACGGGATTGACGGCATCTTCATCGGCCCGGGCGACCTCTCGGCGAGCCTCGGGCATCCGGGCGAACTGTTCCACCCGGAGGTCGTGGCCGCCGTCGAGGACGCCATCAGGCGGGTCACGGCCGCCGGCAAGCCGGCCGGCGTGCTGACCTACGATATCGACTTCGCCCGGCGCTGCATGGAACTGGGCACGGTGTTCACCGCCGTGGGGGCCGACCTCGCGATCCTGATGCGCGGCGTCGGGCGCCTGGCTGCTGAGTTCAAGCAGGGTTAGCGGGCACCCAGTAACTTCACCCGCTGGCTTGACGCACATCAATGAATCCCCGGCGCCCTGAGGGCAGGCTGGTTCACGTGTCTGGCAGACTGCAGGGAGGGATGCTGCAATGCCCTCGAAGAGCAAGAAGGATGAGGCGGCGAGCGCTCAGGAAATGATGGGCCTTTCGACCCGGAGTTTCGAGCACTTGGTTTCGGCCAACGCAAAGGCGGCCGAGATCTGGCTCGAATCCTGGACCAAGCTGGCCGGCGAGTCGGCCGGCTTCATGACGCGGCGCTGGCAGCAGGACATGGATCTGATCGGCAAGATCTGCGCCTGCAAGTCGCCGGCCGAGCTGCTGCAGCTGCAGAGCGAGTTCATGCAGCGCGCCCTGGTCGACTACATGCGCGAGGCAACCCGGCTCGGCGACATGGAGACCGAGGCCGGTCTTTCCGAGATCGAGGCGGTGGACCAGGGACTGCGCCAGGCCGCCGCGGACGTCGAGGGCGAGAAGAAGAAGTGATCCCTGCGGCCGTCGTGCATGACTGAAGCCGAAGATCCGCGCGCCGCCCCAGAGGCGGCCGAAGAGTTAGATTTCCTGGCCTCCGCGCGGGCGCAGTTCAACCGGGCGCGCAAACACCTCACCGGTTTCAAACGCGGCCTGATCGAGTTCTTCGAGGTGCCCAAGCGCACCATCGCCGTATGTTTTCCGGTGGAGATGGAAGACGGCTCGGTGCGCACCTTCCACGGCTACCGCGTGCTGCACAACCGTGTGCTCGGTCCGGGCAAGGGCGGCATCCGCTATCACCCCGAAGTTACCGAACGCGAAGTCGCGGCCCTGGCCGCGCTGATGACCTGGAAGTGCGCCATCGTGAAGGTGCCCTTCGGCGGCGCCAAGGGCGGCGTCGTCTGCGATCCCAAGGAGCTGACGGAGACCGACCTCAGGCGCGTCACCCGGCGCTTCATCCACGAACTGGGCGACAACATCGGCCCGCACACCGATATCCCGGCGCCGGATCTCTACACCAACGAACAGACCATGGCCTGGATCTACGACACTTACGACCTGTTGCATCCGGGCAGCAACAACCTGCCGGTGGTGACCGGCAAGCCTCTCGACCTGGGCGGCTCGGTGGGACGTCGCGACGCCACCGGCTACGGCGCCTTTCTTGCGACGGAGCGCTTCATCGAGGTGGCGCCGCCGCCGGGACTGGCCCGCCTGGCCGGTGCGCGGGTCGCCATCCAGGGTTACGGCCAGGTCGGCGTCGCAGCAGCGCACGCCTTTCGAGACGCCGGGGCCCGCATCATCGCACTGAGCGACTCCCAGGGCGCCATTCACAACGCCGACGGGCTCGACCTGGAGGCCGCGACCGCGCACAAGCAGGCCCACGGAACCCTTGTCGGCCTGCCGGAAAGTCGCAGCCTCACCAATGAGGACCTGCTGGCCGTCGACTGCGACATCCTGATCCCGGCGGCGCTGGGCAACCAGATCCGCAGCGACAACGCGGCGGCGGTCCGGGCCAAGCTGGTGGTCGAGGCGGCCAACGCGCCGACCACGCCGGCAGCCGACGACATCCTCAACGCCCGCGGGGTGGTCGTGCTGCCGGACATCCTGTGCAACGCAGGCGGCGTCACGGTCAGCTACTTCGAATGGGTTCAGAACACCCAGAACGAGGAGTGGGAGCTGGAGGAGGTGAACGAGCGGCTGCGCCGTCGCCTGCGCCGCGCCGTCGACTCGGTAGTCGAGTGCTGGCGCGAGATCCGGGCCGGCGCGACCATGCCGCTGGAAGGCGCCGCCGAGCCCGCGGAGACGCCACCGCCTGTGAGCCGCCGCGATCCCGACCTGCGCACCGCGGCGCTGGTCGTGGCGGTGCGGCGGGTGGCCCGCGCCACCCTGCAGCGCGGCATCTGGCCGTGACTTTCCGGGGCATGACGGCGACAGGGCGCGCGACGGAACGGCGGCGGAGGAAGGCGGCAGTCTGAACGGTTGACCTGCGGATTGCTCGAAGGAAGGCAGACATGCGCGACTGGAATGTCGTTGTCAGCGTGCACGAGACGCAGTACCGCAGAGCCTGCCAGGTGCTCGGTGCCCTGGGCGAGCTGGCGTCGACCGATTTCTACAACGTTCTGGTCATGCGGGTGGAGGATCGCGAGGAGTTCCTGAAGCGCTTCGCGGCAATGCTCGCCGCGGCGCCCGGCTTCCGCGATGTTGTCTCCCGCGTGATGCCGGCATCGGACGTCTTTCAGTTTCAGACGCCGGCGGCCTTCGAGGCCAATGCCAAGGAGATTGTCCTTTCCTGGTTGCCGCGCCTCGCCGGAAAGTCGTTCTACGTCCGCATGCACCGGCGCGGCTTCAAGGGACAGATGTCGAGCCAGGATGAGGAGCGCTTTCTCGACGACGCCGTGCTGCGCGCTCTCGAGGAGGCCGGTACCCCCGGCCGTATCGACTTCGAAGATCCCGATGTCGTCATCGACGTGGAGAC
>JBFGUI010000123.1:0-10974 GCA_041565695.1 Kiloniellaceae bacterium
AACCGGGTGTCGCGGCGGCAGGAGGGCATCTCCCTCGACCTCGGCCCCTTCGTCGCGGCGCTGGAGTATGGCGCCGGTATCGAGGCGCGGGTCGTCGGCAAGCCGTCCCGGGAGTTCTTCGACCTGGCTCTCGACAGCCTCGGCCTGGCGCCGGAGGAGGTGGTCATGGTCGGCGACGACATCGAGGCCGACATCGGCGGCGCGCTCTCCGCCGGCCTTGCCGCCGTGCAGGTCAGGACCGGCAAGTACCACCCGCAGGACGACGCCCATCCGACGGTGAAACCGACGGCGCGGATCGAGTCGATCGCGGATCTCGCGGACTGGCTGGATGCCCAGTCCGCTTAGGGCGCGGCCGTCACCCTGCCGCCGGCATCAGGGCGTCGTCGATCTCCTTGGCGCGGCCGCAGGCGGGACGGTCGCTGATCCGGGCCCAGTACTCGGCGAAGCCGGGACGCGGCTCGAGCGAGCCGAACTGCAGGCCCCAGCCGACATGGCTGTTAAGGTAGACGTCGGCAGCTGAGAAGCGCGCACCGGTGACGTAGCCCTCGGCCGGGACCAGCTTCTCCAAAGCATCCAGCATGCGCGCGTAAGAGCCGTAGCCGGCCATGCCCTGGTTGCGCTCGCCCTCGGGCTCGAAGCCCAGGCTGTGGTTGGTGGTCGCCATCTCGATGGGGCCCGCCGCGAAGAACAGCATGCGGTAGTAGGCGCCGCGCTCGGCCGGCGGCGGCGCCAGCCCGGCATCCGGGAAGGCATCGGCCAGGTAGGCGCAGATGGCCGCGCACTCGGTGACGATCGTATCGCCATGGCGCAGGGTCGGCACCTTGCCCATGGGATTGAGCGCCAGGTAGTCGGGGCTGCGCATGGCCGGACCGTAGTCGACGATCTCGGCTTCGTAGGGGCAGCCGATCTCCTCCAGCATCCAGCGCACGATCCGGCCGCGCGACATGGGGTTGGTATAGAGAACCGGGTCATGGGTCATGGGCGGTCTCCGCCGTTTGGGCAGGAGAGCCTAGCCGTAAGTCTGCGCTGCGTCATCCTGATAGACGCCTGCTGCACTGTCTGCGCGCCAAGTTCCGATTCAGGCTCCGGATCGAGGTTTCCGCCGCTTCGCCGGTCTTCTGCCCCTCCGCTGCCACCAGCTGCAAGACCGGCACAGCCCGGTTGGTGGCCGGCGGCGTCTGGCTTTGCCGGACTTATCCTGCCGGGTGCTTCCTGGTCCGGGCCTCGCGGAAGGAGACAAGCCGCTTCTGGGTCTCGTCCCAGAGGGCGAGCCGTACGCAGCCGAAGCTCTTCAGCAGCGTCAGGCGGCTGACACCCTGCAGTTCGGGATGGTCCCGCAGAACCCGCGGCAGGCGATAGTAGGGAATGCGGCTGGAGAGGTGATGGACGTGATGCATGCCGATGTTGGCGGTGAACCAGCGCAACACAGCCGGCAGGTCATAGTGGGAGCTGCCGTGCAAAGCCGCCTCCTGCTGGCTCCAGTCACGTTCCTCCGACCAGTAGGTCTCGGCGAACTGGTGCTGCACGTAGAAAAGCCAGACGCCGGCGGCGCCGGCGGCGAGCGTTATCGGCAGTTGGACCAGCAGGAAAGGACCGGCACCGAGCAGCCAGATCAGCCCCGTGGCGGCGCCGGCAACGGCGACGTTCGTCGCCATGGCGCTGATCCAGCCCTCGCGGCCGTTGCGCTCGGGCATCAGCGGCAGGCGATGACGCAACAGAAAGAGATAGATGGGTCCAATGCCGAACATCACCAGGGGATTGCGGTAGAGGCGGTAGCGCAGACGCCCCCAGGCTGAGAGTGCCCGGTACTCGCTGACCGTCAGGGTGTCGATGTCACCGATGCCGCGACGCTGCAGGTTGCCGGCGCCGGCGTGGTGGATGGCGTGGGCGCGGCGCCAGGTGTCGTAGGGCGTCAGCGTCAGCACGCCGAGGGCGCGGCCGACCCAGTCGTTGACGCGGCGCTGGCGGAAGAAGGAACCGTGGCCGCAGTCATGCTGGATCATGAACAGTCTCACCAGCAGGCCGGCGGCGACCAGCGACGGCAGCAGCGAGAGCTGCCACTGGCCGAAGTGTATGGCCGTCCAGGCCAGAATCCAAAGCCCGGCGAAAGGCAGGAAGGTGATCGCGATCTCGAAGATGCTGCGGCCGTGACTGGGCTCCCGGTAGGGCGCGAGGGTACGGGTCCATTGCCGCGTACTGCGCGCCGCGGGCCCGCCTGCAGACGCCTGCTCATCGGCCTTGGGCTGCGGGGCTCCGGTCTTCGTTCTGGGGATCGTCGGGGGCTGCGAAGTTCTGTCCTCGTTGGTCCGGTTGAATTGCGCCGCTCATCATTCGGCGGTTCGGCATCAACGGTGTAGCGTCAGGATCCGACAAAAGCATGAAGATTGGGTGTAATCTCCGCTCTCTCCTGGACCCTGGCAAAAGGGCCGCCGCCTGTTTGCAGGCGACGGCCCCAAAGCTCGCCAGGCGGCCGTTTACGGCCGCCGCGCCTTACTCGGCCTCGATGACGCTGACGGCGGTCTTGCCGCTGCGCTGATCGATTGCGGTGTCGAAACGCACCTTCTGGCCTTCGCGCAGGCTGTGGAGGCCGGCGCGCTCCAGCGCGGTGGCGTGGACGAAGACGTCCTGCTGGCCGCCCTCCGGCTGGATGAAGCCGTAGCCACGCTGGTCATTGTAGAATTTCACGGTACCGGTAATCATGCTTCTTGCCTTTCGCTAACGGATTGCACGTGGGCCCGGCGCACGAGATTTCGTCGCCGTAGTCCCGGTTCGTCGATTTTGGGTGGATAGTCTGAAACGTGCGCGCCCGTCAGCGACGTGGCGAAGCGGCCCAGTCAGTCGGCCAATATCGTCGGAGGATATATAGGCCCTTTCCCAGGGATTTGCAAGTTGGCCTAAAATGATGCCGTCTGTTGACGCCGCGCTGCGAAAGGATCGCCCCCTCATGCCCATGGAAAGCGACATCGAAGACCTCGTCCGCCGCCTCGTGCGCCTGGAAGACGAACTGGAGCGGAAACTCGAGGCGCAGCGCAGCGAGCTCCAGTACCGCATGGAGAAAAAGCGCGCGGTTTTCGAGGAAAGCGTCCTGCGTCGGCACCGCGCCATCCGCACCGGTCTGTTGACCTTTCTAAGGCACTCGCCGCTGGCGACCCTGATCGTGGCGCCGGCGGTCTACGGGTTGATCCTGCCGCTCGTGCTCCTCGATCTCAGCGTCTACGTGTTTCAGCTCGTCTGTTTCACCGCCTGGGGCATGGAGCGGGTGCGGCGGTCCGATCACGTCATCGTCGACCGCCACCGCCTGGCCTATCTGAACGGTATCGAAAAGCTCAATTGCGCCTACTGCGGCTATGCCAACGGTGTCATAGCCTACGCGCGCGAGGCGGCCAGCCGGTCCGAGCAGTACTGGTGTCCGATCAAGCACGCGCTGCGCGTGCGCACGCCCCACCAGCGCTACCGCCGCTTTGTGAACTACGGCGATGCCGAAGGGTTCCGCGCCCGTCTCGACGCGCTGCGCCGGGAAGTGCACAAGAAACCGGCCGCCGGCAAGGCGGAGCCGGCTGACGGACCCGACGGCTGAGGCAGAACGCCTGCGGCAACGCCGGCTTTTCCGCGTTACCCCTTTCTGTCCCTGCCGCCGGAGCGGCAAGGCTGGTAAGCTGACGGTCCGACGCGTCGCGCTGCCGCGGCGCCGGCAGCAAGGGGGAGGGGTGTCATGGCGGTCAATGTCTACTTCGCCACAAACCGGCTGGTGAAAAAGGAAGGCAGCAGCCCGGAGGTCGGCGATGACTTCCATCCAAACCTGGACGAGCTGCGCTTCGGCAAGGTCGCCTTCGCCGGCAAGGACCTGTTCAAGAAGGAGCTGGACGCCTTCATGGACAAGGGCCAGATCACCCTGGCGCCGGAGAAGCTGGATGCGCAGGACGCGACCAAGTCGAAGCTGGGCAGCTCGGCCATCTTCGACGAGGTGCGCGCGGAGATGCTGGCCAAGGGCGACGCCCTCATCATGGTGCACGGCTACAACTACACCTTCCGCGAGGCTGCGGCGCGGGCCGTGCAGCTGCAGCAGTGGTTTGCCGCCGGCGGCAAGGACATGGTCATGCTGCTGTTCACCTGGCCCTCGGCGGGCGCCGGAGTCGGGGTGCGCACCTACGCCGACGACCGCAAGCGGGCCGAGGCCTCCGGCCTTGCCTTCGGGCGGGCGATCCTCAAGGCCACCGACTTCATCCGCAATACGCCGCGCAGCGAGCGCTGCACCGGGCGCATTCACCTGCTGTGCCACTCCATGGGCAACTGGGCGCTGCGCGGGGCGGTACAGGCCATGCGCACCTATGTCGGCAACAACATCCCGCCGCTGTTCGACGAGGTGATCCTGATCGCCGCCGACGAGGACGATGACACCCTGCACGCCGGCCACAAGATCGCGCCGATCCTGCGCGGCTGTCGGCGGACCACGGTCTACTACAACCACCAGGACCTCGCCCTCAAGGCCAGCGACTATGCCATGGGCAACCCGGACCGCCTGGGCCGCAGCGGCCCCCGGGGTACCGGCGAGCTCTCCGCCAAGGTCGCGGTCGTGAACGTCTCGCCCAAGATCATCTGGGACGCCAAGGGGGCCAATGCCTGGCAGCGCGACGTCAGCGGCCACCAGTACTACCGCAACAACCCGCGGGTCCGACAGGACATGGTCCAGGTGCTCCAGGGCAAGCTGGACGAGGATTTCGCCACCGAAAAGCAGCGCCGCAAGAACGACTTCGGCGACTACTGGCGCCTGGAATGAGCCGCGCCGGGGCGAGCGATTGGCCCCTAGGCGGAGATACGCGCAAAACGCGTGCGCGGACCGGTGGGAGAGTCCATAATCAGCCCTTAAGATGAGCTGGGCGCCGCGCTTAGAAGGGGGCTGGAGAGGTGCTGCTGCAAACTGATGAGTTGCGTGCCAAACGCCGCAAGAAGGTCAAAAAGTTCGGCAAGCGGCTGATCCGCCGCCTGCGCGGCTTTCTCGCCGACCAGTCGCTGGTCAGCAACGACCCGGTGATCGACAGTGCGACCTTTCCCTTCCTGAAGCCCTTCGAGGACCACTGGCAGGAGATCCGCGACGAGGTCCGCCAGGTCCTGCGGCACAAGGAGAGCATACCGGCCTTCGAGGAGGTCTCCTCCGACCAGAAGCGCATCGCCCGGGGCGGCCAGTGGCGCACCTTCATCCTCTACGGCTTCGGCAGCAAGTCGGAGCGTAACTGCGCGCACGTGCCACGGACCACGGCACTTCTGGAGCGGGTACCGCACCTGCAGACCGCCTGGTTCTCGATCCTCGAACCCGGCTACCACATCACCGCCCACCGCGGCGTCACCAAGGGAATCCTGCGCTGCCACCTGGGCCTCATGGTGCCGGACAAGCGCGAGAACTGCTACATGCGCATCGAGGACCGGCGCTATTCCTGGGAAGCGGGCAAGACCCTGGTGTTCGACGACACCTACGACCACGAGGTGCTGAACGACACGGACCAGGAGCGGGTCATCCTGCTGTTCGACTTCGACCGGCCCATGCGCTTCTGGGGAAGGGTGCTGAACCAGCTGTTCATCCAGGGGTTGAAACTGACGGCCTATTACCGCGAGCCCAAGGCGCGCATCAGGAGCTTCGAGGACCGTTTCGAGGCGGCCACCCGGCGCGCCGAGCAGATGCTGGAAGACCTCGGCGAGCCGACCGCGGCTGAGCGCTAGGCCTTCGGCCGGTTGTCGCGCAGTCCTCTTGGAGAGCGCGAACGGGACGCAACCCGGGATTCCCTAGGTTGTCTGCACAGAATCGGCCTGGCTCGTGCCAGCGGTAGGGTGCGCCTTGCTGTCAAGCCAAGGAGGAATCCCATCGATGAGCGACACTCTTGATCCCGCTATTCCGGTTTCTGTGCCCATGCCGGTGCTCTTTGCGGCGGATACGCCACCGCAGTGGCTCGCCTTCGTCGGCCGCCGGCCGCATGCGATCGCCGAGACCGCCGATAGCGTGCAATTGCGCCAGGCGCATCTGGACCGGCTGCGCGAACTGGCGATCATCGGGCGGCGGGCCTACGCCCATGATCCGAAGGGCAACGATCATTGGGATGATGAAGCGCCCTTCGTCGATGGCATACAGACCCCGGGGTTCGACTGTGAGAATCTCGCACTGTGGGTTCGTCGGGTGATGGCGGAGGAATTCGACGACTGGCCGCTGGGCTGTGGCAGGCCGACACTGTGCCGGCTGCCGGACGGTCAGAATCACTGTGTCCTGACCATCGTGACGAAGGAAAACGGCGACGTTGTGGTGGGCGCCCAGCACGAGGAGCATGCAGTGCCCTGGCGCGACCTGGAAGGCTATCGCTGGTTCATGCGCCTCGAAGCGGGCAACGACTGGCGCATGGTGTCGGTCGCCGCTGAGACGTCCTAAGGCTGACGGGGGATCACGACCCGTCCGACTGAACGATCGTTCTGGCTGCCCGGCTATTCCGCCGCCGAGCGCTGGCGCAGGGCGGGGTCGCGGAAGGCGGCCAGCAGCTCGGCCTCGCAGGCCTTGGCCTTGGCGATATGGGCCTCCTTCACGTGGCCGAAGCCGCGGATCTTCTCAGGGATCGAAGCCAGCTCGACCGCCAGGGCGTGGTTGTCCGGCGTCAGCTTGGTCAGCACCTCCTCCAGCAGCGCCTCGTAGTCGCCGATCAGCCTGCGCTCCAGGCGGCGCTCGGCGCTGTAGCCGAAAATGTCGAAGGGCGTGCCGCGCAGGCCCCTGAGCCTCGACAGGGCGCCCATCGCCCTGAGCACCCAGGTGCCGTACTCCTGCTTCTGCAGCTGACCGGTTTCGGGATCGCGGCGGGCAAAGAGCGGCGGGGCGAGGTGGACCGAGAGCCGGAAGTCGCCGGCGAACTGTTCGCGCAGGCTGCGCCGGAACTCCGGCCCACTGTAGAGCCGCGCGACCTCATACTCGTCCTTCACGGCCATGAGCTTGAAATAGTAGCGCGCCACCGCCTCGGCGAGGCCGCTGGTGCCCGGGGTTTTCTCCGTCTCGGCCTGGCGCGCCCGCTCGACCAGCGCCTTGTAGCGCGCACCGTAGGCAGCGTTCTGGTAGTCGGTCAGGAAGCCGACGCGCCGCGCGATCATTTCGTCCAGGCTTTGCGACAGGTGCCGGCTCTCGGGCTCGGCGCGCGGCGCCGCGGCCTTTTCCACCGCCGCCAGGTCGTGGGCCGCGCGGCGGCCCCAGAGGAAGGCGGCCTTGTTGGCGGCGACCGCGACGGCGTTCAGCTCGATCGCCTGCTCGATGGCCGCGCGGGACAGCGGCACCAGGCCCTTCTGCCAGGCATAGCCCAGCATGAAGAGGTTGGTGGCGATGGAATCGCCCAGCAGGGCGGTGGCGAGACGGGTCGCGTCGAGGAAGTCGGCCTGGCCCGGTCCGCTGGCCTCGGCGATGAGGGCCTGCATCTCCCCGCCGGGGAAGGCGAGGTCCGGATTGCGCGTGAAGTCGCCGGTCATCACCTGGTGGTCGTTGATGACGGCGCGGGTGCGGCCCGGCGCCATCTTGGAGAGCGCCTCGTAGCCGGCCGCCACCACCAGGTCGCAGCCCAGCACCAGGCGGGCGCTGCCGGCGGAGATGCGCACGGCATGGATGTCGCCCGGCTGCGGGGCGAGGCGCACGTGGCTCACCACGGCGCCGCCCTTTTGGGCGAGGCCGGCCATGTCGAGCACCGAGCAGCCGCGGCCCTCCAGGTGCGCGGCCATGCCGAGCAGCGCGCCGATGGTGACCACGCCGGTGCCGCCGACGCCGGTCACGACGATGCCGTAGGGCTTCTCCAGGGCCGGCACCTGCGGTTCGGGCAGGGCCTCCCAGAGCCCGGCCTGTCCTTGTGCGGGCGTCTCCTTGGCCTGCTTGCGGATCTTGCCGCCGTGCACGGTGACGAAACTGGGGCAGAAGCCCTTGAGGCAGGAGAAATCCTTGTTGCAGGTCGACTGGTCGATGGCCCGCTTGCGCCCGAACTCGGTTTCCACAGGGACCACGGAGACGCAGTTCGACTTCACCGAGCAGTCGCCGCAGCCCTCGCAGACCAGCTCGTTGATGAAGGCGCGCCGCGGCGGGTCGGGGTAGCGGCCGCGCTTGCGCCGGCGGCGCTTCTCGGCGGCGCAGGTCTGGTCGTAGACCAGCACGGTGACGCCCTCGGTCTCGCGGAGTTCCTTCTGTACATGGTCCAGGCGGTCGCGGTGCTCGACGGTGACGCCCGGCGCCCAGTTGACCCCCAGCGGGTACTTGTCCGGCTCGTCGGTTACCACGACGATGCGCTGCACGCCCTCGGCGGCGCACTGGCGGGTGATCATCGCCGGGTCCAGCGGGCCGTCCACCGGCTGGCCGCCGGTCATGGCCACGGCGTCGTTGTAGAGGATCTTGTAGGTGATGTTGACGCCGGCGGCGACGGCGGCTCGGATCGCCAGGATGCCGGAGTGGAAATAGGTGCCGTCGCCCAGGTTGGCGAAGACGTGCCGGGTCTTCGAGAAGGGCGCCTGGCCGAGCCAGGGCACGCCCTCGCCGCCCATCTGGGTGAAGGTCTCGGTGTTGCGGTCCATCCACTGCACCATGTAGTGGCAGCCGATGCCGGCCAGCGCCCGGCTGCCTTCCGGCACCTTGGTGGAGGAGTTGTGCGGGCAGCCCGAGCAGAAGTAAGGCACGCGGGCCATGGGCGTCTTGCCGGCCTCCATGGCCTTTTCCTTCTGGGCCAGGAAGCGCAGGCGCTGCTCGATGTCCTCGCTGGTGTGGAAGCGTGCGATGCGCTTGGCGATGGTGCGGGCGATGCGCGCCGGTGTCAGCTCGCCGATCGAGGGCAGCACCCAGTCGCCCTCCTCGTCGAACTTGCCGACGACGCGCGGGCGCACGTCGGCACGCCAGTTATAGAGCTGCTCCTTCACCTGGTTCTCGATGATGGCGCGCTTTTCCTCGACCACCAGGATCTCGTCGAGACCCTCGGCGAAGCGGCGGATGCCCTCGCGCTCCAGCGGCCAGGACATGGCGACCTTGTAGACGGAAAGGCCGATCTCCGCGGCGCGCTTGTCGTCGATGCCCAGATCGTCGAGCGCCTGGCGCACGTCGAGGTAGGCCTTGCCGGCGGTGACGATGCCGAAACGGCGCTTGCCGTTGCCGATCACCATCCTGTCCAGCTTGTTGGCGCGGGCAAAGGCGAGGGCGGCATAGACCTTGTGCCGGTGCAGGCGCGCTTCCTGCTCCAGCGGGGAATCCGGCCAGCGGATATGCAGGCCGCCCGGCGGCATCTCGAAATCCTCCGGCAGCACGATCCGGGTGCGCGCCGGGTCGATGTCGACGCTGGCCGAGGAATCAACCGTCTCGCCGATGGTCTTGAAGCCGATCCAGCAGCCGGAAAAGCGGCTCATGGCCCAGCCGTAGAGGCCGAGGTCGAGGAACTCCTGCACGCCCGCCGGATTGAGCACCGGGATCATGAGATCCATGAAGCTCAGCTCGCACTGGTGGGCGGTGGTGGAGGACTTGGCGGTGTGGTCGTCGCCGGCCAGCAGCAGCACGCCGCCGTGCCGCGAGGACCCGGCCATGTTGCCGTGGCGCAGGACGTCGCCGGAGCGGTCGACGCCGGGGCCCTTGGCGTACCACATGGCGAAGACGCCGTCGTAGTTCGAGTCGCCGAACAGGTCGGTCTGCTGCGTCCCCCAGATCGCGGTGGCCGCGAGGTCCTCGTTGACCCCGGGCTGGAAATGGATGTGGTGCTTCTGCAGGAACGGCGCGGCGCGGGCCATCTGCTGGTCGACCCCGCCCAGCGGCGAGCCGCGGTAGCCGGTGACGAAGGCCGCGGTGTTGAGGCCGGCCGCCAGATCGCGCTGGCGCTGCATCATCGGCAGGCGCACCAGCGCCTGGGTGCCGGTGAGGAAGACCCGGCCGCGCTCCAGCGCGTATTTGTCGTCGAGGGAAACCGCCTGCAAAGCCATCGTCGGAGGTCCTGCTTGCTGTTACGGCGCTGCCCACGGCCGCTTCAAGGAAAGGTTGCACCGGCCGTGCCAGACAAAAAGGTAATTTATACTGACCTATTTAACAAAATCACAAATCGATGGACGGCGCAGAAAGCAAGGAAAGGACGGTTTTCCGGACGCGCCGAATCATATCGTAAGCCGTCGCGCCGGGGCCACGAAAGATTTGTCCCGGGCGCCCTGTCGCGCCGGCGCGTGCTGCGCTGCAACACGGCATGCGGGCATTGCGGAGCGGCCCCGTTGCGCCGTACCATTGGGGCAAGCGACACCAGCGCGCCGGCACCGGGTGCTGCGCGCGGCGCCTCTCCGGGCAACGCGGCGAGGGCATTGATGGTTACAAGTCGGCGCTCTATCTAACAGTTGCGTTTCAGGGAACGGCTTTGGATGTGGCAGGAGCGTGGGGCATGCCCCCGCGCCAGGCATAGGGATTTGAGACATGTCGGACGCTGCAAAGTCGCTGAACCATCAGAGCGGGCAGGAGGCGGGCGGTCACTGGGAGAACCCCATGCAGACCGACGGCTTCGAGTTCGTCGAGTTCGCTTCTCCCGACCCGGAGGCCCTGGGGCGGCTGTTCGAGACCATGGGCTTTACCGCCATCGCCCGGCACCGCTCCAAGGACGTTACGCTCTACCGCCAGGGCGACGTGAACTTCATCCTCAACGCCGAGCGCGAGGGCTTTCCGCAGTCCTTCACCATGCTGCACGGCCCCTCGGTCTGCGCCATCGCCTTCCGGGTCAAGGACGCCGGGGCCGCCTGCAAGCGGGCCCGGCAACTGGGCGGCTGGGTCGTCGAGTCGACGGCCGGACCCATGGAGCTCAATATCCCGGCTTTGAAGGGCATCGGCGATTCGCTGATCTACCTGGTGGACCGCTACGGCGACAACGGCTCGATCTACGACGTCGATTTCAAGCCGCTGCCCGGCGTCGACCAGCATCCCAAGGGCGCCGGCCTCACCTACATCGACCACCTGACCCATAACGTCTA
>JBFGUI010000124.1:0-10964 GCA_041565695.1 Kiloniellaceae bacterium
GCAGGTAGTTCTGGTTGGAGTCGACGCCGATGGCGAACTTTCCACTGTCCTCGGCGGTCTGGTAGACGCCGACACCGGTGCCGCCGGCCGCCGCGTAGATCACGTCGACGCCCCGGTCGAACTGGCTCTTGGCCAGCTCCGAGCCGCGGGTCGGATCATTCCAGGCCGACGGCGTCGTCCCGGTCATGTTCTGCACCACTTCGGTGCCGGCGTTGACGTACTTGGCACCCTGCTCGTAGCCGCAGGCGAACTTGCGGATCAGCGGGATGTCCATGCCGCCGACGAAGCCGACCTTGCCGCTGCCAGACTTCATGGCCGCGATCATGCCGACCAGGAAGGAGCCCTCGTGCTCCTTGAACACGATGGAGCGCACGTTCGGCAGGTCGACCACCGCATCGATGATGGCAAAGCGGGTGTCGGGAAACTCCTTGGCCACCTTCTCCAGCGCCGGGGCCTGGGCAAAGCCCACGCCGATCACGGGGTTGGCGCCGCGCTGGGCCATGCGCCTCAGCGCCTGCTCGCGCTGGGTCTCGTTGGTGACCTCGAACTCGCGGTACTCGATGCCGGTTTCCTTCTTGAAGCGCTCAACGCCGTTGAACACGCCCTCATTGAAGGACTTGTCGAACTTGCCGCCCATGTCGAAGACGACGGCGGGATTGACCTCTGCCGCGCTCGCCAAGGAGGTGGAAACCACCAGGGCCGCCGCTGCGGCCGTGATTTTGCGTAACATGAAGATGCCTCGCCTGAGTTCTTGTTTTTCGCTGCGTTTCGCGGTGCAGCGCGCAGGCGCAAAGCCGCCCGCAACCGCTGCGCACAAGCGAGTACGCTACCACGATCAAACAGAAGCGCCAGTTCAAAGTGCCGCCCTTTCGGGCGCCCGAAAGGGGAAAAGCAGCGGCCGAAAAGAAGGCCGGGCCACAGGGGCCCGGCTTTGAGTCGGCCAGGGATCTTGAACCACTGTGAGGCGAGGCGGCTGTGGCGAGCCCCGAGGTTTTGACGGCCGGGCGGGTCGGCCCGGCCGGCTCCGGTTTTAGGGGGTGCAGACCGGATCCTCGCGTACCTCGGTGCCGTCGTCGGCCGGCGCCGCTCCGAAGGACCACCGGCCGCATCGCAGAACGGCCGGATGGCGATCGCGAGCCAACCGCCAAGGGGCCGAGACCAACGGGCGAATGTGAGAGCGGAATGTGCGCCGCGTGACAATCTCGTCACAGCGCGCCGGCGGCCGGCCGCTGCCCCCAAAGAGCCGCCGCTTTGGCCGGAATGTCACAATTTAGTCAGATCATTCTCATGCCAAGGCGCCAATATGTTGCGGGGAGCAATGGGGAAGTTCCGCCCTTCAACTTCACCCAGCAGAACTGGGAGCATCCGGAAAGGCAGCCTTTATGATCGTCAGACGCATGGCCCCCTTGTCGCAGCGCGCAGCCGCCATCCCCGGCGGGGAATCCTGGCCCGGCGCAGTCGAAGATGTTCCGTCCCCGACCACCCGCGAGCCGGCGGCCCGCGACTGGATCCTCGGCGAGCCCTGCCTGCAAGAGCTGCAGCAGGATCCGCTGATCCATGCCGTGCTGCGGCGCGACGGCCTCAGCCTGGCGGACCTGCGCCGGGCCATCGCCCTGGGACGCAGCCGACTTGCCCAGGCCGCCCGGCAGCGCGGCGCCAGCAACGCCGCCTGACCAGAGATGCCGCCTGAGCAGTCCCGCTAAGGCTTGCGGAGCGGAGAGACAGCCGCTATTGGCTGTCTCGGCCGCCGCGCTCGGCGCGGCTTCCGGGCCGCAGGAAGCGGGCAGCACCATGAGGGGGAGCGGGGCATGCTGCGCATCGCGAGCATCGGCGAGTGCATGATCGAGCTCTCCGAGAGCGCCGAGGCCGGCGGCAGCGGCGGCATGCGGCGCACCTTCGGGGGTGACACCCTGAACACCGCCGTCTACCTGGCCCGCAGCCTGGCGGCCAACGGCACCGCGGCCGAGGTTCACTACGTCACCGCCCTCGGCGACGATCCCTTCAGCGCCGAGATGCTGCAGGCCTGGACGGCCGAGGGCCTTGCGACGGGGCTCGTCTTCCGGCTGCCGGGCAAGCTGCCCGGGCTCTACATCATCCGCACCGACGCCGCCGGCGAGCGGACCTTCCACTACTGGCGCAGTGCGGCGGCCGCCCGCGAGCTGTTCCGCGCCGAACAGGCCGCGACCCTCGCCGCCGGGCTTCAGGGTTTCGACCTCGTATACCTATCCGGCATCACCCTCGGCATCCTCGACGAAGCGAGCCGCGAACGCCTCTTCGCCCTGCTGCAGGCGCTGCGGCAGGCCGGCGGCCGCATCGCCTTCGACACCAACTACCGCCCGCGCCTGTGGCGCGACCGGGCCGAAGCGCAGCAGGCCGTCATTCGGGTGCTGGGCCTCGCCGACCTCGCCCTGCCGACCTTCGATGACGAGGCCGCCCTGTTCGGCGACCGCTCCGCCGAGGCGACGGCCGGACGGCTGCATGGCCTGGGGGTGACGGAGGTCGTGGTCAAGTGCGGCGCCGAGCCCTGCCTGGTCAGCGCCAGGGACGGCGCGGCGCAGAGGGTTGCCGGCGCGCGGGTTGCGCGGCCGGTCGACACCACCGCCGCCGGGGATTCCTTCAACGGCGCCTACCTGGCGGCCCGCCTCGGCGGTGCCGACCCCGCGGCCGCGGCCGCGGCCGGGCACCGCCTGGCGGCGCGGGTGATCGCCACCAAGGGCGCCATCATCCCGGCCTGAGGCAGAGGCCGTGGCGCCCCCCGGCAGGCCCCGCTAGACTGGCGCGGCGAGACCGGCAGAGAGGAAAGGACGGGTATGAGGCAAGGCCTTCGCGGGCTGGCAGGCGTAGTGGTCTGTCTGCTCGGTCTGGCGCCCGCCGCGGCCCTGGGCGAAACCAGGCCGATCGAGGGGCACGAGAACTGGAAGCTGGGCATGACCCTGGGCGAGGCGCTGGCGGCGGAGCCCCGGGCCGAACGCCGCGACTGCGATGGCACCGCCTGTCTGCACTACGCCGACCAGCGCTTCGCCAGCGCCGAGATCGATGTTTCCGCCCGCTTCAACGACGCCGAACGGCTCGACCTGATCGTGGTCACCATGGCGGTCCAGCCCGGCGACAACCGCTGCCTGCGGCTCGCCGCCCAGCTTGCGGCCTTCTACACCGCCGCCCATGGCGAAACCCTGCCGCTGAGCAGCGAGACCTGGGTCTGGTCCTCGCCGCAAGCCAACCTCACCCTCCTGAGAAATTGCAGGATCGGCCAGGAGGGGATGATCAACATTCTCTTCGAAGCCGTCGCCCAGACCAAGGGATAGCCACCGCACGGCAGGGCCGCCGTAGTCGCCGCCAGCGAGTCGCACCACCACAGTCCGCTTTATGCCCCGGCATTTAGGGTCTAGAGTCTTTCGCTGCCTCGGTCGAACCGCCCGGGGACAACGGGAGCACCCTGAAATTGCAGAGAATCTATGCGGCTGCGGCCATGGTTTGCCTGCTGGGCATGCCGGTTGCAGCCCAGGGTCGCCCGATCGAGGGACACCAAAACCTCAGGTTGGGCATGACCATCGAAGAAGCCCTGGCCTCTGAGCCCCGCGCCGAGCGGACCCGCGACTGCGATCGACAGGACTGCCTGCGCTATTTCGACCGCCGCTTTCTCAGCACGGGTTTCCAGGTTTTGGCCATATTCGGCGAGCAGAACGGCCTGGAGACCATCCAGATGTTCGCGGTCCTGGCCGGCGGCGGCGCGGTACGCTGTGCCGATTTCTACCGCAATGCCGTGAAGGACTATACCCGCGACCACGGTGCGCCCCAGAGCATCACCGGCGGCGTCGCGACCTGGCAGGATGCTTCAGCCGTGATCACCGTGACCGATAGCTGTACCAGGGGCAACGAAGCCACCGTCGCTGTTGCCATCACACGGCGCCAACGCTGACCGTCTGCGCCAGCTGCGCCGCGGTTTTCAGCGGATTTCGGGTCTAAGACGACCAACGCAGCCGCGGCTCGAAAAAAAGTCTGACGAGATGTCTTGAAAGGACCCGGAAAACTGATTAAATCGGGCTCGATTTAGCACTCCCGAGATGAGAGTGCTAACCTGAACAGGCAGAGATTACAGGGGAAAAACCCATGAAATTCAGACCTTTGCATGACCGCGTCGTGATCCGCCGCGTCGAAGAGGACGAGAAGACGGCCGGTGGCATCATCATTCCCGACACGGCGAAGGAAAAGCCCAGCCAGGGCGAGGTCGTGGCTGTCGGTCCCGGCGCCCACAACGAGAAGGGCGAGCTGGTCGCCCTGGACGTCAAGGTCGGCGACGTCGTGCTGTTCGGCAAGTGGTCGGGCACCGAGGTGAAGATCGACGGGCAAGACCTGTTGATCATGAAGGAGTCCGACATCATGGGCGTGCTTGAAAAGACCAAGTCCGCCAAGAAGGCCGCCTGAACGGACCGAGGGACTTAGGAGATAGCGATCATGTCCGCGAAAGACGTCAAGTTTTCCGCCGATGCCCGCGAGCGCATGCTGCGCGGCGTCGACATTCTGGCCGATGCGGTCAAGGTGACCCTGGGCCCCAAGGGCCGCAACGTGGTGCTCGACAAGTCGTTCGGCGCCCCGCGCGTCACCAAGGACGGCGTCACCGTCGCCAAGGACATCGAACTGAAGGACAAGTTCGAGAACATGGGCGCCCAGATGGTCAAGGAGGTCGCCTCCAAGACCAGTGACGTGGCCGGCGACGGTACCACCACCGCCACCGTGCTGGCCCAGGCCATCGTGCGCGAGGGCGTCAAGTCGGTGGCCGCCGGCATGAACCCCATGGACCTCAAGCGCGGCATCGACCTCGCCGTCAGCGCCGTGGTCGAGGACCTGAAGAAGCGCTCGCGCAAGATCAGCGCCAATTCCGAGATCGCCCAGGTCGGCACGATTTCCGCCAACGGCGACTCCGAGATCGGCGCGATGCTGGCCGAGGCCATGGAGCGGGTCGGCAACGAGGGTGTGATCACCGTCGAGGAGGCCAAGTCGCTCGAGACCGAACTGGAGGTCGTCGAGGGCATGCAGTTCGACCGCGGCTACCTCTCGCCCTACTTCGTCACCGACGCCGACAAGATGCAGGCGGTCCTCGACGACCCCTACATCCTGATCTTCGAGAAGAAGCTCTCCGGCCTGCAGTCCATGCTGCCGCTGCTGGAAGCCGTGGTGCAGTCCGGCAAGCCGCTGCTCGTCATCGCCGAGGACGTCGAGGGCGAGGCCCTGGCGACCCTGGTGGTCAACCGCCTGCGTGGCGGCCTCAAGGTCGCGGCCGTCAAGGCCCCGGGCTTCGGCGATCGCCGCAAGGCCATGCTGCAGGACATCGCCATCCTGACCGGCGGTACGGCGGTCTCCGAAGATGTCGGCATCAAGCTGGAGAACGTCACCCTCGACATGCTGGGCCGCGCCAAGCGGGTCATCATCACCAAGGATGAGACCACCGTGGTCAACGGCGCCGGCAAGAAGGCCGACATCACTGCCCGCTGCAACCAGATCAAGGCGCAGATCGAGGAGACCACCTCGGACTACGACCGCGAGAAGCTGCAGGAGCGCCTGGCCAAGCTGGCCGGCGGTGTGGCGGTGATCCGCGTCGGCGGCGCCACCGAGGTCGAGGTGAAGGAGCGCAAGGACCGCGTCGACGACGCCCTCCACGCGACCCGCGCCGCGGTCGAGGAAGGCATCGTGCCGGGCGGCGGCACCGCGCTGCTGCGCGCCGCGGCCAAGCTGGAGAAGCTCGAGGCCGAGAACGACGACCAGAAGGTCGGCATCCGCATCGTGCGCAAGGCCCTCGAGGCTCCGCTGCGCCAGATCGCGGAGAACGCCGGTACCGACGGCTCCGTCGTGGTCGGCAAGATCCTCGAGAACAAGGACGTCCAGTGGGGCTTCAACGCCCAGACCGGCAAGTTCACCAACCTGGTGAAGGACGGCGTGATCGATCCGACCAAGGTCGTGCGTGCCGCCCTGCAGGACGCCGCCTCGGTGGCCGGCCTGCTGATCACCACCGAGGCCATGGTTGCCGAGAAGCCCGAGAAGAAGGAGCCGGCGATGCCGGCCGGTGCGGGCATGGGCGGCATGGACTTCTAATCACCTTTGCTTCATTGACCTCTCTTGGGGCCGGTTTCTACCGGCCCCTTTTTTCTGGCCGCCACCTTCGCGGCACCTGGCTGCCACAGGGCAAATCCCGGCGCGCCCCTTTCGATACCGCCGACAAATCCTATGTTATGGGTGTTATGACCGACTCCTCCGGCCCCATCCTGCAGGAAGAGCGGACCTGCTGGCGTGTTGCAGACTGCGCGCGCGCCAAGGTCCTGATCGACGCAGCCAACTACTATGCGGCGCTGCGTGCCGCGCTGCTGTCGGCGCGGCGCAGCGTCTTTGTCGTCGGCTGGGACATCGACAGCCGCACGCCGCTGATCGGACCCGACGGCGAAAAGGATGACGACCTGCCGGTCGAGTTCGGCGCCTTCCTCGGCGCGCTGGTCGCACGACGTCCGGAGCTCAAGATCCACCTGCTTCTGTGGGACTACTCGATGCTCTACGCCCTGGAGCGCGAGCCCCTGCCGGCGGTGAAGCTGGACTGATCGACCCCGCTGCAGATCTCGGTCTGCCTCGATGACGTGCTGCCGCTTGGAGCCAGTCATCATCAGAAGGTCATCGTCGTCGATGACGCGCTGGCGTTTTCCGGCGGCCTCGATCTGGCCATCCGCCGCTGGGATTCCTCGGACCACAGCATGGACAATTCTCGGCGCCGCGATCCGGGGGGCGCGAGCTATCGTCCATTCCACGACATCCAGATGATGGTGGACGGCGAGGCGGCGCTGGCCCTGGCCGAACTGGTGCGCCGGCGCTGGGAACGCGCCGCCTGCGAAACCCCGTCACCGCCGGCCGCCGAAGGCGACCCCTGGCCGGACGCCTTCGAGCCCGATTTCACCGACACGCGGGTGGGCATCGCCCGCACCCTGCCGCGCTACGACGGGGAATCGGAGGTGCGCGAGGTGGAGCAGCTGTTCCTGCGCTCCATTGCTGGCGCAGAACGCACCATCTATATCGAGAACCAGTTCCTCACCACGGAAAGCGTCTGCGGCGCCCTCGTCGATCGCCTTCAAGAACGCCCCGATCTGGAAGTGCTGATCGTGGCGCCCAACGTGCACCAGAGCTGGCTCGAAGAACGCTCGATGAATGCCGGCCGGCGGCGTTTTATGGATCGTCTGCGCAAGGCCGGCGTGGCCGATCGCGTCCGGCTGGTCTTTCCGGCCCTACCCGACGACGATACCGGCGAAGGTGTTATGGTTCACGCCAAGCTGATGATCGTCGACGACCGGCTGCTGCGGGTCGGATCGGCCAATCTCAACAACCGTTCCATGGGCATGGACACGGAATGCGACCTGGCGCTCGAGGCACGGAACGACAGGGAGCGCGCGACGATCCTCGGCCTGCGCAATCGTCTTCTCGCAGAACACCTCGGCTGTCAGCCCGAAGAGATCGAGCAAGGCCTGGCGGAGAACGAGTCGCTCTTTGCGCTGGTCGAGTGCTTCGCCGACCGGCCACGCAGCCTGCAGCCGATCGACCTCAGCGGCACACCCGACAACGAGCTCAGCCGCACGGTCGGGCAGATCGCCGATCCGGAACGGCCGATCGCCACCCCGGAATTCGTCGGCGACATGTTCGGCGGCCACAGCGGCGCGCCGCCGGTTTCCCGTTTCGTCAAGCTGGCCGCCGCCGGCGGCCTGCTGCTGGCCCTCGTCGCGCTGTGGCGCTACACGCCCCTGGCCGAGCTGACCGATCCGCGCGCCTTGATGCAGCAGCTGCAGGCCCTGGGCGGTGACTTCTGGATGCCGCTGCTGCTGCTCGCGGCCTACCTCCTCGGCGGCCTTGTGGTCTTTCCCGTCACCGTGCTGATCGTCATGACTGGCCTGATGTTCGCGCCGCTGCCCGCTTTCGGCTACGCCCTGGGCGCCTCGCTGGCGAGCGCCGCCCTGACCTACGGCATCGGCCGGGCCGCCGGCGCCCAGCCGCTGCGCAACATCGCCGGTCCGCGCATCAACCGCGTGACCCGCGCCCTGTCGCGGCGCGGGATCGTTTCGGTCGCGGCGCTGCGCATGCTGCCGATCGCCCCCTTCACCTTTATCAATCTCGCCGCCGGCGCAAGCCAGGTACGGTTCTCGGACTATATGGCCGGCACTTTCCTCGGCATGGCGCCGGGCATTCTCGTCATCACGCTGCTCGGCAATCAGCTGGGCCAGGTGCTGAGCGACCCGGAGCCCCGGCAGCTGGCGCTTCTCGGTCTGCTGGTCCTGGGTTGGCTCGGGCTGTCGCTCGGCATGCAAAGCCTGGCGTCCCGGCTGCGCGCGCGCGGCAATGCCTGATCCGGCTGCCCCCGGCGAGTCGCGGCTGCGCGTACTGACCTGGAACGTGCATGCCTGCGTCGGCACCGACGGTCGCCACGACGTGGCGCGGGTCGGCGCGCAGGTGCGCGCCCTGGCACCGGACATCGCCGCCTTTCAGGAGGTCGATTCGCGCCGCCCGTCGGAAGACGCCGTGGCGGTTCACGACAGCCTGCGCGCCGCGGTCGGCGACCACGGCCACGACGCCTGGTCCATTTCCGGCGCCGACGGCCGCTACGGTCAGATCCTGGCCAGCCGCTTTCCCCTGCAAGACAGGGAAGTGCACGACATCTCCGTGCCGGGGCGCGAGCCGCGCAAGGTGATGACGGCGCGCACCCGCCTGCCGACAGCAACGCTGCGCATCATCGCCACGCACCTGGGGCTGCGCCGCGGCGAGCGGCGCCACCAGCTGAAGGCGCTGCGCGAGATCGTCTGCGCCGACCTCTCGATGCCCCTCCTGCTGCTGGGCGACTTCAACGAGTGGTGCCTGCCCGGCCGGGCCTATCGCGATCTCGCCGAACTGTTCGAGGCCCGCTCCGGCCAGGCCAGCTTTCCCGCCCGGTTGCCCCTTTTCGCGTTGGACCGGGTCTGGTGCCGGCCGGGCCACCTGCTGACCCGCTCCTGGGCGGTTCGGGAAGCGCGGCCGGCCTCGGATCACCTGCCGGTGGTGGCGGAACTGGATCTGCCCCTGCCCCGCTGATCGCGGGCGAGGTCGCTTGCATCGTCACGCCTTCTTGACAAGGGCTTGGCACATTCATATATTCGCACTTATGAATATGAATGATCTGCAGGCGTCGGCCCGACAGGCCGCCGACCTGATGAAGGCGCTGTCCAGCGAGAACCGCCTTCTCCTGCTCTGCCACCTGGCCGACGGGGAGAAGACCGTGGGCGAGCTGGCCGACGATCTCGGCCTGCGCCAGGCCGCCGTCTCGCAGCAGCTGGCGCTGCTGCGCAAGGACGGGCTGGTGAAGGCGCGCCGCGAGGGGCGGACGATGCACTACCGCCTGACCGGCCGCGAGGCCCGCGCCATCATCACCCTGCTGCACGAACTCTACTGCCAGCCTGCCAGGCAAATGGCAGAGGCCGAATAACCATCAGGAGTCCCCGTCCCATGTCCGCCCTGAACAAGATCGACGCCCCGAAGGCCAAAGCCCTGCTGGACAGCGGCAAGGCCATCCTGGTCGACATCCGCGAGAGCGACGAGTTCGCCCGCGAGCACGTGCCCGGCGCGCATCATGTGCCGCTTTCCGGCTTCAATCCCGCCGACTTCCCGGGGGACAAGGGCAAGATTGCCATCTTCCACTGCGCCAGCGGTGCCCGCACCGCCGAGGCCGCGCCGAAGATCCTCGGCACCGCCTTCGCCGAGGTCTACGCCCTTGACCAGGGTCTCGCGGGCTGGAAGAAGGCCGGGCTGCAGACCGTGGTGAACCGCAAGATGCCGATCTCCCTGCAGCGCCAGGTCCAGATCACCGCCGGCTCGATGGTGCTGATCGGCGTGATCCTCGGCTTCGCCGTCTCGCCGTGGTTCTTCCTGCTCTCCGGCTTCGTCGGCGCCGGCCTTACCTTCTCCGGCGTCTCCGGCACCTGCGCCATGGCGAGCCTCCTGGCCACCATGCCCTGGAACCGCCGGGCGCTGGCCTAGACTCCGTTTGAGCGGCTAGACTCGCGGGCGTGACTGCCGCCCGCGAAGAAGATCTCTACGAACCGGTCAAGGCCTTCCTGGAGGGCCAGGGCTACGCCGTGAAGGCCGAAATACGGGGCTGCGACCTGGTGGCCCGGCGCGGCGAAGAGCCGCCGGTCATCGTCGAGCTGAAAAAGAGCTTCAACCTGCCCCTGCTGCTGCAGGGCGTCGACCGCCTGGTGATGAGCGAGCAGGTCTACCTTGCCTTCGCCGCCCCGGCCCGCCCCGCCGCCTGGCGGCGTGACCGCAAGCCGGTGCTGAAGCTCTGCCGCCGCCTAGGCCTCGGCCTCCTCATGGTCCATCCGGACCGGGCCCTGGTGGAGCCGCTGCTCGACCCCCTGCCCTACCGGCCGCGCCCCAGCCGCAAGCGCCGGGCCCTGCTGCTGCGCGAGTTCGCCCAGCGGGTCGGCGACCCCAACACCGGCGGCCAGACGCGCCGGCCGATCGTCACCGCCTACCGCCAGAACGCCCTGCGCTGCGCCGCCCTCATCGACGCGCGGGGCCCCACCAAAGCCGCCGTGATCGCGGCGGAGATCGGCGTCGCCGCCGCCGGTCCAATCCTGCAGCGCGACGTCTACGGCTGGTTCCAGCGGGTCGAGCGCGGCATCTACGACCTCTCGCCCGGGGGGCGTGCGGCGCTCACCACCTACGCCGATGTGGTCGCGGAACTGAACGGACCGCAAAGTCGCTAAGCGCGGTAGCCCTCGAGGGCGGCCAGGATCTCGGCGCGTGACGGCAGACTGGTCTGGGCGCCCAGCCTGCGGCAGGCGAGCCCGCCGCTGACCACGCCCCAGGCCAGGCAGTCGGCCATCTCGCAGTCCGCGTCGAGCGCCGCGGCGAAGCCGCCGACGAAGGCATCGCCCGCCGCCGTGGTGTCGACCACCTCGACCGGC